>NZ_JBQLZM010000158.1:0-18497 GCF_052168275.1 Parasphingopyxis sp. | reverse complement strand
GCCGCCGCGACGATCTCCGCCCACGCCGCCTCGTCGATCACCTCGATCCCGAGTTCGGCCGCCTTTTTGAGTTTCGATCCCGCGCCCGGCCCCGCCACCACAAGATCGGTTTTCGCGCTGACCGATCCTGCGGCCTTGGCACCCAGCCGTTCGGCCTGCACCTTGGCTTCGTCGCGGCTCATGGTTTCAAGCTTGCCGGTGAAGACGACCGTCTTGCCCGAAACCGGGCTCTCCTGCACCTCGACCTCGTAGCGCGGCGGCGAGACCTCGCCGAGCAGGTCCGCCCAGACCTTTTCGTTGTGCGGTTCGTGGAAGAAATCGGTCAGCGCCTCGACCACGGTGGGGCCGATGCCGGATATCGCGAGCGACTGGGCGATCTCCGACAGCCCCTTGGCCCGCGCCTTTTCGGCCGCTTCCGCGCCCTCCGCCGCGCGCAACTGCGCGACCTGTTCGTCGAGTTCGTCGCGCCGCACCCGCATGTCGGACACCGCGGCGCGCAGCGTTTCGGGATCGTGGAAATGCCGGGCGAGATCGCGCGCGGTGACATCGCCGATATGGCGGATGCCGAGGCCGAACAGCAGCCGGTCGAACGACTGGGTTCGCCGCGCCTCGATCGCCGCCAACAGGTTATCCACCGACTTCTCCTGCCATCCGTCCCGCGCCAGCAGGTCGTCGCGCTTGTCGCGCAGCCGGAAGATGTCGGCCGGGCCGCTGTCGAGCCAGCCGAGCCCGAAAAACTCGCGGATGCTCTTCTCGCCGAGCCCGTCGATATCCATCGCGCCCCGGCTGACGAAATGGATGAGCCGCTGGGCGCGCTGCGCCGGGCAAATCAGGCCGCCGGTGCAACGCACATCGACCTCGCCCTCGGCCGCCACGGCTTCGGAACCGCAGCGCGGGCATTCGTCCGGAAAGGCGTACGGATCGCGTTCTTCGTCGCGCGTCAGATTCTCGACGACCTGCGGGATGACGTCGCCCGCGCGCTGGACGACGACGCGGTCGCCGGGCCGCACGCCGAGCCGGTCGATCTCGTCGCGATTGTGCAGCGTGACGTTGGAGACGACGACGCCGCCCACCGTCACCGGCGTCAGCCGCCCGACCGGAGTCAGCTTGCCGGTCCGCCCGACCTGGATGTCGATCGCCTCGAGTATCGTCTCGGCCCGCTCGGCCGGGAATTTATGGGCCAATGCCCAGCGCGGCGCCTTGGCGACGAACCCCAGCCGCGCCTGCCAGTCGAGCCGGTCGACCTTGTAGACGACGCCGTCGATATCATAGGGCATTTCGGCGCGCAGCCGCTCGATCTCGCGATACCGTCCGAGCATCGCCTCGAGCGTTTCCAGCCGTTCGAGATGATCGGACACCGGGATGCCCCAGCCCCTGAGCGCGTCCATCACCGCCATCTGCGTTTCGCCGGGCAGATCGCTCGCCACGCCCCAGCCATGGGCGAGGAAATTGAGCTTGCGGCTTTCGGTGATGGCCGGATCGAGCTGGCGCAGCGATCCGGCCGCCGCGTTGCGCGGATTGGCGTAGATCTTCTCGTCCGCTTCCTCCTGCCGCGCGTTGAGATCGGCAAAGGCCTGTTTCGACATATAGACCTCGCCTCGCACCTCGAAGACAGCCGGCGCGCCTTCGGGCAGCGCGTCGGGAATGTCGGCGATCGTCCGCGCATTGGCGGTCACGTCCTCGCCCGTCTGCCCGTCGCCGCGCGTCGCCGCGAGCACGAGCTTGCGGTCTTCGTAGCGGATCGACAGCGAAAGCCCGTCGATCTTGTCCTCGGCCGTCATCGCGACCGGCTCCGCCTCCGCGAGATTGAGATAGCGGCGGATGCGCGCGAGGAATTCGGCGATATCGTCGTCCGAAAAGCCGTTGTCGAGCGAATAGAGCCGCTGCGCATGCTGCACCTTGGAGAGCGGCGAATGGGCGATCGCGGCGCCGACCTGTTTCGACGGGCTGTCCGCGCGCACGAGATGCGGAAATTGCGCCTCCAGCTCCGCATTGCGGCGGACGAGCGCGTCATAATCGGCGTCGGAGATTTCGGGCGAATCCTCGACATGGTAGAGCGTGTTGTGCCTGGCGATCCGCTTCGCCAGCCGCATCAGCTCGTTGGCCGCATCGGCTTCGGATATTTCAACGTCGCTCACCGCCCCCCTCCGCACGAGATGTCACAAGAAGTCGCACCTTCACGCGCGCGGAAAAACTCGCTTTTTTCGGTTTTCGACAGGATCGCAACCATGGCGCGGCATGATGCCAGCGATACCGCGAATAGGACAGGCAATTTTCGCCTCAGACACCGGCCACGGGCGTCGTCTCGAAGCGGTGGCCCATGCCCGCGATCATCGGCCGGCCCTCGGCGATCGCCTGCTGGACGCCCGGCAGTTCGAGCGACGCGGCGTGGCTTTCCTGGCTGTCCCAGATTTCGGTGATCCAGAGCGCATTCTCGTCCGCGCGATCCTCGGCGATCACATAGGCGATATTGCCCGGCATATTGCGCGTCCCGCGTTCCAGTATCGCGATCAGCGCCGCACGGTCGCCCGGCGTCGCTGTCATCTGTCCGATCAGTCCATACATTCCACTATCCCCCTCCGCCCGTGCCGCGCCGCCCATGGCCGATGCGGCGGCCATCGCAGCCGCCAGTTTCAGCATGTCGCGGCGGGTTTGTGTCATGATGCGTCACCCTATCAGGGGATCGTGGCGGTGCAAGCCGGCCGGATGACTTGATGCGCACACTTTTGCGCATCCCAGACGGGAACGGAGATTCGCTTTGCGGGCAGTTTTGATCAGGCCGGCCAGTAAATTTTCGTGAGCGGCAAAAGGCGCCGCCCTTCCTCGTCAAGGCGGTCATACTGCTCGATCAAAGCCCGGGCCAACTCGTCCAGCGTCATCAAATGAGTAAGCGTTGACGCACGTTCCGCTTCATAGCGCGCTTCTTGGGTGAAACCGCCAGTGCTGACATACAACCCACGGTCATCCTGGTGCCGTCCGCCGAGAAAGCTTCTAATCTCTTGCGCGCCCATCTGAGCGCGGCGGTGCTTGACTTCGACGACGATCCGAGGACGCTCGAACCCAAAACCATCTTTCGAAGCGATAATGTCCTTACCACGATCAGGTCCGGCCGGGGATACGGATGTTCTGTAGCCGAGGGCCCGCAACAGCGAGGCGACGATCTCTTGCATCTGTTCCCAGTCTAGCGCCAGTAACCGGTCTTTAACCCGTTCAATGGCCTGATCTTCGAGGCCCTCAAATGGATCGACGGCGTCTTCAACAGTTTCGCTCGATGTTGCGTCAGCTTGATTATCGATGGGCTCTCCTCGGGCAAGTGCATTGACTTCCGCAGCGGCGGATGACGCGAGCTTAAACAAGGTCAGAATTGCTCCAAGCCTCCCTCGCGCCGCGTCGGAAAGGTCGTCACGCGGGACTGTTAACTGCCAGTCGACCGATCGCTGCACAGGAAGTACCTCGATTTCATCGGGCGCATAGCGAGGTCGGCCGGTTATTTCTCCGACATGATAAAGTCGATCCGTTGGATCATATGTCAAAACCGGATCGCCGATCTGCACTTCATTGAGGAATCGCCAGATCTGCCCAGCGCTCACTTGGTTTTGACGATCTGTATGATCGGGATAGGCTTTTGATACCTTCTCAAGCACGTCTTCACTTGATTCCGCGTTCGAATAATCGCCAACTTCTCGCCAACCAATGGCGACGACGCCTCGCTCTAAAAACTCACCAGCCAGCGCACTTCTACGCCCTGCATTTACTTTCCACATAAACCCTCCAAGCTAGATGCTCTCCAGCAGCCGCTCCGCCTGCGCCCGGGCTTCGTCGGTGATTTTGGCGCCCGACAGCATCCGGGCGATTTCCTCGCGGCGTTCGGCATCGTCGAGGCGCCGGACGCCGGTGCGGGTGACGAGGCCGTCCGAGCTTTTCGCGATCTGCCATTGATGGCCGGCACGCGCGGCGACCTGCGGGCTGTGGGTGACGACGAGCAGCTGCGCGCCTGTCGCCAGCCGGGCGAGCCGTTCGCCGATCGCGCTCGCCACCGCGCCGCCGACGCCGCGGTCGATCTCGTCGAAGATCATCGTCGCGGCCCCGCCCTGTTCGGCCAGCGCGACCTTGAGCGCGAGGATGAAGCGGGAGAGTTCGCCGCCGCTCGCGATCTTCGCCAGCGGGCCGAACGGCGCGCCGGGATTGGTCGAGATCTCGAACGCCACCCGGTCGTGCCCGTCGGCCGTCCATTGCGCCTCGTCGCGCGTCTCGACCGCCGTCCGGAACTGCGCGGCATCGAGCTTGAGCGGCGCGAGTTCGGCGGCGACCGCCGTGTCGAGCGCCCTGGCCGCCTTCGTCCGCCGCGCATGCACGATTTCGGCCGCCGCGACATAGGCATCCCGCTTCGATCCGACATCGGCTTCGAGCGCCGCCAGATGCGCGCCGCCCGCCTCGATCCGATCGAGCCTGGCCGCCATCTCCTCCGCGAGCGCGGGCAGGTCGTCCGGCTCGACCCGGTGCTTGCGGGCGAGCGCACGGATATCGAACAGACGGGTTTCCGCCTCGTCGAGCCGGGCCGGATCGAAGGCGAGCACATGCCCGGCCTCGGCGAGCTTCTCCTCCGCGAGATCGGCTTCGATCAGCGCCCGGTCGAGCGCCGCCAGCGCCTCGCCGAGCAATTCATGTTCGCCGGCGATGCGGTCGGCGCGGCGCGCCGCCTGGCGCAGTCTCGCGAGCCCGCCCTCCGACCCGTCGAGCAGTTCGACGATCTCGGCAAGGTCGCCGGAAATACGGTCGCCCTTCTGCATCGTCGCGCGGGCCTCGGCGAGTTCACCCTCCTCGCCGGGCTGCGGTGCCAGCTGGCGCAGTTCGGCGACGGCATGGTCGAGAAATTCGCGGTCGCGCTCGGCCTCCTCGACCTCGGTGCGCGCCTCGGCGAGCGCCGCTTCCGCGGCGCGCCACGCCGCCCAAGCATCAGCCACGGGCTTCAGATCGATCTTGCCGAAAGCATCGAGCAGGGCGCGATGGCCCTTGGCGTCGAGCAGGCCGCGATCGTCGTGCTGGCCGTGGATCTCCACGAGCAGCCCGCCGATCTCGCGCAGCAGCGCGGCGGACACCGGCTGGTCGTTGACGCTCGCGCGGCTGCCGCCATCGGCCTTGACGATCCGGCGCACGATCAGCGGCTCGCCGGGTTCGGCATCGAGACCGCTCTCGGTCAGCAATATGCCGACCGGATGACTGGGCGGGATGTCGAAAGTGGCGCTGACGACGGCGCGTTCCGCGCCCTGGCGGACGAGACCACTGTCCGCGCGCACGCCGAGCGCCAGGCCCAGCGCGTCGAGCAGGATCGACTTGCCCGCGCCGGTCTCCCCGGTCAGCGCGCCGAGCCCGTCGGAAAACTGCAGATCGAGCGCCTCGATCAGCACGACATCGCGAATGGAAAGGCCGGTCAGCATCAACCGGCTTTTAGCGCAATCGGCCGGTCAGGCCAGCATCCTTAATCGCCGGCAGCAGGCGCCGCGGGGCCGCCATGGCGCTGCATCAGCTCGTACGCGCGGTCGTACCAGCGCGATTCGGGATAGTTGTTGCCGAGCACGGCCGCGGCGCGGCGCGCTTCCTCGACGATGCCGAGCGCCAGATAGCTCTCGGTCAGCCGCATCAGCGCCTCGGGCGCATGGGTCGTCGTGTCATAGCTGTCAACGACATTGCGGAAGCGGACGGTCGCGGCCAGCCATTGCCGGCGGCGCTGGTAGAACCGGCCGATCTCCATTTCCTTGCCGGCAAGATGATCGTTGACCAGATCGAGCTTCAGCCGCGCATCGGCCGCATAGACGCTTTCCGGATAGCGGCGGACGACCTCGTTGAGCGCGGCCTGCGCCTGGCGCGTCAGCGACTGATCGCGCGTCACGTCCGAAATCTGCTCATAATAGCTGACCGCGATCAGATAATAGGCATAGGGCGCGTCGCGGTTGCCCGGATGGATCGAGAGGAAGCGCCGCGCCGAGGAGATCGCCTCGGGATATTCGCGCGCGAGATAGAAGCTGAACGCGCCCATCAGCTGCGCCCGCCGCGCCCAGGGCGAATAGGGATGCTGGCGCTCGACCTCGGAAAAGATCGCGGCGGCGATGCCGTACTGGTTCCGGTCCAGCCGGTCCTTCGCCAGATTGTAGAGCGTGTTGACGTCACGCGCGACATATTGGGTATCGGCGCGGGTTTGGGCGCTCGGACCGGCGCACGAGGCGAGCGGAACGAAGGCGGCAGCGGCAAGTAGCATCGCTGCGGGGCGGAACTGGATACGCATGGCATTGCCTCTAGCGCAGCGGATCGCCGCCGCCAAGAGAGCAGATTCGCGGATCGCCGAAAGGGTTTCGAACCGGCGATGTTCGGCTATAGCGCATGCCGATGCTGCGCGTGCTGACCCTCGCCACCCTGTTTCCGGACGCGTCGCGGCCGACCTTCGGCGGTTTCGTCGAACGCCAGACGCTGGGGCTGGCGGCGCGCGGCGATGTCGAGCTCGAGGTCGTGGCCCCGATCGGCGTGCCGCCATGGCCGCTCGACCGCCACAATCGGTATGCGGACTTTGCCGACATAGCCGAACAGGAGATCTGGAAGGGCGTGAACATCCACCGGCCGCGCTTTCGCACGATACCGAGGATCGGCGGGCCGCTCGCCCCCGCCGCGATGGCGCGCGCGCTCGAACCGGTGCTGAATGCGATCCGCACGCGTTTCCCGTTCGACGTCATCGATGCCGAATTCTTCTATCCGGACGGGCCGGCGGCGAGGCGGCTTGCCCGGACGTTCGGCGTGCCCTTCTCGATCAAGGCGCGGGGCGCCGATATCCATTATTGGGGCCGGCGGACCGGCTCGGCGCGGCAGGTGCTGGCGGCGGCGGATGCCGCCGACGGGCTGCTCGCCGTCAGCGAAGCGCTGAAGGCCGACATGGTCGCGCTGGGCATGGCGGCGGACAGGATCACGGTCCATTATACCGGGATCGACAAGAGCCGCTTCAGCCCGGTCGACCGCGCCGCGGCCAAGGCGGCGCTCGGCGTGGAGGGCCCGTTGATCGTTACGGTCGGCGCGCTGATCCCGCGCAAGGGCCAGCGGCTCGTCATCGAGGCGCTCGCCGACATTCCGGACGCCAGCCTCTGGTGCGTCGGCGACGGCGAAGACCGGGCGGCGCTCGAAAGGCGGGCGCGCGATCTCGGCCTGGCGGACCGCGTCCGGCTGCCCGGGAACCTGCCGCATGTGGAGGTGGCGAAGCTGCTCGCCGCGGCCGATGTGATGGCGCTGCCCTCGGCGTCGGAGGGCCTCGCCAACGCCTGGGTCGAAGCGCTGGCGTCCGGCACGCCGGTCGTGATCTCGGACGCAGGCGGGGCGGCCGAGCTCGTCGACCGGCCCGAAGCCGGGGCCATCGTCGAGCGCGAGCCGCAGGCGATCGCCGCGGCCGTCCGCTCGATACTCGCCGATCCGCCGGACCCGCAAAAGGTCCGCGCGACGGTCGACCGGTTTTCCTGGGAGCGGAACAGCGAAACGCTGTTCCGGCACCTTTCAGCTCTCGTCGAGCGGCAATAGGGCGGCGACGAACCAGCGGCCTTCGCCGCGCAACAGGCCCCAGCTGCGCGCCGCGGCCCGGCTGTCCATCGCCTCGACGCCGATATCGCGGCCTTCGATCGCGGCCATGAAAGCGGCGGACGGACGGCGCAGGCGGCTACCGGTGCCGAGCAGCAGGAATTCGGGCCGGGGATCGATCGTCAGCAACGGATCGAGCGCCGCCGCGTCGAGCGCATCGGGGCCGGCGGCGTCCCATGGGCGGGCCCAGTCGGGCGTGAGCCACAGGCCGCCATCGACGACCTCGCCGTCGACGCGAAAGCCGTTCCCGGCAAAACCGGTGACCAGCGGACCGGGGGCAGGCGTCTCGCGCTGCAACGACACCATCAGCGGCCGTAGCCCTCCTTGTGGACTTTCGGGCCGCCCGACACTTCTTCGGGCACGAACGTATCCGGCCCGACCTTGAGCCAGATCAGGATCGGCGCCGCCATATAGACGGAGCTGTAGGTGCCGACGAAGATGCCGAGCAGCATCGCGGCGGTAAAGCCGAACAGCAGATCGGGACCGACGAATATCAGCACGACGAGCGCGACGACCATCGTCAGGCTGGTCATCACCGTCCGGGCCAGCGTTTCGTTGACCGACAGATCGAGCAGCGGCACGATTTCCATCTTGCGGTATTTGCGCAGATTTTCGCGGATACGGTCGTAGACGACGATCGTGTCGTTGAGCGAATAGCCGATGATCGTCAGCAGCGCGGCGACGATGTTGAGATTGAATTCGAGCTGGGTCAGCGCGAAGAAGCCGAAGGTCAGCGCGACATCGTGAAACAGCGCGAACAACGCGCCGACGCCGAACTGCCATTCGAAACGCAGCCAGATATAGAGCGAGATCGCGACCATCGCGAGCCCGAGCGCCAGTGCGCCGGCGCGGAACAGTTCGTCCGACACCTTGCCCGACACCGAGTCGACCGAATCGATCCGCACGCCTTCGTAATTGGCCTGCATCATCTGCGTGACCCGCGTCGAAATCTGGTTCGCGATTTCGGGATCGTCGTCGGCACCTTCGGTGACCCGCATCCGGATCGACACCTGGTTTTCGTCGCCGAAACGCTGGATCGACGCGCCCTCGATGCCCAGCCCGGCGATGTCCTGGCGGAGCTGGACGACCGGCGCTTCGGCGTCCTCGGTGAAGGTTGCCTGGATCATCTGGCCGCCGGCGAAGTCGACGCCGAAATTGAGGCCGCGGGTGACGGTCAGCGCGATCGACGCGATGGTCAGGACGATCGAAATGGCGATCGCCACGTTCCGCCATTTGAGGAACTGGATATTCGTGGTGTCCGGGACAAGCTTGAGAAGACGCATCAGACCACGAGCTCCTTGGGCCGTTTGTTCTTGATCCAGACCGACACCATCATCCGCGTGATGGTCACCGCGGTAAAGACCGACGTGATGATGCCGACCACCAGCACGACCGCAAAGCCGCGGACCGGGCCCGAGCCGAAGGAGAACATCAGCGCCCCGCCGATGAAATTGGTGATGTTCGCGTCGAAGATCGCCCGGCTCGCTTCCTTGTAGCCGGTCTGGATCGCGTCGATCACCTTGCGCCCGCGTCTCTGCTCCTCGCGTATGCGTTCGTTGATCAGCACGTTCGCGTCGACCGCCGCGCCGACCGTGAGGACGAAGCCGGCGATGCCCGGCAGGGTGAGCGTCGCATCGAGCATCGCCATGATCGCGAGGATCAGGAACAGGTTCAGCGCGAGGGCGATGTTCGAATAGATGCCGAACCGGCCATAGGTGACGAACATGAAGGCCATCACCGCGACCGTCGCGATCAGTCCGGCCAGACCGCCGAGCCGGACGCCTTCATCGCCGATCTCGGCACCGACCGTCCGGTCCTCGATGACCGCCAGCTCGACCGGCAGGCGGCCGGATCTGAGGGCGATCGCCAGTTCGTTGGCGGACTGGACGGAAAAACTGCCCGTGATCTGCGCGTTTCCGCCGAGGATCGGTTCATTGATATTGGGAGCCGACAGCACCTCGCCGTCGAGGATGATCGCGAAGGGCCGCCCGACATTTTCCTGCGTCACCCTTCCGAAAGCGCGGCCGCCGGGCCCGTCGAAGGTCAGGTTGACGGTCACTTCGCCTGTGCGCTGATCGAATCCCTGCTGGGCGTTCACCAGCTGGTCGCCGGAGACCATAACGCGGCGCTGGACAATGACGCAGCCAACGCCCTCTTCCTGGTTCGCATAGGGCAGAGCCTCGCTGCCGATCGGCGCCTGGCAGGCCAGCGCCATGTTCGGATCGGCCTCGTAATTGACCATGCGGAATTCGAGGCTGGCCGTGCGGCCGAGCAGGCTCATCAGCGATTCCGGGCTGTCGAGCCCCGGCACCTGGACCACGATTCGCTCCGCGCCCTGGCGGATGATCGTCGGCTCGCGCGTGCCGAGTTCGTCGATCCGGGTCCGGACGACTTCGGTCGCGGTCGCGACCGCATTGTTGATGGCTTCGTCGGTGCCGGCCTGGGTGGGCGTCACCACGACCCGCAGCGAATCCTCGTTTTCGACGCTGAAATCGCGCTGCCCGGTAAAGCCGACCGGCTGGGTTTCCGCACGGACGCGCTCCATCGCCTCGTCGAGCTGGGCCTCGTCGCGCACGGTGAAGGTGATGCGGCCGCCGCTGCGCGAAATATCGCCGATCTCGATGCGCGGCTCCTGGTCGTTCATCGCATCCTCGATGCGGTCCGCCATCGTCTGGAGCCGCTGTTCCTCGAATTCCTCGGTCTGCGCTTCGAGCAGGATATGGACGCCGCCCGACAGGTCGAGACCCAGGTTGATCGTCGGCTGCGGCAGAAAATCGGGGATATAGGCCCGCTGCTGTTCGGTGAGCAGGCTCGGGATGGACAGCAGCACGCCGACGACGAGCAACGCCGTGAGCAGCCAGACCTTCCAGGCAGGAAAATCGTTCATGGTTCGCTGGTGCGCCCTAGTCGTTCGCTGCTTTGGCAGCGTTGGGATTGCGGACGTCGGACAGGGTCGCCTTGAGCGCCGTGACCTTCTGGCCGCCGCCGAGATCGATCTCGACTTCCTCGTCATTCACCTTGGTGACCTTGCCGAGCAGGCCGCCTCCGGTCACGACCCGATCGCCCTTCTTGACCGCCGCGATCATTTCCCGGTGCTCCTTCATCCGCTTCTGCTGCGGACGGATCAGCAGGAACCAGAAGATCACGAAGATCAGGATCAGCGGGACGAGCTGGATGATGAAGGAACCGGCGCCTCCGGAGGGGGCGGCTGCGGCGAGAATGGGAGTGGCGGACATGGATCGGACCTGTGAAGCTGGTTGACGGGGCCTTGACGGTGCGCCCCTTTGCAAGTGGCGCGCCTCTATCACCTAAGGTGCGTTTCGCGCAACTGCCATCCGTCACCGGCAAATTAATTTGCATCCCCGCCGCGGCACGCTAGCACCGGCTCGCGGATAGGGAATGGAGGGGAATGCCATGATCATCGTCGAAGGGTGGGTCCGGATGGAGCCGGGCGAACTGGAGCGGCTGCACGACGCGGCGGTCGCCATGATCGGGGAAACGCGCAAGGAAAGCGGGTGCATCAGCTATTCCTACGGCCGAGCGATGGAAGAGCCCGACGTCATGCGGATCGCCGAAATCTGGGAAGACCGGGATGCGCTCGACGCCCATTTCCGGAGCCCGCACATGGCGACGTTCAACCAGGCCCTGTCCGGTGCCAAGATTCTCGGCATCAGCGTGAAAAGCTATACCGCCGAACATGACCGCACGCTGATGGGGGACGATTGAGCCGATGGAGGAACTGACCGTCAGAGCGGCGATCGAAGCCCGCCAGTCCCGCCGCGCCTTTCTCGACACGCCGGTCGACCGGGCGACGGTCGAACGCCTGCTCGCGCTGGCCAGCCGATCGCCCTCGGGCAGCAACATGCAGCCATGGAACGTCTATGTCGTGATGGGCGAGAAGCTCGAAGAGCTGAAGCGGCTGGCGCTCGAGGCGATTGCTGGCGGCGTCGATCTCACCGCCGCGGAATTCGAAATCTATCCGGCGGGCATGGGCGAAACGCATATGGCCCGGCGGCTGCGCAATGCGGAGGATATGTTCGGCGCGGCCGGCATCGCCCGCGACGACAAGGCGGGGCGGATGATGCAGATGGCGTCCAATTTCCGCTTCTTCGACGCGCCGGTCGGCATGTTCTTCACGATCGACCGGGCGCTCGCCGTCGGTAACGGTCAGATGGCGCATCTCGGCATGTTCATCCAGACCTTGATGCTCGCCGCGCAGGCCGAGGGCATCGACAGCTGCCCGCAGGAAGCCTGGGCGATCCTCCACGAGACGGTGCGGCCATGGCTCGGCGTGCCCGACGAGCAGATGCTCTATTGCGGCCTGGCGCTCGGCCACCACGATCCCGACGCGCCGATCAACAGCCTCCGGACCGACCGGGTGCCGGTGTCCGAATTCGCCACCTTTATCGGCGGCTGATCGGAAACGGCGGGGATGTAAGCTGACGGGCGCACACGCCGCGCTTGCATTGGCGGCGCATCGGATTTACATCGCGCCCCCTTGGTCGGGGCGTAGCGCAGCCTGGTAGCGCATCATACTGGGGGTGTGGAGGTCGCTGGTTCGAATCCAGTCGCCCCGACCAGCCACCCCCGCCGACCGTCCAATCCGTTTCCCTTTCGTCGCGGCGCTCGCAGCATCCGCATCGCGAACCGCATATTCCGCTGTCCTACAGATATCCATATAGGTTATTTATTGCTCCATCGATTCACCATGGAGAGAGACATGTCCATCATATCCGGCCTTCTCGGCCCGCTTGCCACCGTTATCGACCGGGTGCTGCCCGATCGCGAAGCCCGCGACCGGGCCAAGCTCGAACTGCTGAAACTGGAGGGCACCCAGACGGCGGAAACGGTCCGCACCCAGCTGTCGGCGATCGTCGCCGAGGCGCAGTCGACCGATGCCTGGACGAGCCGGGCGCGGCCGAGCTTCCTCTACGTGATGTACATCCTGCTGCTCTGGGCGCTGCCCATGGGCCTGATCGCGGCGGTCCGGCCCGAGGCCGCGCAGGACATCGCAGCCGGCATGAACGCCTATCTGCAGGGTATTCCCGAGCCGCTCTACGCCCTGTTCGGCACCGGCTATCTCGGCTATACGGCCGCCCGCCAGTGGGGAAAGATCAAGGGCGTCGACCGGTAGGGCGTCGACCGGTAGGCAGGCGCCGACGGGCATCGGAACCGCTCACCCGTGGCCAGCTATCCGGTCGAAAACCGGCAGGGCGGGTGTAACCCCCCTCCCGATACCGGCGAACCCGGATAGCCAAGATACATGAGGGAGAAACCAATGCCTGACAAAACCGAAAAACGCAGCCTCGGCTCGATGCTCGCCGTCGCCGGCGGGCTCGCGCTGGCCGCACCGGCCCTGCAGGCCTGTAGCTGCGGGGCGCGCTGTTGCGCCGCCGCCGCGGCCGAGAGCGCGGCCGGTTGCTGCGCTGCCGCGGGCGGCTGCTGTGCCGCCGATCATGAGGGCTGCTGCGCGGCCGCAGGATGCTGCGCCGCAGCCGATCACGAAGGCTGTTGCGCCGCCGCCGAAACCGCCGCGGCCGAAGGCTGTTGCGCGGCCCATGAAGGCTGTTGCGCAGCGCGATAGCCGGCGACGCTGAAGCGACGCTGTTTGCTCTGACCGAGCGGATGGCGTCGCAGGGCGTTTCGCTCGTCCCCCGGGTCGTGCCGCCGGACAGCGATTTTCGGCAATGGGACCATTATCCGGAAAAGGATGCGGTCAGCCCGTCGAACCGGTCGCGCTGGTTCTATCACGCCCATCCGCCCGAACAGCGCGAACCGGGCGAACATGGCCATTTTCACCTGTTTCTGCCGCTCGCTGCCTTCGGCGGCATCGAGCCGCTCGCCATTCCCGAGCCCCGGAACAAGAAGGGCAAGAGCCCGGCCAAGGTCGTCCATTTCATCGCCCTGTCCTGCGACGTCCAGGGGATTCCGACCCATTGGTTCACGACCAATCGCTGGGTCACCAACGAATATTTCATGCCGGCCGCCGAGATCGTCGAACGGCTCGATCTGTTCGACGTGACCGACGCACCGGGCGATCCTCTCGTGAATGGCTGGCTGACGGCCGTGGTCGCTCTGTTCCGGGAGCAGATATCCGACCTTCTGCGCGAGCGCGACGCTGCGCTGGCCGGGCAGTCGCTGGATGACCGGACGCTGGAAATTCTCTCGAGCGGCCCGCTCGAGCTGTAGGACGGCTTTCGGTCAGGCGGCCTGACTGAACGCGTTCATCGTCTCGCACAATTTCGCGGACAATATGTCGCGCTTGTACGGTTTCGGCAGGATCGGGAATTCGCTGCCCTCGCCGCGCGCCGCCGCCTCGCTGTAGCCGGTGGCCAGCAGGATCGGCAGCGTCGGTTTCTGGCTGCGGACCCGTGCGGCGAGATCGAGACCGCTCAATCCGGGCATGACGATGTCGGAGAAGATGATGTCGAATCCGTCGGGCTCGTTTTCCAGCGCGATCAGCGCCTCTTCGGCATTTTGGGCGTGGACGACGTCGCAGCCCATGTCTTCGAGAAGCGATTGGGCGAAAACGGCCACCGTGCGGCTGTCCTCGACCAAGAGTACGCGGGTGCCGCGCGGCACATCGCGATCGGCCTTCCGGGTTCGGGCACTCTGGTTCATGTTCGGCTTGGCTTCGGCCCGGGGCAGGTACAGGCTCAGCGTCGTGCCGCGCCCGACTTCGCTGCCGATCTCCAGCCGACCGCCGGACTGGGCGGCGAAGCCATAGGCCTGGGACAGCCCCAGACCGGTGCCCTTGCCGGGCCCCTTGGTCGTGAAGAACGGTTCGAACACCCGTTCGAGTATTTCGGGTTCGATGCCCGAACCGGTATCCGAGATCGACAGGCAGACTTCGTCCCCGCCCTTGCCGTGCACATTGCGTGTCGCAAGCGTCAACGTGCCCGCGCCGTCCATCGCATCGCGCGCGTTGATCGCAGCGTTGAGGATCAGATTTTCCAGCTGGGTCGGATCGGCCCGGACGTCCCACAGGCCGGAGCTTGGCGTCAGCAATATGCTGACGCCGCCGCCCAGGGTGCGCTTCATCAGATCGGACATGCCGGAAATCAGTTCGTTGAGATCGAGCCGCTTGGGCTGGAGCGGTTGCTGGCGCGCGAACGACAACAGCTGTCCGGTCAATTCCGCCGCGCGATCGGCGGTTTCGACGATCGCGTCTATGTGCCGAATCTTCTTGTCGTCCGACAGCGTCTCGCTTTTCAGCAGTTCCGCCGAACCGCGAACCACCGTCAGCAGATTGTTGAAGTCGTGCGCGATGCCGCCGGTCAGCTCGCCGAGGGAACGCAGCTTCTCCGATTGGTTGAGCGCCTCCTGGGCGGCGGCAAGACTTTGCTTCGCTTCATATTGTTCGGTGACGTCGCGCGTGATGCTGCCGAAACCGAGGATTTCGCCGCTCTCGTCGTAGATCGCCTGAACGAAGATCTCGGCGCGGAATTTCTCGCCGTCCTTGCGGACCCGCCAGCCTTCTTCGCGATAGCGGCCGGCGACCCGCGCCTGCTCGAGCACCTGATCGGGAACGCCCCGGCCGCGTTCGTCCTCGGTGAAGAAGATCGAGAAATGCTGGCCGAGAATTTCCTCCGTGGGATAGCCCTTGATCTGCTCGGCGCCGGCATTCCAGTTGGTTACGCGGCCATCAACGCTGAGCATATAGATGGCGTGATCGTGCAGGCCCTGGACGAGCGCGCGGAACGCCTCTTCGCTGGCGTGCAGCGCCTTGGCCGCATCGCGCTGGCGGGTCGCATCATAGACCACGCCGACATAGCCGACATGCTCGCCGGCATCGTCCAGCTTCTTGACGATGCTGATCCGCGTCCAGGAATAGCTGCCGTCCCAGCGTCGGCGAAAGCCTTCGGTATCGAACCGGCCTTTCTCCTTGGCCGTCTTGAGATTTTTCCAATAGGCGCCCGCTTCGCGCTCTTCCCGTCCGTAGAATTTTTCGAGCGGATGGCC
The DNA here is from genome assembly GCF_052168275.1 of Parasphingopyxis sp. Classification (GTDB taxonomy): domain Bacteria; phylum Pseudomonadota; class Alphaproteobacteria; order Sphingomonadales; family Sphingomonadaceae; genus Parasphingopyxis. The sequence goes on along the minus strand of NZ_JBQLZM010000158.1, from coordinate 2,924 downwards.
GACAACCTCGTCGACCGGCGCGAGCTGATAGTTGCTCGATATCGGCATCCAGCCCGTGCATATACCGTCGGTATCGAGTGAAAAAACGCCAAAGTCGCTGACTTCGGCCAGCAATGCCGCAACCTGCGTATCCTCGATGAGAGACATGCCCGATGATCCCCGTAAACCCATGAAAAACGCGTAACGCGGAATGGTTACCGGCTACTTAACGGGCGCCGAACTTGCGGGACGGCCACCGCGCTATATATCGGCGCTCATGGACGATAATCGAAGCAGCGCACCGTGGCACGGCACCACCATTCTCGCCGTCCGCGATGCGGACAAGGCCGTGATCGCCGGCGACGGCCAGGTCTCGATGGGCCAGACGGTGATGAAACCCAACGCGAAAAAGGTTCGCCGGCTCGGCGATGGCTCGGTCATCGGCGGTTTCGCCGGCGCGACGGCGGACGCCTTCACGCTGTTCGAACGGCTCGAGGCCAAGCTGGAACGCCATAACGGCCAGCTCATGCGGGCCGCGGTCGAACTGGCCAAGGACTGGCGGACCGACAAATATCTGCGCAATCTCGAGGCGATGATGATCGTCGCCGACAAGGAGATCACGCTGATCCTGACCGGCAATGGCGACGTGCTGGAGCCGGTAAACGGCGTCGCCGCGATCGGTTCGGGCGGTAATTATGCGCTGGCCGCGGCCCGCGCGCTGAAGGATTACGAACAGGACGCCGAGACGATCGCCCGCCGCGCCATGGCCATCGCGGCGGAGGTCTGCGTCTACACCAACGACCAGCTGACGATCGAGATGATCGAGAATGCCGGCTAGCCAGGCCATCGACCGGCGCGCCCTGCTCACGGCAACGGGCGCGCTTCTCGGAGGGCTGGCGTTGCAGGGTTGTACGACGACGGCGGGCCGCGCGGCCGGGCCGCCCCCCGGCTGTCGCCTTCATCCCGTCGATGTGCGGCGCGAGCGCCATATCCGGACGCTTGTCGGCCTGCGCCCGTTTCGCGATTCCGGTTTCGTCGTGCGGGCCGAGGCCCTTGGCAACAAGCGGCTCGTCCATAATTACGGCCATGGCGGTGCCGGCATTACCCTGAGCTGGGGCAGCAGCCGGCTGGCGCTGGACGCGGGACTGCCGGGTCATAGCGGCCCGGTCGCCGTGATCGGCGCGGGCGTCATGGGCCTGACCACGGCGCGGCTGCTGCAGGAGGCCGGCTATCCGGTGCGCATCTATGCCGAACAGCTGCCGCCGCACACGACGTCCGATATCGCCGGCGGGCAATGGTATCCCTCGCTCGTCTATCGTCGCGCGGCCCTCACGCCGGCTTTCGAGCGGCAACTGGTGACCGCGGCGGCCTACAGCTATCGCCGCTTCCAGATCATGATCGGCGATCGCTACGGCGTCCGCTGGATGCGCAACTACGAACTCAGCCGACGCGCCTCCGGCCCGGGCACGACCGACCGGCTGATCGCCGGCATGATGCCCGAGGCCCGGTCGATAGAGCCCGACGCGCACCCATTTGCCGCGCCCTTCGTCCGTCAATATGACGGAATGATCATCGAAACGCCGGTGTTCTTGCGCCAGATGCTCGACGATATCCGCCTCGCGGGCGGCGAGATCGCGATCCGCTCCTTTCGGGACGCCGCGGAGCTGGCCGCGCTTCCCGAAACCCTGATCTTCAATTGCACCGGGCTCGGCGCGAAGGCGCTGTTCGGCGACGAGGAACTGGTGCCGATGCGCGGCCAGCTCGAAATCCTCCTGCCGCAACCGGAGGTCGATTATGCGGTCAGCGCGCCGGGCGGCATCTACATGTTCTCCCGCCGGGACGGAATCATTCTGGGCGGCACAGCCGAACGCGGGGAATGGTCGACCGCGCCGAGCGCGACCGCCGCCGATCGCATCTTCGACCGGCATCGCCAGCTGTTCGACGCCTTTCGCTGCGCGCCTCCGGCTTGACGGTCGCCTCGCACGCCCCATCTTCACCCCAACCCCGATACACTATTCCAGGATTTCCATGAACGACGCCCTTACCCCGAAAGCCATCGTGGCCGCGCTCGACGAGCATATCATCGGCCAGAAAGAGGCGAAGCGCGCGGTCGCGGTCGCGCTCAGAAACCGCTGGCGGCGCCAGCGCCTGTCCGAAGAGCTGCGCAACGAGGTGACGCCGAAGAACATCCTGATGATCGGACCGACCGGCTGCGGCAAGACGGAGATCAGCCGCCGGCTCGCCAAGCTCGCCGATGCGCCGTTCGTCAAGATCGAGGCGACCAAGTTCACCGAGGTCGGCTATGTCGGCCGCGACGTCGAGCAGATCGTCCGGGACCTGACCGAGATCTCGATCCACATGACGCGCGAGCGCATGCGCCAGCAGGTGAAGGCCAAGGCCGAACTGCAGGCCGAAGAGCGCGTGCTCGACGCACTGGTCGGCACCAACGCCAGCGCCGACACGCGGCAGAAGTTCCGCACCCGCCTGCGCCAGGGCGAACTGGACGACAAGGAAGTCGAGATCGAGGTGCATGACGCCGGCGGCATGCAACTGCCGACCATGGAGATCCCCGGGATGCCCGGCGCCTCTATGGGGATGCTTAATCTCGGCGACATCTTCGGCAAGGCGATGGGCGGGCGCACCAAGAAGCGCCGCATGAACGTCGCCGAGTCCTACGACATCCTGATCGCCGAGGAGAGCGACAAGCTGCTGGACGAGGAGAGCGTCGTCGCCAATGCGATTTCTGCCGTCGAGCAGAACGGCATCGTCTTCCTGGACGAGATCGACAAGATCACCGCGCGCAGCGACACGCGCGGCGGCGCCGACGTGTCGCGCGAGGGCGTGCAGCGCGACCTGCTGCCGCTGATCGAAGGCACGACCGTTGCCACCAAGCACGGCGCCGTGCGCACCGACCACGTGTTGTTCATCGCCTCGGGCGCGTTCCA
>NZ_JBQLZM010000157.1:0-41233 GCF_052168275.1 Parasphingopyxis sp. | reverse complement strand
GAGCCGCTCGGGCAGGTCGGGCAGATAGGTGGCGAGATCGGCCGGGATCGCGAGGTCGGCATAGCGGTCGCGCACCCGCTCGATATCCTCTTCGCGGCACTGCTGGGTAACCTGCATCCGGCGGCGGAAGGACAGCGGTAGCAGCGCCAGCCCGTCGGGCACGACCTGCGAAAGGACGCTCGCGCCCTGGCTCCCGCCGGTGACGAGCACCCGGAATATGCCGTCTTCGCTGAGCGCGGGGAAGGGCTGGGACCGGAGGGCCGCCACCTCGTCGCGAACCGGATTGCCGATCAGGTGCGTCTTGGCGAGATGCCGCTCCCTGAGCCGGCCGACCTGCTTGTAGGCGGTCGCGATCGCGTCGACCCGCCCTGCGAGCAGCCGGTTGACCCGGCCGAGCACGGCATTCTGCTCATGGATCGCGCAGGGGATATCGTCCGCCAGCGCCCCGAGCAGCGCGGGCAGCGCCGGATAACCGCCGAACCCGATCACCGCCTCCGGATGGAAGCTTTCGTACAGCCGCCGCGCCATCGCCCGGCCGCGCCAGATATTCTTGGCCGCACCGAACCAGCCGAGCGGGTTCCGGGTGATCCGGCCCGCCGGCAGGATATGCTTTTCGTCCCCCTCGAATGTGCCGGGGATCGCCGCGCCCCGTTCGTCGGTGATCAGCGCGACGTAATGGCCGCGCTTCTTGAGCTCGGTCGCCAGCGCGAAGGCCGGGATGATGTGCCCGCCCGTGCCGCCGGCCGCGAGAACGAAGTGCCGCGCGCCCATCTACAGCCTCCGGTCCAGCGCCGGAAGGTGCGGGTTGCGCCGGGTAAAGGCGAGCAGCAGACCGAAGCCGATCGACAAGGCGATGATCGACGAGCCGCCATAGGAAATGAAGGGCAATGTCATCCCCTTCGACGGTGCCATATCGAGATTTACTGCCATATTAATGAGCGCCTGAATTGCGAACTGCGTGGCGAGCCCGGCCGAGGCGAGCAGGTAGAAGATGTTCTCCTCGTTGATGAGCTTGACGAAAACCCGGACGACGATCGCGCCGAAGATCAGCGCGATGGCGAGACAGGCGACCAGCCCGAACTCCTCGCCGATCACCGAGAAGATATAGTCGGTGTGCGGTTCGGGCAGGCGGTATTTCATTTCGCCATCGCCCGGCCCGGTGCCGAAAAAGCCGCCATTGGTCAGCGTGCGCATGGCATTGTCGACCTGATAGCTGTCGCCCTCGGCGAACAGGAAATTGTTGATCCGCGTCGTCGCGACCGGATAGAAAAAATAGGCCGACCCGATGCCCGCGATCCCGAGCGCCGACAGCCCGCCCAGAATCTTCGCCGACACGCCCGAGATCATCAGCATGACGATCCAGACCGAGCCGAAGATGACGGTCTGACCGAAATCGGGCTGGCGCATCAGCAGCAGCGCGATCACGCCGGTCAGGATCGCCGTCGCCCAGACCACCGGAAGGGTGGGATCCTGCGTCACCCGCAGCGAGAGCAGCCAGGCCGTGGCGACGATGAAGAAGGGCTTGAGAAATTCCGACGGCTGGAGCGTGGCCATGCCGTAGCCGATCCAGCGCCTCGCCCCGTTCACCTCGTTGCCGAGAAACGGCACGAGCAGCAAAAGGACGAAGCAGCAGACGGCGCCGGCAAGCGCGAAGCGCTTCGCGAATTCCTTGGGCATCGTCGAGATGACGAGCATGACCGGCACGCCGACGCTGAACCAGACGATCTGGCGATAGAAATAATGGAGCTGCTGGAACTGCAGGCTGTCGCCCGAATAGCGCCCGGCAGCGGCCGGCGACGCCGCGGCGACGGCGATCAGGCCGATCGAGATCAGGATCGTGACGAGCAGCAGGAGAACGCGGTCGATCTCCCAGAACCATTCGCCGAGCGGCCCCTTGTGCGACCGGCCGATATAATCGCCAAAGGCCCGGCGCTGGGCTTTCGGCGCGGCGGTTTTGGCGATGGCGGATTCCATGTTCATGACAGGCTCCCCACGGCAGAGCGGAAATCGTCGCCGCGTTCCTCGAAATCGCGATACTGGTCGAAGGACGCGCAAGCCGGAGAGAGCAGCACGGTTTCGCCGGACCTGGCGGCCAGCGCGGCCAGCTTCACGGCCTTGCGCATCGTTCCGCAATTGCTGACCGGCATTTTCGGCGCGAGCAGTTTTTCGAACATGTCCGCCGTCTCGCCGATCGTATAGGCCGCCTGGACGTGATCGAAATACGGTTCGCACGCATCGAGATCGTCGGACTTGGCGCGGCCGCCCAGGATCCAGTGAATCGCCGGATAGGCGGCCAGCGCCGGAGCGGCGGACGTCGGGTTGGTCGCCTTGCTGTCGTTGACGAAGAGGACGCCGTTCCTGTCGGCCACGCGTTCCATGCGGTGCGGCAATCCGGGGAAGGTCCGCAGTCCCTGTTCGATCGCCTCTTCGCCGATACCGAGGCGGCGCGCGGCGCTCATCGCGGCGATCGCATTCTGGGCGTTATGCGGCCCCTGCAAGGCGGGCCATTCGGACTGGTCCAAGCAGCCGCCGGCCGAAATCTGGATGACGACGCCATCGGCCTCGGCGGCGATCTTCCGGCTCGGCTCGTCATCGATCGCGATGATTTTCGCATGATCGGCAGACTGCATTTCGAAGAGCCGCGCCTTGGCCGCCGCATAGGCGTCGAAATTCTCGTAGCGGTCGAGATGGTCGGGCGTGATGTTGAGGAGGATCGCGACGTCGCAATCCAGGCGCTGCGTCAGGTCGATCTGAAAGGAGGAGAGTTCGAGCACATAGACGCCGCCCGCTTCCAGCTCGCGCTCGCCCAGGATCGGCTTGCCGATATTGCCGCCGAGCCGCGCGGGAATCCCGGCGGTCTCGATGATGTGATGGATCAGCGCGGTCGTCGTCGACTTGCCGTTGGTGCCGGTGATCCCGACCACCTTGTGCGGCGGCAGCTCGGGACGCGCCTGGGCGAACAGCTCGATATCGCCGATCAGCGGCACCTCCGCTTCGCGCGCCTTGTCGGCGATCGGATGGCGGTTGATCGGCACGCCGGGCGAAACCACCACGCCGGCGAATTTCGACAAGTCCAGTTCCAGCGGATCGGCCAGCGTGGCCTTGCCCGCGACCTGCTCGCGCGCTTCCTCGCGATCGTCCCAGGCGGTTACGCTCGCGCTCGACCGCCACAGATAGTCGACGACCGAAAGCCCGGTCCGCGCGAGACCGAGCACCGCATAGCGTTTACCGGCAAAGGCGCGGGCGGGCTTCATCTGAGCTTCAACGTCGACAGGCCGGCGAGCGCCAGCACGAAGGAGATGATCCAGAAGCGGATGACGACGGTCGGCTCCGACCAGCCCATCTGCTCGAAATGATGGTGGATCGGCGCCATCTTGAACACGCGCCGGCCGGTCCGCTTGTAGAAGAAGACCTGGATGATCACGGACAGCGCCTCGAGGACGAACAGCCCGCCGACGATGCCGAGCACGACTTCATGATGCGCGGTCACGGCGATCGCGCCGAGCGCGCCGCCGAGCGCCAGGCTGCCGGTGTCGCCCATGAACACGGCGGCCGGCGGCGCGTTGAACCAGAGAAAGGCGAGCCCCGAGCCGACGATCGCCGCGCAGATGATGGCGAGATCGCCGGCGCCCGGCACGTGCGGAATGCCGAGATAGGTCGCATAATCCTCGCGGCCCACAAGGTAGATGATCATCATGAAGGCGACCGAGGCGATGATCACCGGCATCGTCGCGAGGCCGTCGAGCCCGTCCGTGAGGTTCACGGCATTGCCCGCCCCCACGATCACGAGCATCGCGAATATGTAATAGGCATAGCCGATATCGGCCACCGGGCCGTTGACGAAGGGCAGATAGAGGTCGGTGCCCGTCTCGCCGAGGATGATCCAGCAGGCGATGCCGGCGATCGCGAACTCGGCCAGCAATCGCAGCTTGCCCGAAATTCCCGCATGATGGCGCTTGGTGATCTTGTCGTAATCGTCGAGAAAGCCGATCAGGCCGAAGCCCAGCGTCACGAACAGCGCCGCCCAGACCAGCCGGTTCGAGAGATCCATCCAGAGCAGCAGCGAGATGGAGAGCGAGGCGAGGATCATCAGGCCGCCCATGGTCGGCGTGCCGGCCTTTTTCATGTGCGTGATCGGCCCGTCCTCGCGGATCGGCTGGCCTTTACCCTGCTTGATGCGGAGCCAGCCGATGAAGCGCGGCCCGATCAGCAGGCCGATGAGCAGCGCGGTCGCCGTCGCCCCGCCGGCGCGGAAGCTGAGATAGCGGAACAGGTTGAACGGTCCCGCATAGTCGAAATAGCTGGCGATCAGGTCGAACATGCTGTCTTTCCGCCGGCCAGCGCCTCGACGAGACGGGCCAGACCAATATAGTTGCTTCCCTTGACGAGTACCGCGTCGCCCGGCCGAATCTCGCCTTCGAGACTCTCCAGCGCCGCCGCGGCGTCGGGCACATGGACGATGGCGATCATATTGCCAAGCGCGTCCGCCAACACTTTCATCGGCTCGCCGACAAGCACGGCCAGTTCGACGCCCGCATCGCCGAGCGGGCCCGCCAGTTCGGCATGATAGCGATCGCTGTCTTCCCCCAGTTCCCCCATCGCGCCGAGCACCGCGATGCGCCGCTCCGCCCGTTCCTCGCCGAGCGTCTTGAGCGCCGCGCGCATCGAGACCGGGTTGGCGTTGTAGCTTTCGTCGATGAGGAGCGCCTCGCCATCTCCGGCCGGGATGGCGGACCGCGCGCCGCGGCCCGGCAGGCCCGCCATCTCGGCGAGCGCGAGCCCGGCCGCCGCGAGATCGCCGCCGACCGCCTCCACCGCGCCGATCACCGCCAGCGAATTGGACACCCAATGTTCGCCGGGAAGGCCGATCGTATAAGTCAGTTCCCCGGCCGGCAGTAAGGCGCTGACGATCGTGCCCGCGATCTCGGGAGAGACTTCGCAGGCCCGGATATCCGCGCCCTCGCCCCGGCCGAAGGTCCAGATGCGCGCCGCATGCGGCTCGGCCCATCCGATCAGCCGGTCGCGATGCGGACTGTCGAAGGGGATCAAGGCCGTGCCGCCCGGCTCGAGTCCCTCGAAAATCTCGCCCTTGGCGTCGGCGATACCCTCGATGCTGTCGAAGAACTCGATATGGGCGGGCGCGATGGCGGTGACGATCGCGACGTGCGGCCGGACCAGCTGCGTCAGCGCGGACAGTTCGCCGGCATGGTTCATGCCCATCTCGAACACGCCGTATCGCGCGCCCCGCGGCATGCGCGCCAGGCTGAGCGGGACGCCCGTATGATTGTTGTAGCTCTTGACCGAGCGATGCGCCTGGCCTTCGGCCGGCCGGTCGAGCGCAGCGAACAGCGCTTCCTTGACGCCCGTCTTGCCGACCGATCCGGTGACGCCGACGATCTTCGCTCCGGTTCGCGCCCGCGACGCCGCGCCCAGCGCGTTGAGCGCATCCATCGTGTCGGCGACGCGGACATGCGGATGCGCGCAATTCCCGCTGACGATCGCGCCGGCCGCACCGTTGCCGAACGCGCCGTCGAGAAAGCGATGGCCGTCGGTCGTCTCACCCTTCAGCGCGATGAACAGATCGCCGGTGCCGACTTCGCGGCTGTCGAACGCAACGCCCTGAACGCTGAATTCACCCGACGCTTCGCCGCCGACGGCCTCGGCGATCTCGGCCGATGTCCAGAGCGCGCTCATGCCGCGCATTCCCTGGCGACTTCGACATCGTCGAAGGGCAGGATCCGGTCGCCGATCTCCTGGCCCTGTTCATGGCCCTTGCCCGCCACCAGGACGATATCCTCGGCTTTCGCCGTTTCGATCGCGGCGGCGATGGCCGCCCGGCGGTCGGCGACCTCTGCCGCATCGTCCGTGCCCGCCAGGATGGCGGCGCGGATCTTCGCCGGCTCTTCGGACCGCGGATTGTCGTCGGTCACGATCACCCTGTCGGACAGGCGCGAGGCGACGGCGCCCATCAGCGGGCGCTTGCCCGTATCCCGGTCGCCGCCCGCACCGAACACGGTGATCAGCCGTCCCCTGGTGTGCCAGCGCAGCGCATCGATCGCCGCTTCGAGCGCATCGGGCGTATGGGCATAGTCTACGTATACGGGCGCGCCGGCCTTGGTGATGACCGCGCGTTCGAGCCGCCCGCGCACGGGCTGGACCCGCGAGAGATTGTCGAGCGTGGCTTCGGGATCGCCGTCCGTGGCCCAGACGAGCCCGGCCGCGACCAGCGCGTTGTTCGCCTGATAGGCCCCGATCAGCGGCAGTTTGATCGTGTACGCCCTGCCCTCCGCTTCGACCGCGAGAGTCTGACCGAGCTGGCTGGGCGTGCGATCGACCAGCCGGATCGCGTCGCCATGCGCGCCGACCGACAGCGTACGCAGTCTCCGCGCCTCGACCGTGGCCAGCACCTCCGCGCTCGCCGGATCGTCCGCCCAGACGACGGCGGTGCCGTCGCCGTCGACGACTTCGGAAAACAGCCGCATCTTGGCCGCGAGATAGGCCTCCATCGTCCCGTGATAGTCGAGATGGTCGCGGCTCAGATTGGTGAAGGCCGCCGCCGCGACGGGCAGCCCCTCGGTACGGTACTGGGAGAGGCCGTGGCTCCACGCCTCGAAGGCGAGATGGGTCACGCCCTCGCGTTTCAGGCCGGCGGCGTTGGAGAGGAAGGTGACGATATCGGGCGTCGTCAGACCGGTCTTCACCTGGTCGTCGGCCGTCGTCACGCCGAGCGTTCCGATGGACGCCGCATGATGGCCGGCGATCCGCCACAGCTGGCGCGTCAGTTCCACGGTCGAGGTCTTGCCGTTGGTGCCGGTGACCGCGACGCAGGTTTCGGGAAAGGGCGCGAAGAATTTGGCCGCGAGCTGGGCAAAGGCGCGGCGCGGCTCTTCGTCGGCGATGCGCGGCACGCCCTCGACCCGGGCTTCGGGACGGGAGACGATGGCGATCGCGCCCGAACCAATGGCCTCGTCGATAAAGTCCTCGCCGTTGAAACGCGCGCCGCGGAACGCGCCGAAGATCGTGCCCGGAGCCACCTTGCGATGGTCGATCGCAAAGCCCGTCACGACCGGGCCGTCGCCCGCGCCGGATCCGATGAGCGTACCGAGCTTCATGACCGCTCCGAGGGCGGGCGCCACAGCATCGCGCGCAGACGGGCGGTGTCGATGTCGCGATGTTCGCTGGGGATGACGCCGAGCAGCGGCCCGATCCGCGAGACGACCCGGCGCACGACGGGCGCCGCGGTCCAGCCCGCCGACGACGCACCGCCGGTGCCCGCATCGCCGCGCGGTTCGTCGAGCATGATCACGATGACATATTGGGGATCGTCCATCGGAAAGGCCGCCGCGAAAGTCGTTACCAGCGCATTGCGCCGATAACCGCCGCCCCCGGCTTTCTCCGCCGTACCCGTCTTGCCGCCGACGCGATAGCCCTCGGCATCCGCGTTGCGGCCCGTACCTTCCTGCACGATCAGCCGCAGCAGCCCGCGCATCTCCCGGCTCGTCGACTCGCTGAACACGCGCTCGCCGGCCGGCACGTCCTCCGGCGACAGACGCATGAGCGTCAGCGGGCGGTAGAGACCGCCATTGACGAGCGTCGCATAGCTGTTCGCCAGATGGAGCGGCGTCACCGCGATGCCATGGCCATAGCCCGCGGTCATGATCGTCGTGCGCGCCCAGTAATCGGGCCAGATCGGCCGGCCGCGCACCGGCAGTTCGAAATCGACCGGATCGTCGAAATGAAGATCGCGGAACACCGCTTGCATCCGCTCCGCGCCGAGCTGGTCGGCAATGCGCGCGGTGACGATGTTCGAGCTGTGGACGAGCGTTTCGGGCACGTTGAGATAGCGGCGCTGCGGGTGATCGTCGTTGATCGTGAACCGGCCCACTTCGAGCGGTTCTTCCGCATTATAGCGCCGCGAGATATCGGTGACCACGCCCTCTTCGATCGCCGCCGCGATCGTGATCGGCTTGAAGGTAGAGCCGAGCTCGTAAAACCCCATCGTCGCCTGATTGAACCGCGCCCGGTCGCTCGACCGGTTGGCGGCGTTGGGGTTGAAATTGGGCAGCGACGTCAGCGCGAGCAATTCCCCGGTATCCACATCGAGGACGATCCCGGCGGCGCCGATCGCATTGAAGCGGCGCATCGCGGTCGCGAGTTCGCTCTGCACCGCGGCCTGGACGCGGCTGTCGATCGAGAGCGCGACGGGCTCGGTGCGTAGGGCGGGATCCATGAGCCGCTCCTCCAGCACGGCTTCCATGCCCGTGACGCCTTCGCCGTCGAGATTCACCCAGCCGAGCGCATGCGCGGCGAGATTGGTTTGCGGGTAGAGGCGCTCGGGTTCGCGCAGATATTCCATCGCCGGTTCGCCGAGCGCGTTCACCTGAGCCACGAGTTCGGGCAGCGCGCGGCGGCGGAGATAGGAGAAGGTGCGGCCGGACGTCAGGATATCGATATATTCCTGCGTGCTGCGTTCGGGCATCAGTTCGTGGAGACGCGGCGCCAGCTCTTCGGGATCGCTGATGATCCGCTCGGGATGGATGGCGATCGACCAGGCGTCGATCGTCCGCGCCAGGGTGACGCCGTTGCGATCCACGATATCGGCGCGCGGCGGCAGGTTGACGTCGGTGCCCGCCGCATAGGCCTCGCCGCCGCTCGTCATCGTCAGCCACCCGATGCGCACGGTGACCGCGACGACGCCGAACAACAGCAGCAGCATGACGATCATCAGCCGCTGCTGGACGATGGGCTGCATTTGCCGCCGCAGGCTTACCTTGCGCACTTCAGCCGGTTTGGCGACGGGCGGCCTCATCGATCCGTGTCGTCCTCCCCGGCCTGCTCGCGCTCCGCCTCGCCGGCGATCGCGCCGCGCAACTGATCGTCGAGAAAGGCGATCCGCTCGCCCCGGGCCGCTTCCGCAACACCGCCGGGCACGAGATAGGCGGCCTGCTGGATCTGCGGCCCATCATCGGCGTCGGGCGCCTCGAAGATGTCGGGGTCAATCCGCCCTTCGGCCGGCGGCTCCTCGGTCGCCGACGCCTGCCGGACCGGCGCCTCGATCGCCGGCGCGTCGAGCAGGCTGGCGAGCGCCAGCTCGCCTTCCAGGAACTGGCGGGCATCGGGTGCGATCAAGACGAAATCACGCCGGTTCCACAGCTCGATCTGGCTCATCCGGCTGCGCGTCTGGAATTCGGTGTTCAGCGCGAGGATATCCTCGCGCGCCTGCTGGATATCGCGCTCGACCGCCTCCAGCGCGTTGCGCTCGGCGGCGACGCGGTGCGAGATCAGATAGCAGCTGAGCGCCGCCGTCGCGACCGTCGCGGCCCAGGCAACGGAGCGGAATTTGCGGGTGATCGTCATGCGGTTGCCCTCCTCGTGAGCGGCCAGGGCGGCGCGTCGTTGCGGCGCGCGCTGCGCAGGGTCGCCGAGCGCGCACGCGGGTTGCGGGCGAGTTCGGCCTGGCCGGCGCGCTGCGCCTTGGCCGGCTTGTCGAAACTGGCCGCCGGGCCGGCCGGGCCGGCATCGGGCAGGTGGCGCGAACCGCCCGGCGTGCGGCCGCTGCGCTCGCGCAGAAACTGTTTGACGATCCGGTCTTCCAGGCTGTGAAAGGTCACGACCGCCAGCCGCCCGCCCGGGGCGAGCACGGCCTCCGCCGCCGCGAGCCCGTCGCGCAGTTCGTCGAGTTCGCGGTTGAGATGGATGCGGATCGCCTGGAAGGTTCGGGTCGCCGGATCCTTGGGCGCGCCGGGCCGATAGCCGACGGCCTTGCGGACCACGGCCGCCAGCTCGCCCGTCGTCGCGATCGGCCGCGCGGCGACGATCGCGCGTGCGATCCGGCGCGAACGATGCTCGTCGGCATAGGCGTAGAGCGTATCGGCGATCAGGCTCTCGTCCGCATTGTTGACGAAATCGGCGGCGCTTTCGCCCTCCTGCTCCATCCGCATGTCGAGCGGCCCGTCGGCCTGGAACGAGAAACCGCGTTCGGCGCGATCGAGCTGCATCGAGGAGACGCCGATATCCATCGCGACGCCGTCGACCTGCTCCACACCCTGTTCGGCAAGCGCGTCGCGCATTTCGGAAAAACGGCGCGGCAGCAGATGCAGCTGGCCGCCGCTTTCCTCGACCAGCGCCGCGCCCTCGGCGATCGCATCGGGATCGCGGTCGAACGCGTACACCTCCGCGCCACAGGCGAGCATCGCCCGCGTATAGCCCCCGGCGCCGAAGGTCGCGTCGACATGGATCTCGTCCGGCGCGATCTCGAGCGCGGCGATCACCTCGTCGAGCAGGACGGGTTCGTGACGCGGATCTGGCCGGGGGTCGGTCGCGACGGTCATAACGTCACGCCTTTTTCGCGGCACAGATGCTCGAGCACCCGGAGCAGCCGCTTGTCGCCCATCGCCATGTAATGGGAATAGGCGCGACCCGGCGACCAGATGTCGAAATAGGGGCCGTTGCCGGTAAAGAAGGCGAAATCCTCGATCCCGCCGATCTCGCGCAGCAGCCCGGACAGCACCATCCGCCCGGCCTTGTCGAACACGACGCGCTGGAGCGGCGCGAAGGTCTCGGTGCCGCCGCCGTCGCGCCGGATCAGGCTCCTGCGGCCGCCCTGGGCGGTTTCGCGCGCGCGCTGCTCGCGCAACTCGCCGGCCAACGCAAAATACTCGGTCTCGTCGAAGCCCGTGAGGCAGGGCAGCTCTTCGTCTTCGGCGATATAGAGTAGTTTGTCGTCGACCGGCATGTTGGCGGCCTTCGCCTGTACGGCACGGCGTTCGACGGTGGCGCGCAGATCGGCGGGCAGCGATACGCGGCCTTTCGCGTCGACCGCGTTCAGCGCCTGTCCGCCAAAGGGAATAGAAAATTCCACGCCGATCCTCTCTCGCGGCGCAAAGCAGCCCCTTCGCCGAATCCCCTGAATTCAGCGCGCATAATCAGATGCGGGGAACGCCCTGCCCCGTGTCTCCAAGGCATTTTGCGTATCAAGGTTAAGACGGGGTATCAATACCATTTCATGGGTATTTTATGGGATTTTATACCATAAGATGGATGTTGCGCGCACTAAAGCCGCGCATTTGCCCCGATGTTCTTCTTTTGTTTTACTTGAAGAGGGACATCCCGGTCTCGGCGCGATCATGGGTCGCCAAGCGCGAATCCCCGCCGGAAGGCGTGCCTGGCCGGCGATATCGTCGAATCGCGGACGCCGCGGCGCCCGATTCGCGCGAATCAGTTGTCGGGAGAATCCCCGGCGGGGAACTCCGGAACGGGCTCCACCTCGCTATCGTCGACCGGCCCGGTGCCGGGTGCGACGCCCAGTTCGGCGAGCGGCTCCTGCGGCTGCTCGGGTTCCGCGGTCAGGTCGGCCTGGTCCTGATCGGCCTGTTCGGCGATCGCCTCCGGCGTCAGTTCGGGCTCGTTGCTCGCCGTGCCCGAAAAGCTCGCGGCCAGCAGCACGATGACCACGATGGTGGCGAGGCCCGTGGCGCCGATGCGAATCCGGTTCGCCCGCTCCTGGCGGGCGTCGGACAGAGTATCAGCAGGCTTGTCGGTCAACGCTAGGCTCCTGGACCAGCCATGGCGGCACGGTCAGTCCCTTTTCGGTCAGCCAGTCGGCATTGTACAGAGTCGAGAGATAGCGCAGCCCGCTGTCGCAGAGGATCGTGACGATCGTCTTGCCGGGGCCCAATTCCCTGGCCAGCGCCATCGCCCCGGCCACGTTGATCCCCGAGGAAAGGCCGAGACACAGTCCTTCTTCGGACAGCAGCCGGTGCACCCATTCGAGGCCCTCGGCATCGGAGATGCGGAACTGCGTATCGACGGGAGCCCCTTCGAGATTGGCGGTCACCCGGCCCTGGCCGATCCCCTCGGCGACCGACGATCCTTCCGACTTGAGTTCGCCATGCGCATAATATTCGTAGAGCGCCGCCCCATGGGGGTCGCTGAGCGCGATCTGCACATCCTCGGAATATTCCTTGAGGCCCATGCCGACTCCGGCCAGCGTTCCGCCGGTGCCGACCGCGCAGGTGAAACCGTCCACTTTGCCCCCGGTCTGTTCCCAGATTTCCTTCGCCGTCGTTTTGATATGGGCGCGTCGGTTGGCGATATTGTCGAACTGGTTGGCCCAGAGCGCGTTCTCGGTTTCCTCGGCGATCCGGCGCGACTGGTGGACGAAATGGCAGGGGCTCGAATAGGGCGCGGCGGGCACCAGCACGAGCTCGGCGCCGAGCGCGCGCAGCGTATCCATCTTTTCCTTGCTCTGCGTGTCGGGCATCACGATGATCGACCTGTAGCCCTTGGCATTGGCGACCAGCGCGAGGCCGATCCCGGTATTGCCGGCCGTGCCTTCGACGATCGTGCCGCCGGGCCGGATCTGCCCCTGCTCTTCCGCCTCTTCGACGATATACAGCGCCGGCCGGTCTTTCACCGAACCACCCGGATTGGCGAATTCGCACTTGCCGAGAATTTCGCAGCCGCTGTCGTCGGACGGACCCGTGAGGCGAACGAGCGGCGTATTGCCGATGAGCGCGAGGGGATGGGATATGATGGTCATGATGGAGGACTTACCCCAGCCGGGTTTCGCCGGGCAAGCAATCTTGGCTTGGGCGGCGGATAGCCGGGGCTTGGCGGATGGGGACGGCCGCGCCTATCGAGGGAGCGCATGACTCGCAAAGCCTCCTTCCCCCCAGTGGTGGACGGGCATGTCCGCCTGCTGATCCTCGGCAGCCTGCCGGGCGAGGAATCGCTGCGCCGGGCGCAATATTACGCGCATCCCCAGAACCGCTTCTGGGAGCTGCTGGGCGCCGCGATCGGCGTCGAATTGCGGGCACAGGCCTATCCGGACCGCCTCGCGGCGCTGCTGCGCCATCGCATCGGGCTCTGGGACGTCATCGCCGATGCGCGCCGGACGGGCAGTCTCGACAGCGCGATCCGCGACGCGCGGGAAAACGACCTCGTCGATCTGGCCGGATCGCTGCCGAAGCTCGAAGCGATCGCCTTCAACGGCCGAAAGGCGGCGGCGACCGGGCGGAAACGGCTGGGCGAAGGCGGCGCGCGCTACCGGCTGATCGACCTTCCCTCGTCGAGTCCGGCCTATGCCGCGATGCCTTTTGCGGAGAAGCTTTCGCACTGGGCTGTGATCGGCAGCATAGCGGGGCGGCCCGAAAAGGCCGAAAACTGACGGCCTAACGGAATGGGTGTATGATGATGAGCACCCGCGGAGAAAGGCCATGACCGACGTCTTCATTTCCTATGCGCGCAAGAATCGCGACCGCGTCGGGACGCTCGCCGACGGACTGACCGATGACGGCTACTCCATATGGTGGGACACCGCCCTCAAGGCGAGCGACAATTATGCGATCAAGATCGAAAAGGCGCTCGAGGCGACGAAGAGCGTCGTCGTCTGCTGGTCCCAGGAGGCCAAGGAATCGCTGTGGGTCCGCGCCGAGGCGACCGAAGCGCTCGACAATGACAAGCTGATCCAGCTCAAGCTCGACGAGAGCCGGATGCCGCTGCCGTTCAACATACTCAACA
Source organism: Parasphingopyxis sp. (assembly GCF_052168275.1). Classification (GTDB taxonomy): domain Bacteria; phylum Pseudomonadota; class Alphaproteobacteria; order Sphingomonadales; family Sphingomonadaceae; genus Parasphingopyxis. Next base: position 27,712 of record NZ_JBQLZM010000157.1, on the reverse strand, counting down.
TGATCGCGTTCGACGGCTGGAACGGCGAACGCACGGCACCCGAATGGACCGAGCTGGAACGCGCGGTCGGCGAAAAGGCCGGACGCCACACCTGCCATACGGGCGGCGCAGCGGACCGGACACATGAAGCGCCGGCCGAACTCGGACAGCGGCTGCAGGGCCTCGGCCCGGTCGCGACGATCGGGTTCGGGCTGGTCGTGTTGACCGTACTGGTCTCGGCCATGACCGTCATGCTCGGCGAGGATCTCGTCGAGCTCGGCCTCTACCGCAGCCTGACCCTGGCCGGCTTCGGCGCCGCCTGTCTCGGCGCGTTCCTGATTTTCTGGCGCTTCACGCGCACCGCAATCGCAACGAGGCGATCATGACCGAAACACGCACGCATCCGATGGGACCCAATGTCCGGCGATTCGTCCGCAGCGCCTGGCTGCTCCTCTTCGCCCAGCTGATCGCGGCGCTCTTCGCCGTCGGTGCGACCGGATGGGCCGCCTTCTATGTCGCCGACCTCCGCGCCGAACGCGATGCCCTGCGCGCACAGCTGGACGAATTCACCGGCGGCGAGGTCGTCGATCCCGTCTATCGCGATCCGCCGGCGGATATCGTCGAGACCGTCGACGAAGAAGCGGTCGGCGGGGATTCAAGCGGCGTCGCAGACGAACCGCCCGTCGCACCTCCGCCGACTCGCAGCCCCGCCTCCGACCGCGCATCCGGGCCCACGGTCCAGCGCGTGCCCGCAACGACAGCGCGTCCGGCTCCGCCGCGACCTGACCGACCCGAGACCGAGCAGCCCGGACCGTCGACCCAGGCGCCGCCGCGCCGCAACCGCACCTATCCCGGCGGGCTGCCCGGCGATGGCAGCGGCAATGCCGAACCGCCCATCGTTCCGGGGCGCTATCTTCCCGAGGCGCCCCGCGGACGCGCGCCCGCAATTCCGGATGTCGACCTGGACGGTCTGGTCGGCCGGCCGGATCGGCGCGAGCCCGCGCAACGGCCCAACGAACCGGACACGACCCCGGTCGACCGGAACAATCGGACCCCCCAGATCCAGCGCCTGAGATGACGACGTTCGTCGAAGCGGGCGGCGCGATCATGGAATTGTCACAAAAACACGGTTGACGAACCATACTGCAATCGCGAGAAGCCGCGCCACTATGCAGAAAATCATACCCCCCCTCGCGGTCGCACCGCTCGCCGCCATTTTCGCTCTCGCTGCCTGCGGAGAGGCTGAACCCGAAATCGTGGGCGGCATGGCCGACCCCAATGCCGAAGAGATCGAGGAACTCGATCCCGCCGAGCTGCCGCCGATGCGGACGCGCGAAGCCAGCTTCCGCTGCGCCGACAACAGCGTCGTCTATGTCAGCTTCTACACCAACGACACCCAGGTCGGCGTTGCCACGGAACAGGACGCCATTCAGACGATCCTGCCGAACGAAGCGCTGGCTGCGGCCGACGAGGCCACCGAAGGCGATGCCGAAGAGCCGGCGGAAGAGGGCGGCACGCCGCGCTATTCGGGCGAAGGATACACGCTGGTCGGCAACAGCGATGCTTCGAGCATCCAGTTCGCTCGCCCCGGCGGCAGTCTGCAGACCTGCAACAGCTAAGCCTACGCTTTCCCAGCATTCACAAGGGCCGGTGGCTATGATGCCGCCGGCCCTTTTTTATCGTCCGGTCCGCGCTATGACGGGATTTTTGGGCGCAAGCGGGGGATCGAGTTGACATGTTCATAGGCCATTTCGCCCCGGCGCTCGTTGCCGCTGCGCATCCCAAGGCGCCCAATCTCGGCCTTCTGTTCGTCGGCGCACAGCTCGTCGATTTCGGCTTCTTCGCCTTCGTACTCGCCGGGATCGAACATCTGCGGATCGTCCCCGGCATCACCGCGATGAACGGCCTCGATCTCTATCATATGCCCTATACGCACAGCCTGGCCGGCAGCCTCGTATGGGGGGCGGCATTCGCGCTGCTGATCCATGCGCCGACGAAAAACGCGGTTGGCGCCTGGATCGCGGGCGCCGTCGTCGTCAGCCACTGGCCGCTCGACCTGCTTGTCCATCGTCCCGATCTGACGCTCGCCGGCAGTCCGCCGATGCTCGGCTTCGGATTGTGGAATCATCCCGCGATCGCGATGCCGCTCGAGATCCTGGTGATCGGCGGGGCTGTTCTGTTCTACCTGTCGCGGACGCAGGCGAAGGCCGGAAGCGGTCGTCTTCCGCTTGTCCTGCTCGTCGTGCTGCTGGCCGCTTTCCAGGCGATCGACTGGTTCGGTCCGCCGCCGGAAGAATTCGATCCGAGCATCGCGGTCATGGCGCTGCTGTCCTATTCGATCGCCGCGCTCGCCGCATGGTGGCTGGGCCGCAGTCGCGAACCGCGCAAAGATGCCCAGCAAAGCGCCGCAACACTCTAGCGGGATCGTGTCGCCGCCGCTAAGGCGCTTCGCATGTCCGATACCGCCCCAGAACCGCATCAGGCAATCACGCCCGAAATCGTCGCCGAGCACGGTCTCAACGACGAAGAATATCAGCGCATCCTCGCCGCGCTCGGCCGCGAGCCGAACCTCGTCGAGCTCGGCATTTTCTCGGTCATGTGGTCCGAGCATTGCAGCTACAAGAGCTCGCGCCGCCACCTGAAGAAGCTGCCCACCGAAGGCCCGCAGGTGATCTGCGGCCCGGGCGAAAATGCCGGCGTCATCGACATCGGAGACGGGCAGGCGGCGATCTTCAAGATGGAGAGCCACAACCACCCGTCCTACATCGAGCCCTATCAGGGCGCGGCGACGGGCGTCGGGGGCATCCTGCGCGACGTCTTCACAATGGGCGCGCGGCCGGTCGCGAACATGAACGCGCTGCGCTTCGGACGACCCGATCATCCCAAGACGCGCCATCTGGTGTCCGGCGTCGTCGCGGGAATCGGCGGCTATGGCAATTGCGTCGGCGTGCCGACGGTCGGCGGCGAGGTGAATTTCCATTCGGCCTATGACACGAATATCCTCGTCAATGCGATGACGGTGGGCATCGCCGATACGGACAAGATCTTCTATTCGGCCGCCTCGGGCGTCGGCAATCCGATCGTCTATGTCGGCTCGAAGACGGGCCGCGACGGCATCCACGGCGCAACCATGGCGTCCGCCGAGTTCGGCGAGGATAGTGAGGAAAAGCGCCCGACCGTGCAGGTCGGCGACCCGTTCACCGAGAAGCTGCTCATCGAGGCCTGTCTCGAGCTGATGGCCTCGGACGCGATCGTTGCGATCCAGGACATGGGCGCGGCGGGGCTGACCAGTTCCTCGGTCGAAATGGCGACCAATGGCGAGGTCGGCATCGTCCTCGACATGGACAAGGTGCCGTGCCGCGAAGAGGGCATGACGCCGTACGAGATGATGCTGTCCGAAAGCCAGGAGCGGATGCTCATGGTGCTCAAGCCCGGCCGCGAGGATATGGCGCGGGCGATCTTCGAGAAATGGGAACTGGATTTCGCGGTGATCGGCGAGGTGACCGACACCCGCCACATGGTGCTGACATGGCAGGGCGAAACGGTGTGCGATATTCCGCTTGGCCCCCTCGCCGCCGATGCGCCCAATTACGACCGGCCCTATGTGCCGACGCCGAAACCCGAACCGCTGACCGATATTCCCGAGAGCGAGGATATCGGCGCGGATCTTCTGAAGCTCATGGCCTGCCCCGACCTCGCCTCGCGCCGCTGGGTCTGGGAGCAGTATGACCACATGGTGATGGCCGATACCGTGCAGCGCCCAGGCGGCGATGCGGCGGTGGTCCGCATACACGGCACGAAGAAGGGCCTGGCCATATCGACCGATTGCACGCCGCGCTATTGCAAGGCCGATCCGGTCGAGGGCGGCAAGCAGGCCATCGCCGAATGCTATCGCAACCTCACCGCGGTCGGCGCCAAGCCGCTGGCGACGACCGACTGCATGAATTTCGGCAACCCCGAAAAGCCCGAGATCATGGGGCAGTTCGTCGGCTGTATCGAGGGCATGGCCGAGGCCTGCGCGGCGCTCGACATGCCGATTGTGAGCGGCAACGTCTCGCTCTACAACGAAACCACCGGCGCGGACGGCAAGGCGACGCCCGTGCTGCCGACACCCGCCATCGGCGGCGTGGGCCTGCTCGACGATATCGAAAAGATGGCGACGATCGGATTCAAGGCGGAAGGCGATTGCCTCGCGGTAATCGGCCCCAACTATCCGGAGATCGGCCAGTCGCTCTGGCTGCGTGAAATCCATGGCCGCGAAGACGGCCCGCCGCCGCGCGTCGATCTGAAAGCGGAAAAGCTCCATGGCGATATCGTCCGTCGGCTGATCCGCGACGGTGCCGTGACCGCCGTTCACGACATTTCCGATGGCGGTCTTCTCGTCGCAGTCGCGGAAATGGCGCTCGCGGGCGATCTGGGCGTCGAACTCGACGCGATGGACGCCGCCTTCGCCTTCAACGAAACGCAGGCACGCTATCTCGTGACCTATCGCGCCGACGCGCCGCTCGATCGGGAGGCGGTTCCTTTCGAGAAAATCGGGACCGTCGGAGGGAATGCGATCCGCGTGAACGGCGCGAGCATCCCCCTCGCCGACTTGCGCGAGGCCAATGAGCGCTTCTTCCCCGATCTGATGGACCGCTAGCGAGCTTTCCGCCCGGCATGTCGCCATCGATGGATATCCTCCAGCCGCTGCTCCACATCAGCGGGCACGCGATCGTCCCCTTCCTGCTAGGCTGGATATTCTGGCGGGAGAATTGGTGGCGGGCCGGGCTGATCATGGCGGCGACGATCCTTATCGATATCGATCATCTGCTCGCCGATCCGATCTACGACCCGAACCGCTGCAGCATCGGTTTCCATCCGCTGCATACGATTTGGGCAGCGCTCGCCTATCTCGCGATGCTGGCGATCCCGAACTGGAGGATACGCGCCGTGGCGGTCGGATGCCTGCTCCACCTCGCCACCGATGGCGGCGACTGCCTGATGCAGGGATATGGTTGAGAGCCCCTCTAAAAAGTACGATCTAGTTTTAATGGACCGTCATTGCGAGGAGCCGAAGGCGACGACGCAATCCAGAGCTGCAAGCGCTTATCGCCAACCGCTCTGGATTGCTTCGCTGCGCTCGCAATGACGGTGTTTCGATCTGATATGATAATGGCCTAAGCGGGCTGCGCAGCTTCGGCTCCGTCCTGCGCGGCATTCCTGCCGAGTATGTCATAGGGATCGCGCCCCTCTTCGCGCAGGATCCGATGCGCTTCGTGATAGTGGGACGGCGTCCCGATGCCGAGCCGCGCCCGCGCCGCATCGAGCGGCTCGGCCAGCAGATCGGTAATCGGCATTTCCCAGATGCGCGGGCCGGCCTTGCCGTGCCGCTTCGCCTCGTTGATCGCGCGGAAGATCGGCGCTTTCGTCCCCGTCACCTTCTTCATGTTCATGCCACCGGCATAGGCGATGAACAGATGCGCGAGCGAGGGATCCTGGCCGTAGGTGAAGGCGAGCACGCATTGTTCGCCCAGCCCGTCCCGGCCATAGCCGGTGAGCACGTGCAGCAGGTCGTGCGTGTCCCGGTTCCGGTTGCCATACCATTGGATCAGGTCGTCATAGCGCGGCTTGCCCATCTTCTCGCCTTCGGCGACGAGGCCCGCGGCAGTCAGCCCCTCTTTCTCCATGAAATCGCAATAGGCATGGGCGACGCTTCCTTCAGGCATCGCACGGAGCCGCTCGTGATCGTCGAGAATGGCGGGAAGGTAGGGCTCGCGCGCATAGATGGCGCGCCCCTGCTCGCTCGTCCCGAAACGCAGGGCATCGTCGCGGAAAGACTGGCGCGGCAGCGCTTCGAAGATCCAGAAGACCTGTTCGGTATCTTCCTTGTCCTTCAGCAACTCGCGGAAATGATGCAGCGCCTTGAACGGCCGCTTGCGGAGCCTGGGCCGATCGGGATGCACGGCTATCGGCATCTCGGAACTCTGTGCAACGCTCGCCATGAAGAAGAACTGCTATCTGCTGACATTCATGTCAATAGCGAGCGCCCCTTTGCGCGCCCCGAAACGAACGGCTAAGGCGCGCGGCATGACCGATCATGACACCGTCCCCTATACCGATTTGCCCGACTATTCCGACGACGAGCGGATAGCGCGCGCCAAGGCCTTTTACGACGCGATCAGGACGCGGCGCACCTGCCGACAGTTCAGCGATGCGCCGGTGCCCCGCGCCGTGATCGAACAGGCGATCCTCGCCGCCGGCTCCGCGCCCAATGGCGCCAACCACCAGCCCTGGCATTTCGCCGTCATCGCCTCGCCGGACCGCAAAAAGGCCGTGCGCGAGGCCGCCGAGGCCGAGGAGAAGGAATTCTACGAAAACAAGGCGAGCGACGAATGGCTCGAAGCGCTCGCGCCGCTCGGCACGGACGAGGTAAAGCCCTATCTCGAAACCGCGCCCTGGCTGATCGTGATCTTCGGGCAGCGGCGCGGCGGGCCCAAACCGGGCGACGACAAGCAGAATTATTATGTCACGGAATCGGTCGGCATCGCGACGGGTTTCCTGATCGCGGCGCTGCACGACGCGGGCCTCGCGACGCTCACCCATACCCCCAACCCGATGAAATTCCTTAACCAAGTGTGCGAGCGGCCGGCCAACGAAAAACCGATGATGATCGTTGTCGCGGGAAAGCCGGCTCCGGATGCGACAGTCCCGGTGCACGCGTTCAACAAGAAGCCCCTCGACGCGATCAGCTCCTGGCTGTAATGGCGCCCTAACACACGAGGGGGGAGGAACATGGCGACACCGGCACCGATGGACAGTCGTTTCGTCAGTCTCGATGTCGTTCGCGGGATCGCCGTCATGGGCATATTGCTCATGAATATCGTCGCGTTTGCCATGCCGATGACGGCCTATTTCACGCCGATCGCCTTTGGCGGCGAAAGCCCGGCCGACATCGCCGTCTGGGCGACCAATTTCGTGCTGGCGGACGGCAAGATGCGCGGGCTGTTTTCCGTCCTGTTCGGCGCGTCGATGCTGCTCGTCATCCAGCGCGCCGAGGCCAAGGAGCGGAGCGCCGCCCTCACCCATTATTCGCGCATGACCTGGCTGCTCTTTTTCGGCGCGATCCACGCCTATGCGATCTGGCATGGCGACATATTGATGCTCTACGCGGTGATCGGATCGATCGCCTTTTTCTTCCGCAAGATGGAGACCCACAAGCTCGTGGTGCTCGGCCTGATCCTGATCGTCGCGCAGGCCGTGCTTCTCGGCCTTCTCGCCGGATCGGTCTGGATGCTGCGCGAAGCGGCGGCCGCGCCGGACGCGGACGCCGAGATCGTCCGGCAATGGCGGGAATTCGCGGTCGAATTCGGTCCCATTCCGCCCGACAAGCTCGCCGAGGACTTCGCACGATATCGCGGCGACTATGCCGGCATTCTCGCCCATCGGCTCGGGCCCGGTTTCTGGGATCCGATCGTCGCCAACCTTACCGCCGCGCTCGACACGCTGGGCCTGATGCTGCTCGGCATGGCGGGGCTCAAAAGCGGTTTCCTGACGGGCCAGTGGGAGCGCGCGACCTATGCCCGCTACGCCCGCAACGGCTATCTGATCGGCCTCCCGCTGCTGACCGCGCTGGCCATCGCCATCATGGCCAGCGGATTCGAGCCGGCCACGCTGTTCCTGCTCGATTTCGCGGGACAGGTTCTCGTCAATCCGCCGGTGATCCTCGCCCATGCGGCGCTCATCCTCTATTGGGTGAAATCGTCCGCGGGCAGCGCCGTCATGGACCGGGTCGCCGCCACCGGGCGCGCCGCCTTCACCAACTATCTCGGCACCAGCCTGGTCTGCACGACGATCTTCTACGGCTATGGCTTCGGGCTGTACGGCGAACTCAGCCGCGCCGCGCTCTATATCGTCGTCCTCGGCGTCTGGGCATTGATGCTGCTCTGGTCGAAGCCATGGCTCGACCGGTTCCGCTATGGCCCGCTCGAATGGCTGTGGCGCAGCCTCGCCCGCCGCGAGTTCCAGCCGATCCGCAAATAGCGCCGGGCGTCATTTTCACTATTGCGAATTAGTCTCAATAGCCTTATCTAATCCGCATGGTTGTCTGCATCTGCAACGCGATTCGCGAAAAAGACCTCCGCGCGGCTGCCCAGAAGGGCGCATCGACCCCCTCGTCCGCCTATGCGCAGATGGGATGCAAGGCCCGCTGCGGACAATGCGTATCGTTTGCACGGCAGATCATCCGCTCCGAAACTGCGACTGCATAGCAGAATCATCTGAAAAGCCTGGAAAACTGGGGTTTTCGGGCTTCTCCCCCGCCCCTTCTGCGACTATAGTGACCGGATCAGAACAGGGAGATCCGGTATGAAGGGCGACGAGAAAGTCATCGAATTCCTCAACGAAGCGCTGAAGAATGAGTTGACGGCGATCAACCAATATTTCCTGCATTACCGGATGCTCGACAATTGGGGCATCACGAAGCTCGCCAAGTTCGAATATGAAGAATCGATCGACGAGATGAAGCATGCGGACCAGTTGACGGAACGCATTCTGTTTCTCGACGGACTGCCCAATTTTCAGCTGCTCGGCCGGCTTCGCATCGGCGAAAGCGTCGAGGAGATCCTCAAGGCGGACCTGGAACTCGAACATGAAGCGATTCCGTTGCTGAAGGACGCGATCGAGCATTGCGAGAAGGTCCGCGACTATGTCAGCCGCGACCTGCTCGCCAGCATCCTCGACAGCGAGGAGGACCATGTCGACACCCTCGAACAGCAATTCGACATGATCGAGCGGATGGGGATCGAAAATTACTGCCAGCTCCAGTCGGAACCGGCGGAAGAGGGCTAGTTCCGGCGGTTACAGCCGGCCGAACTTCTGGTTGGCGACTTCCGGCTCCGCGCCAGCGCCGCGGCGCTGGACCAGCGGGTTGGTCGCCTTTTCGAGGCTGGCCATCGTCGCCTCGAACATCGGCCGGAGCCGCACCGCCTCGGGAACCAGTTCTTCGGGCGTCTGCTGGATCTCGACGAGATGACGCGCGGTCATTTCGATCTTCTCGGCGATGGCGCTCAGCGGCCGGGCGCCGAACTGGAGCGATTCACCCTTGAGCGTATGCGCGGGCACGATCAGCGCGACGCTGACCTTGTCGCGCATCGCCTGCTCGATCGCCTCGACCGATTTGATCCCGTCTTCGCTGAAATAGCGCAAGATGCGAGCGAAGTTCGCGCCCAACTGTTCGCGAACCGCATCGAACTCGGCCCAGTCTACCAGTTCTTCATCCTGGAACGACACCATGCGCTCCCTTTCCAACTACCCATCAAAGCCCTTACGCGCGGACTGTAAACAAGAGGTTTACCGGAAACGATAATCACGCTTGATGCGGGGTATTCTGCGGCGAACTGACGCGGAACCGGGGCTTTAGCGGGATATCAGCCACCCCGGTCCGAGCGGCGTTTCGAGCGTTTCGACCGTCCAGTCCCGATCGTCCGCCAAAGCCGCGATTTCCGCGGGCGCGACCGGATCGTCGGCGACGATTACCGCGCGATCGGCGGCCCGCATGAACCGGGCGAGACGGAGCGCCGGCCAGGGGCAGCGAAGCCCCCGCGCATCGATATCGACATCGGGAGCCGCTTCAGGACCGTTCATCCCCGCCATCCTTGTACGGATTGCGCGGCGACCGCATGGTCAGCCGCACGGGCACGGCGCCGAAGCCCAGCTCGTTGCGGATACCGTTCAGCAGATAGCGCTGATAGCTCATCGGCAGCTGGTCGACCCGGGTGCCGAACAGCACGAAGCTCGGCGGCCGGGTTCGCGCCTGGGTCATGTAGCGCAGCTTGATGCGCTTGCCCTTGGGCGCGGGCGGGGGGTTGCGTTCGACGGCGGCCCGGAACCAGCGGTTGAGTTCGCCGGTCGGTACGCGGCGCGACCAGGCGTCGCGCGTCGCGAAGGCGGTCTCCATCAGCTGGCCGATCCCCTTGCCCGTGACCGCCGAGATCGCCACCAGCGGCACGCCGCGGACCTGCGCGAGCCCCTCGCCGAGCGCCGTCTCGATCCCCTCGAACAGCGCCTTCCGATCCTCGGCAACGTCCCATTTGTTGATCGCGATCACGATCGCCCGGCCCTCGTCGATCACATGGTCGGCGATCTTCAGGTCCTGCACCTCCAGCCCTTTCGTGGCATCGAGCAGCAGCACGACGACTTCGGCGAAATCCACCGCGCGCAACCCGTCGGCGACCGAGAGCTTTTCGAGCTTGTCCTGCACCTTGGCGCGTTTGCGCATCCCCGCCGTGTCGATCAGCTCCACCGGCCGCCCCTGCCATTCCCAGGGCACGGCGATCGAATCGCGGGTGATCCCCGCCTCCGGACCCGTGATCAGGCGATCGTCGCCCAGCATCTTGTTGATCAGGGTGGATTTGCCGGCATTGGGGCGGCCGACGATGGCGAGCTTGAGCGGACCGTCCGCCGCCTCGTCCTCCTCCGTTTCGTCGATGTCCTCGCGCTCGACATGCGGCTGGACCGCTGCGAACAGATCGGCCAATCCCTCGCCATGTTCGGCGCTGAGCGGCACGGGATCGCCAAGCCCCAGGCCATAGCTTTCATACAGGCCCGCTTCGCCGGCGCGGCCTTCGGCCTTGTTGCCGACAAGGATGATCGGCGTCTCGGTGCCGCGCAGCCAACGTGCGATTTCCTCGTCGAGCGGCGTCACGCCGGCGCGGGCGTCGAACAGGAACAGCGCCGCATCGGCCTCGGCGACCGCGCGTTCGGTCTGCTGGCGCATCCGGCCCGGCAGGCTCTTCGGATCCTCGTCCTCATAGCCGGCGGTATCGATGACGCGGAAATCGAGACCGAACAGATGGGCCTCGCCCTCCCGCCGGTCTCGCGTCACGCCCGGGCGATCGTCGACGAGCGCGAGCTTCTTGCCCACGAGCCGGTTGAACAGCGTCGACTTGCCGACATTGGGGCGGCCGATAATCGCGATAACGGGCAGCCGCGCCATGGCTTATGTGCCTTTCCTTGCCGCTAGCGCCAGGCGCTCAGCCGGCCTTCGCTGTCGAGCAGATACAGCGTGTTGTTGGCGACGACCGGCGGCAGCTCGACGCCCTCGTCAAGCTCCTCCAGCCGGTTCACGGCGCCGGTCGCCGGATCGAGAAAGGCGAGATGACCGCGGCTCGATGCGAGCACCAGCTGGCCGCCCGCCAGAACGGGGCCGCGCCAGAAGATCGGGCCCTTGCGGTCTTCCTCGTCGCGATAGCGCTGCAACTGGCTGATCCAGCGGATGCGGCCATTGGTGCGCGCGATGGCCAGCACCCGCGCATCGTCGGTCACCGCGAACATCCAGTCGCCCGCAATCCAGGGGGTGGAGAGACCGCCCGCATTGACTTCCCAGATGCGTTCGCCGGTGATGAGCCGCAGCGCGACCATCCGCCCGCCCTGGCCGACGGCGTAGACGAAGCCGCTGTCGATGACGGGGCTCGCATCGATATCGGACAGGGTCGAGACCGAAGTCGAGATGCTCGTCCGGTTGAGCCCGTCCTGCCAGACGATCTGGCCGTTCTCGTAGCGATAGGCGATCAGCTCGCCCGAGGAGAAGCCCGCGACGAGCGTTCCCTGCGCCGATGCCGGAGCCGCGACGCCGAACACGCCGGAGACCTCGAGCGTGCCGGACACGCTCCAGCGCGTCTCGCCGTTCGCCGGGTCGAGCGCGAAAATCTGGTTGTCCTGGCTCAGCACATATACATTGTTGTTGGCGATTGTCGGAGCGCCGCGCAGCGGGCCGCCCGGGCGCACCTTCCAGACCTGCGCGCCGCTGGCCGCATCGAGCGCGCCGGCATAACCGACGCCGTTCGTGACATAGACGCGGTCGCCCGAAACGCTGACTCCGCCGCCGAACAAGGCCGGTTCGCCGCCGATCTCGGTACCGAACCGCGTCGACCAGACTTCGCCGCCGGTCTCTGCGTCGAACGCCCGAACCGTGGCATCGGCATCGATCGTAAACACGCGGCCATTGGCGACCACCGGTGCGGCGGCTAGCCGCGCGCGCGAACCGCCGCCGTCGCCGATCGACACGGACCAGGCGCGAACCGGCGTACGGCTCAGCGCCAGATGGCCGACCGATTTGCTGGCGCTGCCGCCGGGCTGCACCCAGCCGGCATTGACCGTCGCGGCGGGAAGGACGACCGGAACCGTCGCGATCTGCGGATCGGCCTGGACGTCATTTTCCGACACGAGGATCGGCGTGCGGTTGCCCACCGTGGGCGTCGCATCGCCGTCGCCGCGGAACAGGCCACAGCCACTCAGCGCGAGCGCCGCGCAAACGGGGATCAGAATACGCATCATGTAGTTGGTTCCTCCGCCGCATCCGCAGCCAAGGGCTGGCCGGGTGCGGTCTGTTCTTCCTGCAGTTCCACCGGCTCGTCGGGCACGGCATCCACTCCCAATACGCCGGCCATCTGAACCGCACGTGTCCGAAGCGTCTCGGGTACGCTTTCGTCATTGGCGATCTGCGCGAACAGCGCGCCGGCCTGTTCTTCATTGCCCTGCCGCATCATCGCGACGGCGCTCAACTCCGCGGCGCTGCCGAACCAGGGATTGCCGGGCACCGCGAGGCCGGCCATGCGGTCGATCACCGCCTGGGGCTCCATATCCTCGAATTCGATCGCCGTCTGGCGGATCAGGGCGAGATCGCGAAACTGACGCGGCAGGCCATCGTCGGCGACCATCGCGCCGAAAACCCCGATCGCGGCCGCTTCATCCTGATTCTGCAGCGCCAGCGCCGCCTGGGTCAGCATCGCCTCGGCGCGAATGATCGGGCGCGGCGATTGCGCGAGTGCCGCGAGCGTTTCGTCTGCATCGGCCGTCGTGCCGGCATTCAGGTCCTCGAGCAGCTGGGCGAGCTGTTCGGTCTCGCTTTCGGCCGCGACCGTCTGCTGATTGGACCAGTAGAGCCAGCCGCCAAAGGCCGCGAGGCCGACGATCACCAAGCCGGCGATCCACTTGCCCCAGCGCTCCCAGAACTGGACAGCCTGCTCCTTGCGGACCTCCTCGTCCACTTCGCGCATGAACGCGCTATTGTCTTGCGGCGCAATCGCCAACTCTCGTCTCCAGATCGTTATGGCGGCGGACCTTAGCGGCGCGCTTGGCCAAGGGAAAGTGATTGTGAACTACGGCTTCCCGCGGCTCCCCTATTTTTTGGGCTGGTAGGTTTGGGCCTCTTCGGGAAAGCTTCGGCTGCGGACCTCGGCGGCATAGGTTTCGACCGCCTTGCTCATCTGCGCGGCGATGTCGTCATATTTTTTCACGAAGCGCGGAACCCGGTCGAACAGGCCGAGCATGTCCTCTGTCACGAGCACCTGTCCGTCGCATTGGGCCGACGCGCCGATGCCGATCGTCGGGCAGGAGGTCGCGCGCGTCGCCTCGATGGCCACCGGTTCGATCACGCCCTCGATGACGATCGAAAAGGCGCCCGCTTCGTCGATCGCCCTGGCGTCGGCGACGACCTTGGCCGCCGTCGCGTCGTCGCGGCCCTGCACCTTGTGCCCGCCGAGGATGTTCACCGCCTGCGGCGTCAGCCCGACATGGCCCATGACCGGAATGCCGCGCGCGGTAAGAAAGGCGACGGTTTCCGCCATCGCCTCCCCGCCCTCCATCTTGATCGCCGCGGCGCCGGTTTCCTTCATCACGCGCGATGCCGCCCGGATCGCGACTTCAGGGGATTCCTCATAGGAACCGAACGGCATGTCGACGATCACGACGCTGTGATAGCTGCCCCGGACGACCGCCGCGCCATGGGCGATCATCATGTCGAGGCTGACCGGGATCGTCGAATCGAGACCGTACACGACCTGACCGAGCGAATCCCCGACCAGCAGCATGTCGCAGTGCGGATCGAGCAGTTGCGCGGTCCGCACGGTATAGGCGGTCAGCATGACCAGCGGTTCGCCGCTCATGCCGTCGGTCTTGCGTCCGCGGATCGCCGGAACCGTCAGCCGCTTCATCGGCTTGGGCGTAGGATGCGCGCGGTCCGTCTTCGTATCGAGGGTGTAGGTGGTGGACATGGGCGCGGTTTAGCTTTCCCGAAGGGAATTGGCCAGCTATCGGAACGAAGTCGTCCCTGGCGGGTTCTTCAGGGCGTAGCGGGCAAAGAGGGGCGTGCATTGACGGCATCGGGACAGGACGGCGGCTTCCCCTGGCGAAAGATCGGCATCTGGGCGCTGATCGTGATCGCCGATCTCGTCATCCTCGTCACGATCGCCAGCGCCATCCCCTCCAACCAGTGGTGGATCCGGGCGTGGGATTTCCCGCGGCTCGCGGTGCTGACGATCGGCGGGCTGACCCTGCTCGCGATGCTGTTCCTCCATTTCCGCTTTCGCTGGCCGATCGCGGCCCTTCTGGCCGCCGCGCTCGCCTATCAGGCCGGCCATATCTTTCCCTATACGATGCTCGCGAGCGTCGAGGCCGAGAAGATCGATATCGCGGGCGCCGAGCGCGAGGCGCATTGCTTCACGACGCTGAGCCTCAACGTGCTGCAGGACAATCGCGAATTCGCGCGGACCTTGGACCTGATCCGGCGCGAACAACCCGACCTGCTGCTCCTGATGGAAACCGATACCGCCTGGCTGGAGGCGATGGAGCCGGTGCTCGCCGATTTCCCGCACCGGTTCGAAGCGCCGCTCCCGAACACCTATGGCATGATCTTCGCCAGCCGGCTGCCCGTCGCCGGCGGCGCGATGGTCAATCTCACCGAGCCCGGCACGCCGTCCTTCCATGGCGAACTGCGCACCCGCGCGGGCGTCGCCTTCCGCGTCGCCGCGCTCCATCCGCGCCCGCCGCATCCGGGACAGGACACCGAGGAGCGGGACGCCGAGATCGCGATCGCCGCGATGATGACGCGCGACAGCGGCATGCCGACCTTCACCGTCGGCGATTTCAACGATGTCGGCTGGTCGGAAACCTCGCAGCTGTTCCGCCGGGTCGGACGCTATGTCGATCCGCGCGTCGGGCGCGGTTTCTACGCCACCTTCCCCGCCTCGCTCCCGGCCTTCCGCTGGCCGCTCGACCATGTCTTCTTCACCGAGGAATTCGGGCTTTACAGCCTGAGCACCGGCGATGCGGTCGGTTCGGACCATCTGCCGGTGCGCGCCGAAGTCTGTCTCGTGCCCGGCGAAGGCGATCGCCTGAACACGCCCGAGCAGACCGAAGCCGACGATGCGGGCGATCTCGAGGAAGTCATGCAGGCCTATCGCGAGGACCAGGTGATGGAGCGCGCGACGGGCGGGGAATAGCCGGCCTTATCCGACCTCGACGCCCTTCCAGAAGGCGATCCGGTCCTTGATCTCGGCCGCCGCCTCTTTGGGGTTAGGATAGAACCAGGCCGCGTCCGCGTTGGTTTCGCCGCCGACCGCGACCGAATAATAGGAAGCGACGCCCTTCCACGGACAGCCGCTCGTCGTATCGCTATCGACCAGAAACCCGCGATTGACGCTGGCTCGCGGGAAATAGTGATTGCCCTCGACGACGACCGTGTCGTCGCTCTCGGCGATCACCGCGCCGTTCCATCTCGCCGTCACCATCACTCGGGCTCCAGCCCAAGCGCCGTTTCATATTCGCCGCCCCTGAAGCCGACGATCAGCGGACCTTCGCTCTCGAGCACCGGGCGCTTGATCATCGATGGGTGCGAGAGCATCAGCGCGACCGCGATATCCTCGTCGACATCGGCCTTCATTTCGTCGGGCAGCTCGCGAAAGGTCGTTCCGCGCTTGTTGAGCAGTACGTCCCAGCCGACCTCGCCCGACCATTCGCGCAGCTTCTCCTCGGTGATGCCGGCCTTCTTGTAATCGTGAAACGCATAGTTGACCCCGCGACGTTCCAGCCATTTGCGCGCCTTCTTGATGCTGTCGCAATTCGGGATGCCATACAGAACGGGATCCATCTCATTCGTCTCCATACAGAATTCTCACGCACGCCGCCGCCTCGACCGCGGCTGAGCGCGCCTCCTCGACCGTGCCGTCGTCCACCCGCGCCAGCGCGACGCCCATGCGCCGCCAGGGCCGGGTCACCGGCTTGCCGAACAACCGGACGTCGATATGACAGCCATCGCCCGCCTTGCCCAGCGCCTCGTCCACACCCGCGAACGCGAAATCCTCCGCATCGCGATCGGCGAGGATCACCGCGCTGGCCGATGCGCCCCGAATGTCGACGGCCGGGATCGGCAGTCCGAGGATCGCGCGGGCATGGAGATCGAACTCGTTGAGATCCTGCGAGACGAGGGTCACCATCCCGGTATCATGGGGCCGGGGCGACAGTTCGGAGAAGATGACCTCGTCGCCCTTTACGAAGAATTCGACGCCGAAAATCCCGTATCCGCGCCCCGCGCCGCCCAGCGCCCCGACGACCTTCGCCGCCATATCCTGCGCCGCGTCCAGCGCGGCGTCGGACATGGCGGCGGGCTGCCAGCTCTCGCGATAGTCGCCGCGCTCTTGCCGGTGTCCGATCGGGGCGCAGAAATGGATGCCGTCCTTGGCGCTGACCGTCAGCAACGTGATCTCGTAATCGAAATCGACGAACGCCTCGGCGATCACCCGCTGCCGGTCGCCGCGCATGCCGTCCGCGGCATAGTCCCAGGCGGCGTCGATCCCGTCCATCGTCCGCACCGTGCTCTGCCCCTTGCCCGAAGAGGACATCACGGGTTTCACGACCAGCGGCACGCCGACGGCCTCGGCCGCCGCCCGCAATTCCTCCCGGCTCTCCGCATAGCGATAGGCGGATGTCCGGAGGCCCAGCTCTTCCGACGCCAGATCGCGGATCGCATCGCGGTTCATCGTCATCTGCGCCGCCCGGGCGGACGGCACGACGCGAAAACCCCTGCCTTCATAATCGGCCAGCACCTCGGTCCGGATCGCCTCGATCTCGGGCACGATGAAATCGGGCGCGTGCCGCTCGATCGCCGCGCCCAGCGCTTCGCCGTCGAGCATCGAGAACACCGCGCGCTCGTCCGCGACCTGCATCGCCGGCGCGTTGTCGTAGGAATCGCAGGCGATCACATGGCAGCCCAGGCGCTGGCAGGAGATGACGAACTCCTTGCCGAGCTCGCCCGAGCCCAGAAGCAGGATTTTGGCGGTCGGCGTCATTCCTTCTCGGCGAATTCGGAGACGATCCGCGACCCGCAGTTCAGCAGCTCGCCGCCCGCATGGTCGGCCAGGGCCTGTTCGGCCTCCGCGACCGTCGGGAAGGTGCCGAGCGTCTTCCAGCCCCAGAATCCCTTATATTGCGCCAGATACCAGTCGGTCCAGGAACGACCGCGGAGCAGCGCTTCCCAGATCGACTTGGTCTGATGCACGACACGATATTTTACCTTCATGGCGGCTGGTTACGCTCCCGCAGTTCCGGCCTCAAGCCCCGGTCTTCCCGTCGAGCCGGCGGCCGAGCGTTACCACATCCTGCCGGCCCAGCCCCAGCGCTTCGTAAAAGGCGATGACGTCCGCATTGTCGCTGCGCACCATCAGCTGGATTTTCGGCGCGCCGCGCGCGCGCAGCCAGGCCTCGGCGGCATCCATCATCCGCCGGCCGAGCCCCTTGCGGCGATGATCGGGATGGACGGCGAGATAATAGACCCAGCCGCGATGCCCGTCGAAACCGACCATTACGGCAGCGACGGGCGCGCCGCCCTCGGGCAGCAACAGGATATCGGACGCCGCAGTGCCGATGGCCGAATCGAAATCGGCGACCGGGTCGTTCCACGGCCGTGTCAGCGTACAGGCCCGCCACAATGCGATGACGGCGTCCCGATCGGCGGCGGTCGCGGATGCGATCTCCGTTTCAGGCAGGCCGGTCATGTTTCCCCGCGGCAAAGACGATGACTTTCGCGGCCAGCACCGTCGCGAGAAACGCGAACAGCGCCAGATCGCCCCGGGCGAGCAGGAAGATGGCCGCCGGATAGAGGGTGAGATGAACCGCGAGGAATCCGGTCCGCGCGCTGGGGCCGGTGCGCGCACGCCAGCGCGCCCGCGTCGCCTCGGTCGCGTTGGATACGAGACCGGCGCCGATATCGGCCGCGAGCAGCGCCAGAAGGACCGTCTGCCAGTCCCATTGTCCGGCGCGCATCGCGACGACCATGGCCATCGCGAGCCCGGCGAGCAGCGCCGATGCCATCGTGCCGGGATGCGGCTTGTCGCCCAGAATATAGTCGGAGAATCTAGCCATCCGATGCCCCCTCGCCCGCATGATATTGGCACAGATCGCCCACCGGGCAACGCCCGCATTGCGGACGACGCGACTTGCAGATGCGCTTGCCGAGCTGGATCAGCCAGAAATGGCCTTCCTCCTTGGCCCAGCCGGGTGCGCGTTCGTCCAGCACCTCGGCGATCTTGGCCTCGGTCGGCCCGCGCGCCAGCCCGATCCGCCGGCAGACCCGGCCGACATGCGTATCGACGGCGATCGCGTCATGGCCGAAGGTGAAGCTCAGCACGATATCGGCGCATTTGCGGCCGATGCCGTGCATGGCGAGCAGGCCTTTCCTTGTGTCGGGCACCACGCCGTCATGCTCGTCGAGCAGTTGCCGGCAGAATCTGCGGATCGCCCGCGCCTTGTTGTTGTAGAGACCGGCGGGCCTGATCGCGTCGATGATCTCCGCGTCGGACAAGGCGAGCATCCCGGTCGGGGTCTGCGCCAGCGCGAACAGCGCGCGGCTCGCTTTCGCCGTGTTGCTGTCGAGCGACTGGGCCGAGAGCATGCAGGAGATGCAGGAGCGAAACGCATCGGGCTGTCCCTTCGGACCCTTGGCGCGCTCCGACCGGCCCGGCATGGCCTCGGAGAGGCGGCGGAAGACGGTTTCGACATTATCGGGCGGGAGGAGGCCGGAGTCGGTCATCGACCGACCCAGTCGCATGCGCGGCAGCCGGTCGACCCGAGTCGACACGCGCCGGGGGTGTTCCCGCCCTCCTGTTCATCTTTCGGAGAGCGGAGCTGAACAAGTTTACATACTTTACACACAGCCGCCGATTCAATCGATGCCGATTCCGATATCATCGCCGTCCGCGCCCCTGTCCATGCTGCTGTGCTGCGCCTCCGGGCTATGCGAGATTTTCCAACATTTGAAGGGGGCGTTCCGGAGAAAGCCCTCCCCCTTGATGGGGGAGGGTTGGGTGGGGGTGAACCATCAGCTAGCGATCACCCCAGCCGATAGATCACCCCACCCCTGGCCCCTCCCCATCAAGGGGAGGGGGAGCTTCTATCCGTCCCCGTCCTGCATTCCGGCCGCGCGGGACAGGCGGCGCAGTGCAGTGCCTTCGGGCGGCAGAAGGTCTGGCCGACGCGTTTCACGAGCAGATGATGCTCGTCGACATCCTCGGCCGTCCAGTCCGGCGGGAGGATCGGCATCAGCGTGTCATAGGCCCGCGCCGTATCGGCCTTGGCGGGCACCAGCCCCATGCGCTGGATCACGCGGCGGTGGTTGGTGTCGATGACGAGCGCGCGGTGGGTGAACGTGCTGGCGTTCATCACCCCGGCGCTGACCTTGCGGGCGACGCCCGGCAGGCTTTCGAGCCATTCCATAGCCTCTTCGGTCGGCAGGTTGGAAAGATGCCGCAGATCGACCGCGCCGCGCCGCGCAACGATCTCGGTGAGGCACGCCTTCAATCGCTCGGCCATCAGTTCGGGAAAGGTCGCGGTTTCGAGGAACGGCAGCAGCTCCGCCTCCGACGCCGCCGCGACCGCCTCCCACGACCCGAAATGCGCGCGCATCGCGTCCGCCGAACGGTTCGAATGGATCGTCTTCGTCCGCGCCCCGATGACGCCCTGGACGAGTGTCCATTCGGGCGAACGGCGCTTCTCCGGCGGGCGGACGACCCGGCCGAAATGGGCGATCAGCCGGTCGTGGGTGCGCTGGAGGATGTCGGTGCGCGGGTCGGGGCCGAGGGGGAGTTGCATGACATTCAATATGGATTGTCTATCGATACACGCAACGAGCATATTTCCGTGAGTATAACCTTGCGAATCTGGAAGTTTGTAGCTACAATGACACTACAGAACGGAGAAAGACCATGGCAGTCGAAGAAAGCGTCCGCGCCCGGATCGATGGCGACACCAAACAGGCGGCTACCGCCGCGCTGGCGGCGATGGGATTGTCCATGTCCGATGCCATTCGCCTGATGCTGCGCCGCGTAGCGGAGGAAAAGCGCCTGCCGTTCGATGTGGCGGTTCCGAATAGCGAAAGCCGGAATGCGATGGCGGAGCTTGAAGGCGGCGGGGGCAAGAAGCTCGGCAGCGCCGAGGAACTGTTCGACGAACTCGGCATATAGCCGGTGACCATGTGCAATATCGGCGCTCACCCTGAGCTTGTCGAAGGGTCGGGCAAACACCCTTCGACAAGCTCAGGGTGAGCGCGGTTGGGTACTGACTTCATGCTGACCCCCGTCCGTTCGACGGCGTTCAAGAAGGACGTCAAGCGAATGATGAAGCGCGGCAAGAAGATGGCCAAGCTCAAGGCCGTCATCTCAATGCTGCTCGAAGGCGCGGAACTCGACCCGCGCCTGCGCGATCATCCGATGAAGGGCGAATGGGCCGGCTGGCGCGACCTGCATATCGAGCCGGACTGGCTGTTGTTGTATCGTGTGAGAGAGACGGAGCTGTTGCTGGCGCGGACTGGGACGCATTCGGATTTGTTTGGGGAGTGAGTAGCAAAAGCGTCATTGCGACCCCGGCCTTGCGCCGGGGGAAGCAATCCAGAACGGCTGGCGACGCGCTTTGTGGCTCTGGATTGCCGCGTCGCCTTCGGCTCCTCGCAATGACGTGGAGAACTGATTCAACTGCGAGGCCGGAAGCTGAAGGAAAAGCCGTATTCGATAAGCTCGAGCGTTGGAACCATCCTCGCTGCCGAAATCGCCCGTGCATCGAATTCAGGCGCAACGAGAAACCCTCTTACAGGCGCATCAGAGTCCATGCTGACATCGCCCATATATGCCAGAACCTGGGCGACGGCATCTCGGCCAGCCTTAACGGCCTTTAGCTCGATCACTACGGGCTTCGCCTCGCCATCCTTCGCAAGAATATCAATCCGTCCCGAAGGCACGGAACGCTCGACCCCGCCATCAATGATCTCAAGTCCGGTTTCGAGCTGCTCGATCGAACTTCTCAAAGCCGATTGCAGGTCGCGTTCCAGGCTAAACGTCTGCTCATTATCCTCTTCGCTCAGGTCGTCGACGCGAAGAGCGGCGATCGCTGGGCGAGCAGCCTCTGACTCTACATCCTGACGGAATCGCACATATTTCTGGACCGCCGATTTGTAGCCTGACAGACCATTTCGCAAATTTCCCTCAATGACTATTTTCGATGGATTGTCGGCGCCCAGCCGCTCATCTTCAGCGCTGTAAACCAAAGATTCCAGGACGCTCTGGAGCTCATCCTCGTCGAAATGCTCGTCGACGTCACCATATTCTCTCTCGACGCGACGCAGCTCAGACAGCTTCGTCTGCCAAGTTGATTCCGACGGAACAGCCCGGCGAAGCCAGTCGCTATAGCGCGGATCCATTGCTCACTCCCATTCAATCGTCCCCGGCGGCTTGCTGGTGTAATCATACACCACCCGGTTGATGCCCTTCACCTCGTTGACGATCCGGGTCGCGACGCGGGTCAGGAAGCTCGCGTCGAAGGGGTAGACATCGGCGGTCATGCCGTCCGTGCTGGTCACGGCGCGCAGGCCGCAGACGCTGTCATAGGTGCGCCCGTCGCCCATCACGCCGACCGTTTTCACCGGCAGCAATACCGCGAATGCCTGCCAGATGGCGTCGTAGAGGCCGGCGTTGCGGATTTCCTCGAGATAGATGGCATCGGCCTTGCGCAGGATATCGCAGCGCTCCTTGGTCACCTCGCCCGGGATACGGATGGCGAGGCCGGGACCGGGGAACGGGTGGCGGCCGACGAATGCGTCGGGAAGGCCCAGCTCGCGGCCGAGTTCGCGGACCTCGTCCTTGAACAGTTCGCGCAAAGGCTCGACGAGCTGCATGTTCATCCGCTCGGGCAGCCCGCCGACATTGTGGTGCGACTTGATCGTGACGCTCGGCCCGCCGGTGAAGGAGACGCTTTCGATCACGTCGGGGTAGAGCGTGCCCTGGGCGAGGAAATCCGCGCCGCCGATCTTCTTCGCCTCGTCCTCGAACACATCGATGAACGTCTTGCCGATGAACTTGCGCTTCTTCTCCGGATCGGTCTCGCCCTTGAGGCCGTTGAGGAACAGGGTCTCGGCGTTCACATGGACGAGCGGGATATTGTAATGGCCCTTGAAGAGGCTGACGACCTGCTCGGCCTCGCCCATCCGCATCAGGCCGTGATCGACGAAGACGCAGGTCAGCTGCTCGCCGATCGCCTCGTGGATCATCACGGCGGCGACCGCGCTGTCGACGCCGCCGGACAGCCCGCAGATGACTTTCCCGTCGCCGACCTGTTCGCGGATCTCGGCGATCTTCGTCGCCTTGAACTCGGCCATCGTCCAGTCGCCCGCGCAACCGCAGACATGGCGGACGAAATTGGCGAGCAGCTTCGCGCCGTCGGGCGTGTGGACGACTTCGGGGTGGAACTGGGTGCCGTAATAGCGGCGCTTGTCGTCGGCGATCAGCGCGAAGGGCGCACCCTCGGTCGTCGCGACGATGCGGAAGCCCTCGGCAAACTGGGTGACCTTGTCGCCATGGCTCATCCAGACCTGATGCGTCTCGCCGGTCTTCCAAAGCCCGTCGAACAGCGCGCAATCGTCCGAAATGTCGATGAAGGCGCGGCCGAACTCGCCGCTGTCCCCCGCCTCGACCTTGCCGCCGAGCTGTTCGGTCATCACCTGCTGGCCGTAGCAGATGCCGAGGATCGGCAGGCCGCTCTCGAACACGATGTCGGGCGCGCGCGGGCTGTCCGCCTCGGGCACCGAGGCCGGGCTGCCGGAGAGGATGATGCCCCTGGGTTTCAGCCGCTCGAACGCCTCGGCCGCGGCGTTGAAGGGCGCGATTTCGGAATAGACGCCGGCTTCGCGGACGCGCCGGGCGATGAGCTGCGTCACCTGACTGCCGAAATCGACGATGAGGATGGATTCGGATGGCTGGATTGTCATGGCAAGCCAATAGATTTGACGACCCCTTCTGTCCAGCAACACGCCGCCCGCCGGCGCGCCGATGGTTAACCGGGGGTTAGCATTTCCGGATTAGGGTGAGTTCGACCGAATTGTACGGGAGCGCCCATGCCGAGACGCATCAAAGCCCTGCTCGACCTTCTCGAAGAGGAGACCGGCCGCTATGCGACGGCGAGCGACAAGATCGCGCAGCAGACCAAGATGCTGGCCTTGAACGCCACCATCGAAGCGGCGCGTTCGGGCGAAGCGGGCCGCGGTTTCGCGGTCGTCGCGCAGGAGGTGAAATCGCTGGCGACCAGCGCGGCCAATGCGGCGAGCAATTTTCGCCAGACGATCATGGACCGGCTCGCGACGAGCTCGCGCATCGTCGACGAACTGGTCGACGAACTGGAAGGCGCGCGGCTCGCCGATCTCGCGCACACGATCAACGATCTGGCGCTGCGCGGCCTTTCCGCCCGCAGCATCGACCTGCGCATCCTCGCGACCGAACCCAGCATCCGTTCCTACATGCTGGACCCGGCCGACGGCGACAAAGCGGCGGCGGCGCGCGAGCGGCTGAACATGCAGTTCGCCTTTTCCGACTTCTTCCGCAACGCCTTCCTCGTTTCGAAGGACGGCACGATCCGGATGAGCATCGAGGAAAACCCGACCTTCATGGCCTTCAACCTGAAGGGCCAGCCGCAATTCGAACGCGCGATCGCCAGCCGGAGCCCGGACGAATGGTCGGCCGACGAAATCTGGCTCAATCCGCAGGGCAACGACCGGCCCTGCGTCTTCTTCGTCTGCGGCATCCGCGAAAAGGGACTGGACGGCGGCGAGGTGATCGGCGCGCTCTATCTCGAATATGACTGGGCCCGCTACGCCCAGTCGATCGTGATGACGCAGAAGATGCTGCACCAGAACGGCCGCAAGGGCGATCGCTTCCTGCTGCTCGACAAGAACGACAATATCGTCGGCAGCTCGGCGGGCGACGCCTTCGGGACCCATTATCCGCTGCCGGCGAGCGAGGAAAGACGGGGATCGTTCGTCGACGGGCGCAAGAGCGTTTCCTTTGCGCACGGCGAAATCGAAAACGGCTTCGGCGGGCTGGAACTGTGCAGCGTCATCGAGCGCGAGATGCGCAGCCAGGAAGAGATACTCGCCGTGCTCGGACTGGGCGGCGCGATCGAGGACGCCCGCACCGCGCGGCGCGACGAGGCCGCCTGAAGCGCAAAAGAAGGGCGCGGACCCATGCCTGTCCCGCGCCCTTCCCGTGCCGGCGGCTCGATCTAGTCGAGACCGCGCACTCTCAACCGGTCGATCTGGCCGTAGCGAATCCGGCAGGTGAACCGGCCGCGATCGTAATCGGCGGTGCGATAATAGCCGCGGCGGCCGTAGCGGCCCTCTTCGACGAGCAGCCGCCCTTCGACGCGGTAGCCGTCGCGTCGGCGATCGACCTCGGTGATTTCGGTGACCCGCGCCCGGCCGTAGCGGGAGGCCTCGTGGCGGGCCGCGCGGCGGCACTGGCGGACCGCCTGGCGCGGACGCAATTGGCGATAAGGCCGGTTGTAGCGGCGGTCGTAATCGTCATAGCGGCCATGGCGGCGCTCGTAGCGATCATCGTCATCGTCGTCGGTGACGGCGGCGGCGACGGCCGCGATACCGCCGAGGATCAGCGCGCCGGCGATCACGTCGCCGGCATCGATACCGTCATTGTCGCGGGCCTGGGCGGGCGCGGCGACGGCTAGCGCGGTCGCTGCGGTGGCGCCCATCAGGGTCTTTCCAAGATATTTCATCGCACGGCTCCTTTACTGCACACGGTTCGCGAAGAACCGAGTACCGTCTAGCGGAGCCGCACTGAGCGCGGTCTGAACTCGCCTGTAGGGCGGCGTTCATCTGAACGCCGATATTGGTGAACGTCCGAAACGGCCGAAACCCGGGCTATTCGGCCGCGGGCACGTCCAATCCCGTCCAGTGCGCGGTAAAGGCCCAGAGGTCCGCATATTCGGCGATCAGCTGGCTCGTCGGACGGCCCGAACCGTGGCCGGCACGGGTCTCGATACGGATCAGATGGGGCCGGTCGCCGAGATCGGCATGCTGGAGCGCGGCGGTATATTTGAAGCTGTGGCCCGGCACGACGCGGTCGTCGGTATCCGCGGTCGTCACCATGATGGCCGGGAAATCGCCGGTTTCGGGGATGTTGTGATAGGGCGAATAGGCGTAAAGCGCGCGGAAATCCTCCTCGCGGTTCGGATAGCCGTAATCGTCGACCCAGTAGCGGCCCGCGGTGAACCGGTCGAAGCGCAGCATGTCCATCACGCCCACGGCCGGAAGCCCGACGGCGAACAGGTCCGGCCGCTGGTTGACGACGGCGCCGATCAGCAGCCCGCCATTGGACCGGCCCTGCACGGCGAGCTGATCGCTGGACGTGATGCCTTCCGCGACCAGATATTCGCCGGCGGCGATCATGTCGTCGAATACATTCTGCTTGTTCCGCAGCCGGCCGGCATCGTGCCAGGCCGCGCCATATTCGCCGCCGCCGCGCAGATTGGCGAGCGCGAACACGCCGCCCATCTCCATCCATTGCAGCCGGCCCGCGCTGAAATCGGGGCTCAGCGAGATGTTGAACCCGCCATAGCCGTAAAGCAGGGTCGGGTGGCTCTCGCTCATGTCGAGATCGGCGCGATGGACGATGAAGATCGGCACGCGCGTGCCGTCGCGCGACGTGTAGAAGCGCTGTTCGACCACATAATCGGCGGGATCGAACATGACATCCGGCGCGGCGAAGACCGTGCGCTCGTTGCGCGAACTGTCATAGCGGTAGATGGTCGTGGGCTGCGCGAAACTGGTGAAGGCGAAGAAGGTTTCGGGATCGCCGAGCTCGCCGCCGAAACCCGAAAGGCTGCCGATGCCCGGCACGTCGACGGTCGCGACCCGGTTGCCCTCGAGATCGAAGACCCGCGCCTCGTTGCGCGCATCGACGAGATAATTGGCGATGATGCGGCCGCCGACGACCGACGCGCCTTCGAGCGTCGCCTCGTCCTCGGCGATGAGTTCGCTGACTACCGGCGCTTCGCCCGACACGTCCATCCGCACGATCCGCTCGCGCGGCGCGTCGCTGTTGGTGCGGAAGTAGAGGATATCGCCGAGCGAGCCGGCGAGATCCCAGTTATGCTCGAACCCGGTGACGATCGTCCGGGTCGGCACATCGTCGGCGCCGAGATCGCCGAGCACGACCTCGTAGCGGTCGTCCGTGCCTTCCGACGAATAGATCAGCACCCAGCGCTTGTCGTCGGTGACCTCGGCAAAATGGTTGAGCGCCGGACGGTCGGGCGTCGCATAGACCAGCCGGTCCTCGGACTGGTCGGTGCCGAGCGCGTGATAGTAGACGGCATGGTTCATGTTGAGCGACTGGAATTCGCCCTCGGCGTCGGGCGCCGGGAAGCGCGAATAGAAGAAACCGGCGCCGCCCGCGACCCAGCTGATATTGGTGAACTTCGCCCATTCGACGGTATCGGCCAGCGTTTCGCCGCTCTCGACGTCGAGCACGCGGATCGTCCGCCAGTCGGTGCCGCCGTCCTGGATGCCGTAGGCGATGTAGCGGCCGTCCGGCGAGGCCGCCCATTGCGCCATCGCGGTCGCATCGTCGTCCGACCATTCGTTGGGATCGATCAGCAGCCGCGGCTCGCCGTCGAGCCCCTCGCGCATATAGAGGGCGGACTGGTTCTGCAGGCCGTCGTTGCGGGTGTAGAAATAGCGGTTGCCGCGCTTTTCCGGGATGCCGACGCGTTCATAGTTCCACAGTTCGGTCAGCCGCGCCGCGATGGCGTCGCGCCCGGGCAGCGTTTCGAGATAGGCGTCGGTCACCGCATTCTGCGCGGTCACCCAGTCGCGCACGGCGCTATCGTTGCGGACGTCGTTCTCGAGCCAGCGATAGGGATCGGCGACCGCCACCCCGAACTGCTCCTCGACGACGTCGCCGCGCGCGGTTTCGGGATAGGCGAGTGGCGTTTCCATCGGTGCGGGTTCCTGGGCGACGGCCATGGCCGGAACGGCGACGGCGAGAAGCGGGAGAAGCAGGCGGGCAGCGATCATCGGGCACCTCGGACAACAAAGGGGACCGCAAGCCTAGCAGCCGCGATCCCCCGTTTAAATCCCGAATGTGAAATCCCGAACGGGACGGTGCCGGTCCGTCGTCAGGCGGCGGCCTCTTCGGCGAATTCCTCGTCCATTTCGACCGGACCGGAATCCTGGCCCCGGGCGTCTTCGTCGCGGTCGACGAATTCGATGACGGCCATCGGCGAGGAATCGGACATGCGATAGCCGGCCTTGATGACGCGCGTATAGCCGCCGTCGCGATCGGCATAGCGCTCCGCCAGCACGTCGAACAGCTTCTTGAGCTGGGTCTCGTCCATCAGCCGCGACTGGGCGAGGCGGCGGTTCGAAAGGCCGCCCTTCTTCGCCAGCGTGACGAGCTTCTCGACATAGGGCCGCAGTTCCTTCGCCTTGGGCAGGGTCGTCAGGATCTGCTCATGCTTGACGAGCCCGGCCGCCATGTTGCG
Organism: Parasphingopyxis sp.; assembly: GCF_052168275.1. GTDB lineage: Bacteria > Pseudomonadota > Alphaproteobacteria > Sphingomonadales > Sphingomonadaceae > Parasphingopyxis. Next base: position 109 of record NZ_JBQLZM010000157.1, on the reverse strand, counting down.
GAGCATCGCCTTGCGATGGCTCGAGGTGCGGTTGAGTTTACGGTGCGCTTTTCCGTGACGCATGGTCCATTTCCTTCGTTCGTATCGGAGCCGTATCAGGTACTCCGAG
>NZ_JBQLZM010000156.1:0-15902 GCF_052168275.1 Parasphingopyxis sp. | reverse complement strand
TAAATGGGTTTGACGACGATCTCGCCATGCGCGCGCTGGAAGGCTCGGACATCGTCGAGGCTGCGGGTGATCAGCGTCGGCGGCATGAATTCGGCGAAGTCGAGAACGAAGATCTTCTCGGGCGCGTTGCGCACGGCGGCCGGATCGTTGACGACGAGCGTGTCGGGCTGGATCCGTTCGAGCAGGTGGGTCGCGGTGATATAGGACAGGTCGAACGGCGGGTCCTGCCGCATCAACACGACATCGATGTCGCCGCGCAGGTCGATCGTCTCCCAGTCGCCGAATGCGTGATGGTCGCCTTCGACGCGCTGGACCGTGACCGGCCGCGCGCGCGCCTTCAACGCGCCATCGGCGGAATAGCTCAGATGCCTGACGTCGTAGTGCCAGAGCCGGTGACCGCGCGCCTGACCGGACAGCATGATCGCAAAGCTCGAATCCCCGGCGATATTGACCTTTTCCATGGGATCCATCTGGATCGCGACGTTGAGCGGCATGCGTGTCTCCTGTTCGGCGCGTCCGGCATAGCGGGGCGTGGCGCGCATTCAATAGAGTCCTGCTTTACCCGATCCAAGCATTCTCGATATGGCGGGGCCAGCGCCCAGGCGCGGTCAGGATCACGTCGATGCGGATATCCTCGCCGTGACCGGCAAATCGGGGCGCCAGTATTCCGGCCGCCGCTGCCACCCGTTCCAACCGATACTCGTCGATCGCAATGTCCAGTTCATCCGGCGTCGCGCGGTGTTTCACCTCGACGAAGACGATGGTGCGCCCGCGCTTCGCCACCAGGTCGATCTCGCCGCGCGGGGTGCGCTGGCGGCGCGCCAATATCCGGTAGCCCTTGAAGCGCAGATACCAAGCGGCCAGCGTCTCGCCGCGCCGCCCGCTGCGTTCGGCGCGGGCGCGGTTCATTCGCCGGCTTTGAGCGCCATCGCGCGTTCGTACAGGCCGTCGCTTGCCATGTTGAGCGCCTTGGCGACTTCGCGCGCCGCCTTGCCCGGCGGCAGGCGTTCGAGCGCGGCGGCCAGCGCGGCGTCGATATCGGCATCGCCGGCCGGCGCCGCATCGCCGGGCGGGCCGACGACGATCACGATCTCTCCCTTGGGCGCGGCATCGGCATAGCGGGCCACCAGGTCCGACAGGCGGCCGGTGACCGTTTCCTCGTACGCCTTGCTGATCTCGCGCGTCACCGCCGCCTCGCGGTCGCCCAGCCCGTCTGCCAGCGCCTGCAACGACTTGCCCAGCCTCGGCCCGGATTCGTAGAAGAGGAGCGTCGCGCGCACGGCGCCGAATTCGGCGATCGTATCGGCGCGCGCCTTGGCCTTGGACGGCAGGAAGCCGGCGAAGAGAAACCGGTCGGTCGGGAGCCCCGCCAGTGTCAGGGCGGCGACGGCGGCGCATGGCCCCGGGATGGTGGTGACGAGCCGGCCGGCCGCGCGCGCGTCGCGCACCAGCTTGTAGCCGGGGTCCGAGATCAGCGGCGTTCCGGCGTCGGAGACCAGCGCGACCGCCTCGTCGCCCATCCTTTCGACCAGCTTGGCGCGCACCGCATCGGCGCTGTGATCGTGATAGGCGGTGATCGGTTTCCTGATCTCCAGATGGTTCAGCAGCTTCGCCGTGACCCGGCTGTCCTCGGCGGCGATGATGTCCGCCTGACGCAGTACCGCTTCCTGCCGCCGCGACACATCTTGCAAGTTGCCGATGGGCGTGGCGACGATATAAAGGCCGGGTAGTAGCGTATCGTTCATAGGATTCTCGTCATGGCATCACAGCGGCACCCGGGGCAACGGCACTCGGTCCTTTTCCGGTTCGGCATCGTGTTCATGGCGCTGACCCTCGCGGGGTGCGAAGCGATCCTGCCGCGCTCGGGACGTCCCGACGATACGCCGCCGCCGACCCAGCCCGATATCACGACCGGCATCCCGGAAGACGGGCTGCGCCGCGTGGCGCTGCTGGTGCCGACGTCGGGCAACAATGCCGGTGTCGGTCAGTCGATCGCCAACGCCGCGAACATGGCGATCCTCGATACCGGCGGAGAAGGCGTGCGCATCACGACGTACGACACGGCGGGCGCCGGCGGCGCGCGAACGGCCGCCAATCAGGCGCTGGCGGACGGCAGCCGGCTGATCCTCGGGCCGCTGCTCGCCGACAATGTCCGCGTGACGGCGCCGGTGGCGCGCAGCGCCGGGGTTCCGGTTATCGCCTTTTCAAACGATACGAGCGTGGCGGGCAACGGCACCTATCTGATGGGCTTCACGCCCGCCCAGTCGATCGCGCGGGTGACCGGCTATGCGGCGGGGCAGGGCGCCCGGCGGTTCGCCGCGCTGATACCCGAAGGCCTGTACGGCCAGCGCGCCTCGGCGGCCTTCGCCCAGGCGGTCCGCGACAATGGCGGAACCCTGGTCGCGACGCGCACCTATGCGCGCTCGCGCCGCTCGCTGCAGCTCGCGGTGACGCAGCTCAACGGCGAAGGCGAATTCGATGCGGTGCTGATCGCCGACAGCGGTTCGACCGCGCGGGAAGCGGCGCAGATGCTCCGCGATCGCGGCGCGACCGACGTGCAGATACTGGGCACGGAACTCTGGAACAACCAGCCCGACCTGGCCCGCGATCCGGCGATGCACGGGGCGCTGTTCGCCAGCGTTTCGGACCGGATGTTCAACACGCTGACCAGCCGGTACCGCTCGCGTTTCGATTCGGATCCCTACCGCCTGTCGAGCCTCGGTTATGACGCCGCGCTGCTCGTCGTCCGGATCGCGCGCGAATGGTCGATCGACCGACCCTTCCCGTTGCGCGAGTTGCGGGATACCGGCGGTTTTTCGGGCGTCGACGGCGCGTTCCGCTTCGGCCAGGACGGGGTCGCCGAGCGCGCGCTCGAGGTGCAGCAGATCCGGCCCAACGGCTTCACCGTCGTTTCGCCCGCGCCGAGCGGCTTTGGCGGCTAGGCGGCGGCCTGTTCGCCGGCGACGATTTCGGCGAGCAGACTGTTGAGCACGAGCCGGCCGCCGGGTGTGGCGATCAGGCGATCCGGATCGGGCCGGAGCAGGCCATGCGCCGTCAGCCGCTCGATCGCGGCCTCGTCGAGCAATTCCGGAGGCAGCCGATCGCGCGCCACGCCCTCGGTCAGCCGCAGCCCCATCATCAGCCTCTCTGCACCCTGATCGTAATCCGAAAGCGCGTCTTCGGCCTGGAGCCCGTGGCCGTTGCGGTCGACGGCGGACATCCAGTTCTCGGGTTTCCTGTGGCGGACGGTTGCACGGCCGTTGCGGCGGCCATGGGCGCCCGGGCCGATCCCGGCATAGGGCTGGTAACGCCAATAGGCGAGATTGTGGCGGCTTTCCTCGCCGGGCCGCGCATGGTTGGATATCTCATAGGCCGGCAGGCCGGCCGCCTCGGTCAGCTCTTGGGTCAGTTCGTACAGCGCCGCACCGCGATCGGGCTCGGCCTCGCCGAGTTCGCCGCGCGCTGCGAGCGTCGCGAAGCGCGTTCCGGGTTCGATGGTCAGCTGGTAGAGCGAGAGATGACCGGCCCCGAAATCGAGAGCGCGGCGAAGCTCGTTTGCCCAGGCGGCTTCATTCTGTCCCGGTAATGCGTAGATGAGATCGAAGCTCGTCCGCCGGAACGTTTTTTGCGCGGTATCCAGAGCCGCCAGCCCCTCGGAGACATCATGGGCGCGGCCCAGAAATCGCAGCGCGCCATCGTCCAGCGATTGCAGGCCGAGCGATACGCGGTTGATCCCCGCCGCGGCGAGATCGGCGAACCGCGCGGCCTCTACCGAGGATGGGTTGGCCTCGAGCGTGATCTCGATACCGTCGGCGAAACCCCAGTGCCGTTCGGCGGATTCGATCAGGGCGTCGACTGTGGCGGGGGGCATCAGCGAGGGCGTGCCGCCGCCGAAGAAGATCGAGGTCAGGGGAGTGTCCCCGGTCAGTGCCGCCTCGTGCGCCATGTCCGCGAGCAGGGCAGCGCGCCAGGCCGCCTGATCGACGCTCTCGCGGACATGGCTGTTGAAATCGCAATAGGGACATTTGGAGACGCAGAACGGCCAGTGGATATAAAGCGCCAACCCGGTCATCGGATCAGAATACCGCGGCGATCAGCTTGGCGAACGCGTCCGCCCGATGGCTCATCGCATGTTTGATCGCCGGCTCCATCTCGCCGAAGCTAATGTCGTAGCCGATTGGAACGAAGACAGGGTCGTAACCGAACCCCTTTTCGCCGCGCGGCGGCCAGACCATCGCGCCATCGACGCGGCCCTCGAACGTCTCGACATGCCCATCCGGCCATGCGAGCGAGAGAGCGCAGACGAAGTGCGCGTTGCGCGGAACCTTGGGGCCGAAGCCCTGCAGCATCTCTTCGACCTTGGCCATCGCGGTTCCGAAATTCTTGTCGGGACCGGCCCAGCGCGCCGAATAGATGCCCGGCTGGTCGCCCAATGCATGCACGCACAGCCCGCTATCGTCGGACAGCGCCGGCAATCGGGCCGCGACTGCCGCGGCGCGCGCCTTCAGCTCGGCATTGCCGGCGAACGTGTCTTCGGTCTCGTCCGGCTCGGGCAGGCCGAGTTCGGCCGCGCTGACGACCTCCATTCCGTGCGGTTTCAGCAGGTCGGCGATTTCGCGTACCTTGCCCGGGTTGTGACTGGCGATGACCAGCCTTCCCGGTTCGAGCGTGCGGCTCACGATATGGCGGCGTCCTGCGCCGCGAAGATTTCGGTACAGCCGATGCGCGCAAGGCGGAGCATGCGCAGCAGCGCTTCCTCATCATAGGTCTCGCCTTCGGCCGTACACTGCGCCTCGGCGATGTTGCCGTCGCCGGTCAGCACGAAATTGGCGTCCGCGCCGGCGTTCGAATCCTCCGCATAGTCGAGGTCGAGCACGGGTTCGCCGCCGTAGATGCCGCACGAGATCGCCGCGATCTTCTGCGTCATCGGATCGTCTTCCAGCTTGCCCGCGTCCATCAAGGCGTTGACCGCCAGTCTGAGCGCGACCCAGCCGCCGGAGATCGATGCCGTGCGGGTGCCGCCATCGGCCTGGATCACGTCACAATCGACGGTAATCTGGCGTTCTCCGAGCGCGTCAAGATCGGTCACTGCACGCAGTGAACGACCGATCAGGCGCTGGATTTCCTGGGTCCGGCCGGACTGCTTGCCGCGTGCGGCCTCGCGATTGCCGCGGGTATGGGTCGCGCGCGGCAGCATGCCGTATTCGCCGGTCACCCAGCCGCTGCCCTTGCCGCGCATCCAGGGCGGCACGCGATCCTCGATGCTGGCCGTGCAGAGCACGCGCGTTTCGCCGAAGCTGATCAGGCAGGAGCCCTCGGCGTGCTTGGTGAAGCCGGGTTCGATGGTGATCGCCCGCATCTGATCGGGCGCGCGGCCGGATGGGCGCATAAAGCATATGTCCTTCTGGAATGTGTCGGTCAGCCCCTATCGCGCGGGGCATCGCCCGTCCAGCCGAATGACGGCGCGCGTGAAGTCCGTCGTCGCGAGGAAAGCGTCAGCCGGTGATGGTGCGGGCGAGCGCGATGGCCTGCGCCGATGCGACCGCTTCGGCTTCGGCCGCCGCGGCGTCGATGCTGAAGCTGATCGTGATCGTCGGGGTCGGCGGCTCGGGCGGCTCCGGCGCGACCGGCGCCGAATGGCGATAGCGGCGGGCGGCGCGTTCCGCGCGTACGCGGGCGCGCTCCGCCAGCGCCTCTGCGCGCTCTGCATGGCGCTCCGCACGGCGTTCCAGTTCGCTGCTGAGCGCGGTCATCCGAACGGCGAGCTGGTTCATCTGGCGTTCGATATTTGCGCTATGGGTTTCGCCCAACCGGTCCATCTCGCGTTCGACTCGCGCCATCTCCCGCTCGATCTGCCGTTCGACCTGCGCCATTTCGCGTTCCAGCTGCGCTTCCGCGCGCGCCATCTCGCGCTCAATGTGGGCCTCCTCGCGTTCGAACGCGGCGTCCCGAAGCGCCATTTCGCGTTCGATCCGAGAGGCGCGCCGGTCTGCCGCGCGCTGGCGCCGTTCCTCGGCGCGTTGGCGACGCTCGGCAATCAGTTCACCCTTGTCCTCGCATTCCTGATTCTCGTCCTCGACGCGCGGTTCGAAGATCGCCGTCTGCAGGACGGCGTTGCGCAACAGGCCGCTGTCCTGCTGGAGCACCACCGGCTGGAATGCGGCGCTGCCGCTCTTGTTCCCGCCGTCGCCGGATCCCCTGAAGGTGAACGTCCATCCAGGTTCGGTGTCGAAGGACCAGCCCTGCGGATTGCGCGACGCCCAACGGTCGTCAGAGTTGCGTTCATGGCGTTTCGCCGCGGATTCTTCCGACGTCCGGCCGTCGCGCGACGACCGGGTCCGGGGAGTATTGCCGGCCGTAGTTTCGGCAAGCGCGACTTCGACGTCCGGCGCGATCGCGGCGGTTTCGCCGGCATCACTGTCCGCATCCTTGATGTCGCTGTCCTTGTACGACGTCGAGGAGAAGGACGCATCGGCCGACGCGGCGATGGTCAGGCATCCCGCGAGCACCAGCGTCAGCGCCGCGGCCGGCATCGTCGTCCCGCTTTCGCGGCGGAACGGGCGTTCGCGCAGCCGGGTGATGCGGTTCATCAGCGGCGTGTGCCGGCCTTCGGCCGCCATCGCGAAACCGGGCAGCATGTCGCGGCTTTCCAGCGCGACCTTGCCGAGACCCTGGGCGAGCGCGTTGCTGTTCCCGGTTTCCTCGACGACCCGGGCGTCGCAGGCATATTCGCGCTCGATATCGATCTGGCGCGACAGAAAGGCGATCGCCGGGTGGAAGAAGAAGATGTTGCAGATCATCGCCTGGATCAGCCCGAGCAGATAATCCTGGCGGCAGATATGCGCGATCTCATGGACGAGGATGGCCTCGGCCTGGTCGATCGGCAGGCGCAGGAAAAAGCCCGTGGGCACGAGAACGACGGGCTTGAGCGTCCCGATCGTCAACGGAGTCGTGATCCGCGAGGACTGGAGGATAGTCGCCCGCGCATCGGCGCCCAGCCGCTCGACCCAGAGCCGGAACCGCATTTCCCAATCGGCGGGAACGGGACCCGTGCCCTCATGCTTGAGCCGCGAGGTGGCGCGCAGCGACTGGATATAGCGGACGCCGAGCCAGCCGAAGCCGAGCGCCCAGACCAGGCTGACGAACCAGGTCGTGCGGCCGAGCGTCTCGACGAACGCCTGCCAGCCTTGGGCCGGGGGGACATATCCGGAAACGGCGATGGTCTCGGCCGCGCCGATGGTGCGGTAGCATAGGATCCAGGTGACGATGAAAAGCAGCAGTGTCGCCGCAAGCCCGCCATAGGCGCTGATGAACCGCAGCTGGGCATTGTGGCGCGGAATCACCCGGAGCGCGACGAATACCAAGGCGGCGACAAGTGCGATCTGCCAGATGCTGTGCAGCAGGGCCCAGCCCAGACTGTCGACCAACACGCTCGGGTTAACGTGCATCCTCTTCTTCCCCCTGTTCGGCCTCCAGCTCGGCGATGAAGGCCTTGAGTTGTTCTATTTCGCGCGCCGAAACGTCGTCGCGGCCCAGCGCATGCATGACGAGATCGGCTTTGGAATTGCCGAAAACGGTCCGAACGAGCCGGTTCAGCAGCGTCGTTCGCGTTTCGGATGCGGGTTGCGTCGCGACGTAGTCGAACGACTTTCCCTTGCCCGGTATGCGGTCGACAAGCCCCTTGTCGAGCATCCGCTGGAGCTGTTTGAGAACGGTCGTATAGCCGACGTCCCGAATCTGCCGGATCTGCTCGTGCACTGTGCGCACGGAAACAGGCTGCCGCTCCCAGACGATCTGGAGGATTTCCGCTTCGGCCTCGGAGGGCGGGGGTAGGGTGGTATTGCCGTCTGCCATATAGCTTTTCGCGCGCTTCCTTACCCATTTCGCGTATTTACGGCAAGTGTCGTTACCCAGCTGTCGACCAACGGCATCGTGGGAACGACGAACGGCATGGCGTGGCGGGGCTGGCGGTTTCGCCGCGGAGTTTCTACATCGCGGCCATGGCCGGCCCGAACGTAACCGAATTGTCCCAGCGCGCGCGCGACGTGTTCCGCACCGTCGTCGAGACCTATTTGGAAAGCGGCGAGCCCGTCGGATCGCGGACGATCTCGAAAATGTCGGGCCTCAACCTGTCGCCGGCGTCGATCCGCAACGTGATGCAGGATCTCGAAGAGCTTAACCTGCTCGCGGCGCCGCATACCAGCGCGGGGCGGATGCCCACCGAAACGGGCCTGCGCCTCTTCGTCGACGGCATGATGCAGGCGGGACGGCTGACCGCGGCCGAGCGGCAGGCCATCGAGGCGCAGGCGGACGGCGAAGGGCCGGTGGAGGAGGCCGTCGCCAACACGACGGCTGCCCTTTCCGGGCTTTCGGCCTGTGCCGGCCTCGTCCATGTGACGAAGCGGGAGCCCGTTCTCAGCCAGTTCGGTTTCGTTCCGCTGTCCGACACCCAGGCGCTGGCCGTGCTCGTCGGCAGCGACGGTTCGGTCGAGAACCGGGTCGTCGATCTTCCGCATCCGGTACCCGCGTCGACGCTCGGCGAGGCGGCCAATTATGTCAGCCAGCGGCTGTCGGGCCTGACGCTCGAACAGGCGACGGCGCGCCTCCAGGAAGAAATCGGCCGCGGGAAGGCGGCGCTCGACGAAGCCGCGCAGGACCTGATCGCGCGGGGCCTCGCGACCTGGTCGCGCGACCACGCGTCGCGCGCCGTGCTGATCGTCCGGGGGCAGGCCAACCTCCTCGACGAGACCGCGGCGGCCGATCTCGATCGCGTCCGCCGGCTGCTCGGCGAACTGGAGGGCAAGGAAGAGATCGCCCAGCTGCTCGATCATGCGCGCGACGCCCGGGCGATGAAAATTTTCATCGGTTCGGAAAACAAGCTGTTCGCGCTTTCCGGCTCTTCGGTCATCGCGGCGCCCTATCATGACGGGGACGGGCAGGTCGTCGGCGTGGTCGGGGTAATCGGGCCAACACGCTTGAACTATGCGCGAGTCGTTCCCATGGTGGACTTCACTGCGAAAACCCTGTCGAAATTAGTGAGCTGAATGAGAACAATGGACGGCGAAAAGACCGAAAATACCGATAGCGAAACCCTCTCGGAAGAGGCCGAAGCCGAACTGGCGGGCGTTCCCGAGAGCATGCGCGATACCGAAGGCGACGATAACGAGCCGCAATCGGACGCAGACCGGATTGCCGCTCTCGAAGACGAGCTTGCCGCGGCGAAGCAGGAGATCCTGTACGCCAAGGCCGAGGAACAGAATACGCGCCGTCGGCTCGAACAGGAAAAACAGAATGCCAGCGCCTATGCGGCGACCGGATTCTCCCGCGACATCCTGTCCGTCGCCGACAATCTGGAACGCGCGCTCGATGCGATTCCCGAAGAGTTGCGCGACGACGAGAAGTTCAAGGGGCTCGTGGCCGGTCTCGAAGCGACCGGGCGCGAACTGGCGACCGTGTTCGGCAAGCATGGCATCGAGCCCGTCGACGCCGTCGGCGAAGAGCTCGATCCGAACCGGCACCAGGCGATGGTCGAGATTCCGAGTGACGAGGCGGAGCCCGGCACCGTCGTCCAGCAGATGCAGCGCGGCTACATGATCAAGGATCGTCTGCTGCGCCCCGCGCTGGTCGGCGTCGCGAAGAAGCCGGACTAGAAATCGAGGATCAGCTGCGCGTTGCAGCGGCCATAGGGCGTCGGCCAGAATTCGTCGGCGGCCAGATCGCGAAAGCCTGATGTACGGTAAAGATGCTGCGCCGCGGCCAGCTTGTTGCTGGTTTCGAGCCAGATGCCGTCCATGCCCATCGCGCGCGCTTCCTCGATAAGCCGGTTCAGCACCGCGCGGCCGATGCCCTGTCCGCGCATCCCTTCCTTCGCCGCCATTTTCACGATCTCGGCATACCGTTTGCCGGGAACCGGCTGCGTATGGGCAGGAAGGACGGCGCCGCAGCCACAGACTTCGCCCTCGATTTCGGCAACGATGATCTGTCCGCCATCGGCGAGGATCGCAGCGTCGGGATCAAAGAGCTGCGCCCGATCGGACGGTTCGATCGAAAATTCGTCTTCTATCCAGGCGAGGTTGAGGTCCGCGAAAGCCTTCGCATCGCCGGGCTCGAAGCGCCGGATCAGCATCGCCGAAGTCATGCCGCGAGCGTGTAGCGGGCTTCTCCGGGCCCGCGGCACATGCGCTTCGAAATGCGCGTCTCCTCGCCGCTGACGATGACGACGTCGGTGACGTCCATGCAGCTGGCGCCGTTGGGCTGCGAGGTGAGGGCGGTCACGGTCGACGATCCCGACACGTCGGCACGGGTCGGACTGGTCCATTCCGCGGTTGCTCCGACTTCCTCCTGCGCCGTCACCGTCTCCGTCGCTTCGGCCATCCGCTCCTGCTCCTCGGGATCGAGCTGGCAGGCGATCTCCGCGACCAGCACGCCGGCAAACTGGCCGGCAACGAAACCGCCGACGGCGCCGATGCCGGCGGCGTCTCCCAGCACGCCCCCCAATATGCCCCCCAATAATCCGCCGCCCGCACGTTCGGTATTGCAGTTGTTCCTGCCGCCATCCTCTTCGCGGCGGGCGCGCTGCTCGGTTCCGTCGGCGCGGTCGCGCTCGGCGGTTTCGGCCGTGCGCTGATAATCGGCGCAGGTGCCGGAATAGCGGCAGAAACGCTCCTGCAGGAACGCGCGGTCTTCCTGATAGCGCGCCTCGATCTCCCGCGCCGTGGCCATGTGCCGGCCATCGGGGTTGGAGTCCTCATGCTCCTGGGTGATCGCCGCGAAAAACCCGTCGGCCTGTTCCTGGGTATAGTCGAAGTCGTTCATCACCTGGGCTTCGTAGAGCGCGGAAATCTGTTCCTGATGTTCGATCATGCGCAGGCGAAAAGGCGCGAGCACCTCGGCGTGATAGGCGTCGAGCCGTGCGATGCAGCGGTTGGTCGCCTCGGCCTTGTCGAACGGTTCGCTCCGCCGGCGATAGTCGTAGCGGCAATCGGGATAGGTGGCGCCGCTCATTACCGGCGTTGCAGGGATGTCCGGCAGCGGCGGCGGCGGTGGCCGCTGCGCGTCAGCGGCGAGCGGCAGCGCCGCCAATGCCGCCAGGCCGATCAGGGCCGCCATCAGTCTGTTTGTCCGTTTCGCCATCTTCACCCCCGCTTTGATGCGGAAACGATACCCGCCAACGGCCCGCCGGGCAATGATGCCGGCGGGCCGCACGCGGGACGGAATCAGACGAGCTGGGCGCGGTTCTCGTCGCGATGCTTTTTCAGATATTTCATGAACGGCGTCCCCCCTGTCCCGACATCGGTGTCGTTGCCGGCGCCCGACGCCACCTGCTTGTTGATGTAGCTCGCCGCATATTCGAGATGGCGCGTCCGGAACCGGGCGACCTGCTCGACACAGGCGTTGAATGCGTCCCTGAGACCGCTCGACTGCTGCCTGGCGAAGGCGCGCAGATCGCTGGCTTCGGCGAGATCCTCGACGAAACGGCGATGCGGCACCGGCCGGTAATGATGCAGTTCGGCCAGGAATTCGCGCAGCGCGTCATTCTCGTGCGTGACGTTGAACAGGGCGTCCATCGCCGGAACGATCGACGATTGCGATCCCGTCTGCCCGCGAAAGGCCTGCGGCTTTCCGCCATGGCGTTCGACGCCTTCGTAGATCAGGCCGTCGGGCGTCGCCGGGTTGTTCTTCCAGCCATGGATATAGGGGCGGACGCGCTGGTAGTAGATATAGGGATCGCAGCGTTCGGGCATCCGGTCGAAATGCGCGTTGATCCGGTCCCACACCGTGTCCATCGTCTGAAGCAGCGTTTCGACGCGTTCGGCATCGCCGTCGTCGACCGCCGCAACCAGTTCGGTCGCCAGTTCCAGCGCCCGTCCGGCTTCCGCCTCGATCGCGACATGGATCAGGACGAACCAGTTCTCGTCCATGCCGCCGAGGAAGTTCTGGCGCATCGCGATATTGTCGAGCGCGATCGGTTTCGACTTGTCGAGGCGGTACCAGTTGTCGAGCACATAGCCGGAATAGGGAAGCAGCGGCGCCTGGCCGAGCTTCTCCGCCAGGGCGTCGATCGGCACGGCAAGCATGGCGGGCAGGGCGGTCGGCGCCGCGTCTTCGCCCCATACATAGGCCTGCACAAGGAACGAATAGCGGACCATCGCGACGCGGATCTGCGCGTCGCTGGCCTCTGCCAGAAAGGCCGCCATGTCGGGTTGGGGCAGCTGTTCGAGCCAGTGCCGGGTCCGGCCGGTGGTGAGGATCGCGGAAAGCGTGTCCGCCGCCTCGACGATCGTATCGAATTCCGGTGGAAGGGAGATTTCGTCGATTTCGAAATCGGAAAGATAGCCGCGCTCCCGCGACATGCCGTAGGTTGAAAGCTCCATCTATGTCTCTTGGTCCGGGCGCGGGTTGGGCCGCCCGGTAATGATCCGATCGTTACGCTTGGCGATGCGTTTGTTCAAGCCGGATGCCGTAGCGTCAAGCGGGTCCGGTTGACACTGGTTGACACAGGCCGGGAGTCGCCGGGGCTAATCGCCGCTTAAGTTGACAAAGTGGACACGCAGCGTTGCTTGCGCTCGCAATTTAATTTCCCACGCAGCCGGCCCACACAGCCGGAAAGTCAAGAAGGTCACACAGTTAAAGGGCCGAGAACCTCTCGCTCCGGCGAGCGGAAATGGCAGGGTGGCGGACGGGATCAAAGAGCCGGCGCGAGCCTGAGGACTCGGGGAGACCATCCTGAGGGAGGGTTTCCAACTTTGCGAGGGAAATCGTATTTTGGGGATTGGCTGAGCTATCCTCGTAATTGCAAAAGCAATCCTGGCCGCAATGATTACCCTCGCCGCAAATGTCCACGCAGTTGGTGCGCAAAGTAGTCGCCATAGTCGCCTCTGTTATCAAACGTGCTTAGCGGCAGCGCCTTTTTTGGAGCGCTCATTGCTTGCTCAATCATTGCCCTGCCGCGGTGCATCCACTCATCTTCATCTCCGAGCATGTAAGAGGCGATACTTGCCATTATCCCAGCTGCAAAAAGAAACTCGACGTCGTCAGATGAGTCTCTGCCAAAATGAGCGAAAATACTTTTCCACAGCTCTACTGCCTGAGGGTCTTCCTCAAAATCGGTGAGGAATGGCGGCTCTGCCCAATGATACCATGCCAGAAACATCAGGTTGAGACTGCGCTCGCGATCCCGATCGCCAGCTAGCCATCGCGCCTTGAGCTTTTTGTAAGTTCCTTCCATTTCTAACCCGCCTTGAACGGCAAGATCGTCTCGAAGCTCTCCAGCGGCGGCGCGCCCGCTACCGCCTCACCCTGCCGCAGCAGAAACGTATGCCGCACGATTTCGGCCTGCTGCTCCAGCCCATAGCGTTTGAGCGGCCAGCCGGGCTTCAGGCTGTAATGGTAGCGGCAGAAGGCGTGGCGGCGGAGTGGCAGGAAGATGCCCGACTGATATTGCCAGACATGGGTCATCTCGTGGAAGAACAGCGCTTGCAGCTTCAGCGGCGCCGTGCCGAAATCGTCGCGCCAATAAGGGCCCTTCGGGTGGAACCAGATGCCGCCGGTCGGCGCCATTACGGTATTCGCCGGCTGGAACGGAAACCATTTCCTGCGGTGCAGCTTTACCCGGTCGCAATCGATCGCCGCGCCGAACATGCTCGCCACGAGCTTACGCTCGGCCGGCGTGAGGGCGCGGGATCGTGTATCCGTCATCGCCCGCTCTTTCGCCCGGAATGGCGAGCGAGGGCAAGCCGCTTGTGCGCGGCTCGCCCCCGGGCCCCGATCAGTTGCTGTAGAGTTCGGAGACGTCGAGGATCGCCGATTCCAGCTGTGCGCTACCATAGGTGCCGACCCAGATATCATACTGGCCCGAACGCGGCGTTTCGAAGCGGATCGACGGGTTGAGGCCATCGCCGCCATCGTCGTCGCAATACCATTGGCCGCCCGGCCCGTTGATGACGAGCGTCGTATCGGCGCTCGACTGGACCGAGATGTTCAGCGGCAGGCGGCCGCTCGTATATTGCACCCGGTAGTCGGGCGCCCGCGAGACATAGCCGCGACAGGAACCGCCGAGCACCGAAGCGTCGATCGTGCCGCCCGACTGGAGGCGAACGCGATGCGGATCGGGCGTGAACCCGGACCGCAGCGTTGCCGTTCCGTAATTCGGGTCGAGGCTGAAGTCGGGGCGTCCGCCGGAATTGCTGCCGGTCGACTGGTTCGAGATGTCGTCATACAGTTCCGAAATCCCCAGCACGGCCGATTGGAGGCTGGTGCTGCCATAGGTGCCGACCCAGATTTCGTAGCGGCCGGACAGGGGCTGGTTGAACCGGACCGCGGGATTGAGGCCGCTCGCGCCGTCGTCGTCGCAATACCAGCGGCCGTCGGGCGCGTTGACGACCAGGGTCGTGTCCGCCTCGGACGCCACCGAAAACATGAGCGGCAGGCTTCCGCTCGAATAGACGACCCTGACGTCGGGCGCGTTGGCGATATAGCCGCGGCAGTCGCCGGAGATCGAAGAGGCGTCGATGCTGCCGCCGGAAGAGAGCTGGACGAGCCGCGGATCGTCGCTGAAGCCGGCGTTCAGCTCGACGGTGCCATATGTCGGATCGAGATTGTAATTCTGCGCGGCGGCAGGCACCGAAACGGCGATTGCGACGGTCGCGGCGCAAACGGCCAACGATCGGATGCTGTTCATGAAATTTCCCCCCGTAGAGACAAGGATGCGACCCTTGTGACGTCTTCTTTTTGAACCACTTGCCCGGCATCGTCCAGATATAATCGACATCCGGCGGGTGGTCAGTTGGCGCCGTGATCCGTCGTGCTGCCGGCGTCGAACGGCGGCGGATCGCCCGCTGCGACGGTTACGGCGTCGACGCTGACATCCCGGCCGCTGTCGAAGCGGAAATTGAGCGTGATCGGCGTGCCGGGCGTGATCTCCGGATCGATGCCGAACAGCATCGCGTGCCGGCCTCCCGGCTCGAAGACGATTGTCTCGCCTGGTGGAATATCGGCGGACATGATCGGACGCATCCTCATCGCCTCGCCGTCCATGATCGTTTCGTGCAATTCGACCGTGGCCACCCTTTCGCTGTCGACGGCGAGCAGCGTGTCACCCGATTCTCCCCCATCGAGGACGAAATAAGCGGCGGCGGGACGGCCATCGACGGCCGGCAGCCTGACCCAGGCGTCTTCGACCGTTTCGATCGGTCCCGCCTCTTCAGCGGAGCTGCACGCGACGAGAGCCATGGTGGCGGCGACGGCAATAAGCGGAAAGCGCATCGAATTTCCCATATCTGAACAGATGGTTTCCTTTAGGTGGGGCAAGCGCTTGCAGCAAGAAAAAGCCCACCTATATCGCCTCTGTAATGCCGCGCCGGCGGCTCTTGCTTCATAGAGAGGGGAGCCACCGGCTCCGCCGAATATTGGGGAAACATTGAGGGAAAAAATGGCAAAAGTTATTGGTATCGATCTGGGCACGACGAATTCGTGCGTTGCTGTCATGGAGGGCGGCAAACCCAAGGTTATCGAGAATTCGGAAGGCGAACGCACGACCGCGTCGATGGTCGCCTTCACCAAGGATGGCGAGCGCCTGATCGGCCAGCCGGCCAAGCGCCAGGCCGTCACCAATCCGGACAACACGGTTTTCGCGGTGAAGCGCCTGATCGGCCGCCGCTTCGACGATCCGATGACGAAGAAGGATATGGAACTCGTTCCCTATCACATCGTCAAGGGCGGCAATGGCGACGCCTGGGTCCAGGCCGGCGGCGAGGATTACAGCCCGTCGCAGATCTCCGCTTTCATCCTGCAGAAGATGAAGGAAACCGCCGAGAGCTATCTTGGCGAGACCGTCGAGCAGGCCGTCATCACGGTTCCGGCCTATTTCAACGACGCCCAGCGCCAGGCGACGAAGGACGCCG
>NZ_JBQLZM010000155.1:0-10887 GCF_052168275.1 Parasphingopyxis sp. | reverse complement strand
GCGCTGCCGCGGAGGCCGTGCTCCCCCTCACCCACCGCGAGGCGTCGAGTGCGGTCACTTTCGTGGCGGGCCAGTGCAAGGGCCTGTCGGACCAGAACTGGTCGGGCCTCGCCGGCACCGGCCGGACGCTGGTCATCTACATGGGCGTCGCGACCGCGGCGGACATCGCCGACAAGCTGATCGCCGACGGCGTGTCGCCGCACATGCCGGTGGCGATCGTCGAACGCGCGACGCTGCCCGGCGCCCGGGCGATGCGGAGCCTGCTGGCCGATCTCGGCGGGCTGGTGAAGCGCGAGAAGGTCGCGAGCCCGGCCGTCATCATCGTCGGCGACGTGGTCGACCGGTCGCTGGCCGAGGACCGGCTGGTCGCGCTCGCCGAAAATGCGGAGAATCTGGCATGAAGATCCTGACCGGCAACGACCTCAAGACCGGCGATGTCGTCTGGTGGACCGGCTATGACTGGTCCCGTCACGTGTCCGACGCGGCCGAACTGCATGACAATGCGCCGGACGTGATGGCGCGCGAGATCGCGAAGCGCACCGTGAACGATTGCTATCTGGTCGATGCCGAACGCACGGACAACGGCATCCTACCCGTCCATATCAAGGAAAAGGTCCGCGCGACCGGCCCCACCGTCCGTCCCGACCTCAAGATCGCGCCGCCGGATCCGGCCGCCGGAAACTGGGTAATCTGACATGTACAAATATGATTCCTACGACCAGGAGATGGTCGACACGCGCGTCGCGGAGTTTCGCGACCAGGTCGAACGCCGCCTCGCCGGCAAGCTGACCGAGGACCAGTTCAAGCCGCTCCGGCTGATGAACGGCCTCTATCTCCAGCTGCACGCCTATATGCTGCGCGTCGCGATTCCCTATGGCACGCTGAGCTCGCAGCAAATGCGGATGCTCGCCCATATCGCGCTCAAGTACGACCGCGATTACGGGCATTTCACGACCCGGCAGAACATCCAGTACAACTGGATCAAGCTCGAAGAGACGCCGGACCTGCTCGCCGATCTCGCCTCGGTCGAGATGCATGCGATCCAGACCAGCGGCAACTGCATCCGCAACATCAGTTCGGACCAGTTTGCCGGCGCGGCGGCGGACGAGGTCGCCGATCCCCGTCCCTATGCCGAACTGCTGCGCCAATGGTCGAGCTTCCATCCGGAATTCTCGTTCCTGCCGCGCAAGTTCAAATTCGCGGTGATCGCCTCCGACGAGGACCGCGCCGCGATGCGCCTCCACGATATCGGCATCCAGATCGTGAAGAATGACGCGGGCGAGATCGGCGCGCGCTATTATGCGGGCGGCGGCATGGGCCGGACTCCGATGATCGCACCGCTGATCCGCGATTTCGTGCCGATCGGCGAGCTGGTCAGCTATGCCGAGGCGATCATGCGCGTCTACAATCGCTACGGGCGCCGCGACAACAAGTACAAGGCGCGGATCAAGATCCTCGTCCACGAAATGAGCGCCGAGAAGTTCATCGAGGAAGTCGAGGCCGAATTCGAACACCTCCGGGGCCAGAATATCGATGCCCCAGCCGCCGAGCTGGAACGCATCCTCGCGCATTTCGAGGACCCCGCTTTCGAGACCGGGCTCGGCGACGAGATCGACCGCTCCGATCCCGATTTCGCGGTTTGGGTTGACCAGAATGTCCGCGAACACAAACAGCCCGGCTATGCGATCGCGACGATCAGCCTGAAGCCGGTCGGCGGCATTCCGGGCGATGCGAGTTCGGCGCAGATGGACGTGATGGCCGATCTCGCAGAGCGGTACAGCTTCGACGAATGCCGGGTGACGCATTCGCAGAACATCGTGTTGCCGCATGTGCGCAAGCAGGACCTGTACGCGGTCTGGCAGACACTCGTCGAAGCCGATCTCGCCAGCCCCAATCTCGACCTGATCAGCGATATCATCGCCTGCCCGGGGCTCGACTATTGCAGTCTCGCCAACGCCCGCTCGATTCCGGTGGCGCAGAAGATCGCCAAGCGCTTCGCCGATATCGACCGGCAGAAGGAACTGGGCGAGCTCAAGCTCAAGATTTCGGGCTGCATCAACGCGTGCGGCCATCATCACGCCGGCCATATCGGCATTCTCGGCGTCGACCGGAAAGGCGTGGAGAATTACCAGCTGCTGCTCGGCGGATCGGGCGCGGAGGATGTGAGCCTCGCCAAGATTACCGGCCCCGGCTTCGACGAGGACGGGATCGTCGATGCGATCGAGAAGGTCACCGATGTTTACGTCGAGGCACGCGAGGAGGGAGAACGCTTCGTCGACACCTATCGCCGGGTCGGCATGGAGCCGTTCAAGGAGGCGCTGTATGGATGACGTTCTGCGTTTCCGCGACGACGAGCCGCACGAAGAGCCGGCCGTGACGCTCGACGGCTTTCTCGACCAGTCCAACGCGACCGCGGTGCGGCTCGAGGACGGCGAGGACGCGCGCCAGCTCATCCCCTATCTCGACCGGCTCGCCCTGATCGAGATCGGCTTTTCGGCATTCGGCGACGGACGCGGCTACTCCGCCGCGCGCATCCTGCGCGAGCATGGCTATACCGGCGAGCTGCGCGCCCAGGGCGACGTACTCGTCGATCAGCTTGCGTTCATGCGGCGATGCGGATTCGACAGTTTCGCACCCGAAAAACCACTCGACCCCGCAGATGCGGAAACCGCGCTTTCGCGCTGGAACAACGTGTACCAGGAGGCAGCCGATGACCGCAGACCAATCTGGAGCAGACGACATGGCCAGTAACGCCGCCCGCACCCTCGACATGATCGACGCCCGCCCGCGCTATACGCAGGCCGATGCCGATGCGCTCAACGCGCGGTTCGAAGGCGTCGACGCGCAGACGATGCTGCGCGCGCTGTTCGCGGAAGACGAGCTCGGCGAGATCGCGGTCGTCTCCTCCTTCGGCACCGAAAGCGCGGTGCTGCTGCATCTTGTCGCCAAGGCCGATCCCGCGATCCCGGTCATCTTCGTCGACACGCTGAAGATGTTTCCCGAAACGCTCGAGTATCGCGAAACCCTGATCGCGGCGTTCGGCATCCGGAATGCGTCCGTCGTGACCCCCGATCCGAAGGTGCTGGCCGAAAAGGACGAGAACGAGCTGCGCTGGTCCTACGATCCGGACGGCTGCTGCGCGATCCGCAAGGTCGAGCCGCTGGCCCGCGCCAAGGACGGGCTCGACGCCTGGATTTCGGGCCGCAAGGCGTTCCAGTCGGTCACGCGGGAAAACATCGCCCGGTTCGAGGTCGAGGATGGCCGCCTCAAGCTCAATCCGCTCGGCGACTGGGTGAAGGACGATCTCGACGCCTATTTCGAGGAACACGACCTGCCGCGCCACCCGCTGGAAGCCGAAGGCTATCTCTCGGTCGGCTGCGCGCCCTGCACCAGCAAGGTCAAGCCCGGCGAAGACCCGCGCGCGGGCCGCTGGCGCGGCTGGGACAAGACCGAATGCGGTATCCATACGCCGGTCGACCCGGACGATCCCGCCAACCAGCCGGTATTCTAGCGTCTGCGTTTTTAGTGAAAATCGTCACCCTGAACTTGTTTCAGGGCCCACTGCTCCACAAACACCACCATTACGTGATGAAAAGTGGATGCTGAAACAAGTTCAGCATGACGAGGATATCAGCCCAGCGCCTTCCGCAGCAGATCGTTGACGACCTGCGGATTGGCCTTGCCGCCCATCGCCTTCATCGTCTGGCCGACGAAAAAGCCGAACAGCTTGTCCTTGCCGCCGCGATATTCCTCGACCTTGTCGGCATTGGCCTCGAGCACCTCGGCGATCACCTTTTCAATCGCGCCCGTGTCGGACGTCTGCTTCAAGCCCTTCTCCTCGACGATCTTTTCCGGATCGTCGCCGGTCTCGAACATGATCTCGAACACCTGCTTGGCGAGCGGGCCGGAGAGCGTACCGTCGGCGACGAGCGCGAGCAGTTCGGCGCCCTGGGCGGGGCTGATCGGCGAATCGTCGAGCGAGACCCCCGCCTTGTTGAGCCCGCCGAACAGGTCGGAAATCAGCCAGTTCGACGCGGCCTTGGCGACATCGGCTTCCGGCTTGCCCTGCTTTTTCGCGCTTTCGGCGAGCAGCGCCTCGAACCAGCGCGCGGTTTCCGCCTCGGCGGTCAGCACGGCGGCGTTGTAGGCGGAAAGCTCCAGTTCCGTCTCGTAGCGATGGCGCTTGGCGTCGGGCAGTTCGGGCAGGCTCGCGCGGGCCTCGGCGACGAATTCCTCCGAAAGCTCGATCGGCAGCAGGTCGGGGTCCGGGAAATAGCGGTAATCATGCGCGTCTTCCTTGGAGCGCATCGACCGCGTCTCGCCCTTGTCCGGATCGAACAGCCGCGTTTCCTGCACGACCTCGCCGCCATCCTCGATCAGGTCGACCTGGCGGCGCGCCTCGGTCTCGACGACCTGCTGGATGAAGCGGATCGAATTGACGTTTTTCGTCTCGGTCCGGGTGCCGAACTCCTCGCCGGGCTTGCGGACAGAGACGTTCACGTCGGCGCGCATCGAGCCCTGCTCCATATTGCCGTCGCATGAGCCGACATAGCGGAGAATCGATCTCAATTTCCGCACATAAGCGCCTGCTTCGGCGGGCGATCGCATGTCCGGGCGCGAGACGATTTCCATCAGCGCGACCCCCGAACGGTTGAGATCGACATAGCTCATCGTCGGATGCTGGTCGTGCATCAGCTTGCCCGCATCCTGCTCGACATGGATGCGCTCGATGCCGATCGTCTTGACCGTGCCCTCGGGATCCTTCTCGTCGAGCGAAACCTCGATCTCGCCCTCGCCGACGATCGGGTGGAACAGCTGCGAAATCTGGTAGCCCTGCGGCAGGTCCGCGTAGAAATAATTCTTCCGGTCGAAGCGCGACCAGCGGTTGATCTGCGCATTGAGCGCCAGCCCCGTCCGCACCGCCTGGCGGATGCACTCGCCGTTCACGACCGGCAACATCCCCGGCATCGCCGCATCGACGAGCGACACGTTGCAATTGGGTTCCTTGCCGAACTCGGTCGACGCGCCCGAAAACAGCTTGGCGTGGGACGTGATCTGCGCATGGACCTCGAGGCCGATCACGACCTCCCATTCGCCGGTTGCGCCGTTGATGCGGTATTTGCTCATGAGAATGTTCCGTTAGGGCTGAGCTTGTCGAAGCCCTGCCCTTTCCTTGGACCGATGAGAAGTAAAGGACAGCCCTTC
This sequence comes from Parasphingopyxis sp., assembly GCF_052168275.1. GTDB lineage: Bacteria > Pseudomonadota > Alphaproteobacteria > Sphingomonadales > Sphingomonadaceae > Parasphingopyxis. Next base: position 5,682 of record NZ_JBQLZM010000155.1, on the reverse strand, counting down.
GACAAGCTCAGGGCAAACGGCGTTGGGAAAATTCCGCTCACCACCATTTCTCCGCGCGGTGCGTAAAGCCCGCGCGTTCTTCGAGCGCCAGCCCGGCATTCATCACACCCTGCTCGTCGAGCGCCTTGCCGATGACCTGCAGCCCGAGCGGCAGGCCCTGCTTGTCCAGTCCGCCCGGCACGGCGATGGCGGGCAGCCCGGCCAGCGAGCTCGGCACGGTGAACACGTCGTTCAGATACATGGCGATCGGATCGTCGCTGAGATCGCCGAGCCCGAAGGCGGCGGACGGCGCGGTCGGGGTCAGCAGGTAATCGCAGCTGTCCCAGGCGTTGTCGAAGTCCTGCGCGATCAGCGTCCGCACCTTCGCCGCCTGCGTGTAATAGGCGTCGTAGAAACCGGCGCTCAGGACGTAGGTGCCGATCATGATCCGCCGCTTCACCTCGTCGCCGAACCCGGCGGCGCGCGTCGCGGCGTACATGTCCTGCAGGTTCGCGCCCTCGGGCAGCTCGCGCAGGCCGTAGCGCACGCCGTCATAGCGCGCGAGATTGGCCGAGGCCTCGGCGGGCGCGATGATATAATAGGCAGGCAGCGCGTATTTGGTGTGCGGCAGCGAGACGTCGACGATCTCGGCGCCCGCGTCGCGCAGCCACTCGACGCCCTGTTTCCACAGCGCGTCGATCTCTTCGGGCATGTCGTCCACCCGATATTCCTCCGGGATGCCGATCGTCTTGCCCTTGAGGTCGCTGCTGAGGCCGGCTTCCCAATTGGGCACCGGCACGTCGAGCGAGGTCGCGTCCTTGGGATCGTGTCCGGCCATCGCCTCGAGCAGGATCGCGCAATCCTTGACGCTGCGCGCCATCGGCCCGGCCTGGTCGAGCGAACTTGCAAAGGCCACCATCCCGTAGCGCGAACAGCGGCCATAGGTCGGCTTCATCCCGCAAATGCCGGTAAAGGCGGCGGGCTGGCGGATCGAGCCGCCGGTATCGGTACCGGTCGCGGCGGGCACGATATGCGCGGCGATCGCCGAGGACGTGCCGCCCGACGAGCCGCCCGGCGATATCGGCGTGTTGCCGCCGTCGTTGCGCCGCCAGGGCGAGATCACGTTGCCGAAATAGCTGGTTTCGTTGGACGAGCCCATCGCAAACTGGTCCATGTTGAGCTTGCCGAGCATCCCCGCGCCGGCGCCGAGCAGGTTGCCCGAAACCGTCGATTCATAGGGCGGGACGAACCCTTCGAGGATATGGCTCGCCGCAGTCGACTGGACGCCGTCGGTGCAGAACAGGTCCTTGATGCCGAGCGGCACGCCGGACAGCGGCCCGGCCTCGCCCGCCGCCAGCGCCGCGTCGGCGGCTTCGGCGGCTTCGAGCGCCTTTTCCGGCGTCGTCACGATGAAGCAGTTGAGCGCCTCCGCGCCGGCGACCGCCTCGTTGAACGCCTCGGCCACCTCGCGCGCGGAGAATTCGCCGGCGCGGAAACCGTCGCGGATTTCCGCGACGCCCAGGTCGGTGATGCCGGTCATGCGAAAATACCCGTTAGTGCTGAGCCTGTCGAAGCACGGCTCTCCGCCGAAGATCGCCCTTCGACAAGCTCAGGGCTAACGGTTTCGGAGCGAGGATACACCACTATTCGATCACCTTCGGTACGGCGAAAAAGCCGTGTTCGGCGAGCGGCGCGTTGGCGAGGATGGCGTCGCGCTTGTCGCCGTCGGTCACCACGTCCTCACGCATCCGGGTATGGTTCTCGATCACGACCGCCAGCGGCTCGACGCCGGACGTGTCGACTTCGCCCAGCTGCTCGACCCAGCCGAGGATATTGTTGAGTTCGGGCTTGAGGCGCTCGGCCTCCTCTTCGCTCATCGCGATGCGGGCGAGGCTCGCGATGCGGAGCACGGTTTCGGTATCGACGGACATGGCCGCGCGGCTAGCATCGCCCCGTCTTTCCCGCAAGCGCGTATAACGCATGGGCGGCGCCCCGGCGTTGGCCTTTCGGACCGCTTGCCCTATGGCGCGCGCGATACCAGTTGAGAGTCCGTCATGGCCGCCCGAATCTTCCTCTATCTGATCGCAATCGTCATCGTGCTGGTCCTGCTCGCCGGAATCGCCTGGACGCTGTTCCAGGACGAGCTGCTCGAGATGGCGCTGGTGCCCGGCGACACGATCGAGATGCTCGAAGAGGTGGAGGACAGCGCCTATGCCAACCGCGCGATGTGGCTGGCCCGGCCCGATATCGAGAACCCGCCGAGCGACTGGCTGCCCGAGGGCTATGTCGATTACGACGCCGACGAGATCGCGACCGGAGACGCCGCGCAGGCCGATGGCAGCCGCATCCCGGTCTTCTACGTCCTGCCGACCACCTATCTCGACCGCGACCGCTGGAACGCGCCGATCCGGAGCCCGGCCGCACTCGAACGCCAGCAGCTTTTCGCCGCCAGCCAGGCGAGCGTCTTCAACCGGATCGGCGATATCTGGGCGCCGCTCTATCGCCAGGCCGTGGTCGGCGCCTTCCTGACCAGCCACCGCAATGCCGAGGTCGCGCTGCGCTTCGCCTATCAGGACGTGGAAGCCGCGTTCGACTATTTCCTGTCGGAGATCGGCGAAGAGCAGCCGTTCGTCATCGCCGGGCACAGCCAGGGCGGCCTGCACCTGACGACCCTGCTCCACGAGCGGATCGCGGGCACGCCGCTCGCCGACCGGATCGCGGCGGCCTATCTGATCGGGTGGCCGATCTCGGTCGAGGCCGACCTGCCGGCCCTGCCCCTGCCGGCCTGCGAGCGGGCGAGTTCGAGCGGCTGCATCGTGGCGTTCCAGAGCTTCGCCGAGCCAGCCGATCCGCACCAGATCACCCGCATCTATGACGAGAGCACCGGCTATACCGGCGCGCCGCGCCGCGACACGGCGATGCTCTGCGTCAATCCGCTGACCGGCCGCGCGGACGGCGACGCGGCCACGGCCGACGCCAATCTCGGCGCGATCGTTCCCAATGACGCGATGAACGATGCGCGCCTCGCGCCCGGCCTCGTCTCCGCGCGCTGCGACGAGCGGGGGCTGCTGCTGGTCGGCCAGCCGCCCGGGGAATTCGGCCGCTACGTCCTCCCCGGCAACAATTATCACGTCTTCGACTTCCTGCTCTTCTGGAGCAACCTGCGCGCGGATGTGGAGCGGCGCGTGGCGGCTTTCGCGGAGGCGCGGCGGTGATTCACTCTCATCTGGAACCGTCATTGCGAGGCGCCGAAGGCGGCGAAGCAATCCAGAGCCGCAGACGGCTCGCTTGCAGCTCTGGATTGCTTCGCTGCGCCCGCAATGACGACGACTACCGATCAAATGCCACAAATGCCGGTGGAGGAATCGCCTGATGATCGCCACCGCCCCCGCCGAGTTCCGCGCCGCCCTTCCCGATGGCGGGCGGCTGGCCGGGCTCGATGTCGGCAGCAAGACGATCGGCGTGGCGCTGTGCGACTCCGAATGGACCTTCGCGAGCGCGGCCGAGACGGTGAAGCGCCGCAAATTTTCCCAGGACCTCGAACGGCTGAAGACGATCTTCGCCGAACAGCAGGTCGCCGGCCTCGTCATCGGCCTGCCCCTCAATCTCGACGGCACCGACAGCCCGCAAACCCAGTCCACCCGCGCCTTCGCCCGCAATCTCGACCAGGCGCTCGGCCTGCCGATCCTCCTCTGGGACGAACGCTGGTCGACGCAGGCAGTGGAGCGCGCGATGATCGAGGCGGATGTGACGCGGAAGAAACGGGCGGAGCGCGTCGATGCGGCGGCGGCAGGGTTTATCCTGCAGGGGGCGATTGATGGGTTGGTGGGGTTAAATATCTGAATCGTTATTGCGTTGGACAACACTTTTTTCGATCATAGCTATGTGCCGCTCAACAATTTGAAAATCATCACGCGTCGGAGCTTGTGAATCCGCGCTCGCATCGTATCGTGCGGGTCGACGTTGATTTGCTAACTTATTGAATAATGATACAAATTCTGAATCTGTATTTCCCTGCTTGCGTCGAAGATTAATACCAGTGTGTACTCCTCCATGACTTTCGATTTTGGTTTTATGGATAGGATCAAGGATCAATTCTGCTTTAGCGATCAGCTCACACGCGCTAAAAAGATTATCGACGCTAGGGCGAGGTAATTCATTTTCTGCAGAAGATTTTGCAGCTTCGAAAAACTGTCTAGCCGAATTTACAAGCTGAACGGAGCGCGCTCGACCAGTTCGAAAATCAAAGGCTCCTGACCAACCTTTTCCTGTCCAGAAAATCGTGAAGTGTCCATAGTCGAGCTCGGACTCTACTAAATCAAAACTCACAAGCTCTTGAAGGTCAGATAGATATACCTGTTCACCCTTATTCACTGGTCGATTAGCCTTTATTACAGTGACACCGTTGACCTCTTCATTGAGCCTGACCTCTTTTACGGTTTCACCAGTCTGAATCATCTGAGCAGCGAACAAAGAGAAATCATCGTCGATTTGGCCCGCTTCGCGTCGACGCGCGATTTCTGGTCCAAACGATATTTGAAACATATGAAGAATTGTCCGATCCCAGCCGACAATGTCCGATGGGATATCTTCTTTGGGCGCGATCTCAATCCAGTTACCGTTCCGATGTCGATCATTCAGCCACTTCAGAGTTTCTTCAGAGACATCGCTACCTTCAAATTTATTTGCCATAACAAAACTCAAAATAACTTTTCAGGGCCTGAAGGGCGTTAATCCTCTGCCAAAATCGTATCAAGTGAATGACGCCCCATATTGCCCCTTCCTGTTCCCGAGTCTAAGAGGCCCCTTTAATGCAAAACGCGATTCCCACCGCTGCGGCCACACCCGAAGGCGCGCATCCGTTTCCGCACAGGCATCTCACCGGTATTTTCGGGCTCCAGCCCTGGGAGATCACCTTCCTGCTCGACGAAGCCGAGCAATGGGTGGACCTCAACCGCCAATCCTCCAAGCATGACGACCGGCTCGCGGGCCTGACGCAGATGAACGCCTTTTTCGAGGCATCGACGCGCACGCTGCTGTCGTTCGAGATTGCGGGCAAGCGGCTCGGCGCGGACGTCGTCAACATGCATGCCGCGCAATCGAGCGTGAAGAAAGGCGAGACGCTGATCGACACGGCGGTGACGCTCAACGCGATGCGCGCGGACGTGATCGTGATCCGGCACCAGGCCTCGGGCGCGGTCCAGCTGATCGCCGACAAGGTGGATTGCCCGGTGCTCAACGCCGGGGACGGCTGGCACGAGCATCCCACGCAGGCGCTGCTCGACGCGCTGACCATCCGGCGGCGGCGCGGGGCGTTCGCAAAACTGCGCGTCGCGATCTGCGGCGATATCCTGCACAGCCGCGTCGCCCGCTCCAACATCCTCGCGCTGACCGCGCTCGGCGCCGAGGTCAATGTCGTCGCGCCGCCCACCCTGATGCCGCCCGCGATCGAGCGGCTCGGCGTGACGCCCTTTACCGATTTCGACGCCGGGCTGGCGGGCGCCGACGTCGTGATGATGCTGCGCCTCCAGAACGAGCGGATGGCGGGCGGCTTCATCCCCTCCCCGCGCGAATATTTCGCGCTGTACGGCCTGACCCGCGACCGGCTCGAAAGGGCCGCGCCCGACGCGCTCGTCATGCATCCGGGGCCGATGAACCGCGGGATCGAGATCGCCAGCGACATCGCCGACGATCTCGAACGCT
>NZ_JBQLZM010000154.1:0-30857 GCF_052168275.1 Parasphingopyxis sp. | reverse complement strand
GGGACGTTCCGGCGGGCTGGAGAGTGCGGTCCGTGGCAGGCCCGGCCCCGCCGGCGGGCCGGCCCGCCGCCGGCGGCGTCATCGCCGTTTCGCCGATGAGCGCAGCGCGGCGATCGAGATAATCGGGGGCCAGCAACCCGTCGACCGGCACCGCGACATCGCCATAATAGGCGTCGCGATCGGCGTACATGAGCCGGCTCGCTTCGGCGAAGAGGAACCACGCCCGGGGATCGTCCGGGCCGCGTTCGGCGATGTCGGTGCGCTCGAGCAGGCCGAACAGCTGCAGCAGCGCCGTGCCGCTGGACGGCGGCGGCGGCGCGCATACGCGGTACATCCGATACGGCCGGCAGACGGGCTCGCGCTTCACCGGCCGGTAGGCCGCAAGATCGGCCATCGTCATCTGCCCGCCGAGCGGGCCGGCCCGGGTCCGCGCCACGATCGCCGCCGCGGTGCTGCCACTATAGAGAGCGGCTGGCCCATCGGCGGCCAGCCGCCTCAGAAAACCGGCATAGTCGGGATTGCGCAGGCGATCGCCGGGCTGCAGCCGGGTGCCGTCGGGCCGCGAAAAATAGGCGTCGGCGTCCGGCACCGAAAGCTGCGGGAAATCGAATGTCAGGAAACGCCCGAGCCGCGGGCTGACGATGAATCCCTGTTCGGCCGTATCGATCGCGCTCCCGAACAGGGTGCTCCAGTCGAGCGCGCCATGCTCTTCATGTGCCAGCGCCAATGCGGCGACCGCGCCCGGAACGCCCGTCGCGCGTCCGCTGACGACGGCATCGCGAAAGGAGATCGGCGCGCCTTCGGCATCGAGGAACATCGACGCGCTTGCCTGGGCGGGCGCCGTCTCGCGGCCATCGTAAACGGTGAGCGCGCCGGTCTCGCCGTCGAAATAATGGAGGAACGCCCCGCCCCCCATCCCCGAGGATTGCGGCTCGACGAGCGACAGCATCGCCTGGGTCGCGATCGCCGCGTCGATCGCGCTGCCGCCGCGCTCGAGCACGTCCATGCCGGCGCGCGCCGCGAGCGGGTTGGCGGCGATAACGAAAGGCGCCTCGGCGGCGCTTTCGACGGCCGGCGGCGGCGGTTCGGCAATGTGCGTCGGCGACGATGCGCAGGAGGCCAGCAAGAGCAGGCCGAGCGCGGCGAGAATGGGGTGAAGCGTCATCGCCGTTTCCCTTAGGCGAGCGTCGAGGGGATTGTCCATCTGGCGCTGACGCCAATATCCGCTAAAAGCGTCGCGCGCCGGTCCGTTCCGGGTCCGGCGGTGGGCCAACCGACTGTTATCTTCCCCAGGACGAATGATCATGCGCCAGCTCGAACATTTTCCCAACCTCCTGACGATGTTCTTCACCCGGGTGCGGGAGAAGGGCGATGCGCCGTTTCTCTGGAAACATGGCGGTTCGGGCTGGGAATCGATGAGTTGGCGCGAAGCCGCCGAACAGGTCTGCGCGCTGGCCGACGCGCTGGAGCGGCTGGGCCTCAAGCGCGGCGACCGCGTGATGCTGGTCTCGGAGAACCGCCCCGAATGGTGCATCGCCGATCTCGGCATCATGGCCGCCGGCTGCATCACCGTGCCCACCTACACCACCAATACCGAGCGCGACCATACGCATATCCTGGAGGACAGCCGGTCGAAGGCGGTCGTCGTTTCCACCCAGAAACTGGCCAAATCGGTCACCAGCGCGGCGCTCAACGCGACCCATTGCAAGTCGATCATCGGGATCGAGCCGATGCGCGTCGGCCAGGGCGGCGATGTGCAATTCCACGACTGGTCTTCACTGCTCGGCGCGGAAACGCCCAATGTGGAGGCGCGGGCAGCGGCCTGCGATTTCGCGCGCGAGGACACCGCCTGCATCATCTATACCAGCGGAACCGGCGGCGCGCCGCGCGGCGTGATGCAGCATCACGGCGCGATCCTCCACAACTGCGAGGGCTGTGTCGCCGTGATCTCGGAGGATTTCGGATGGAAGGAAGAGGTGTTCCTGTCGTTCCTCCCGCTCAGCCACGCCTATGAGCATAGCGGCGGACAATTCTTCCCGATCGGTCTCGGCGCGGAAATCTATTATTCGCGGGGTCTCGACAAGCTGGCCGCCGACATTCTCGAAACCCGGCCGACGATCATGGTCGTCGTTCCCCGGCTGTTCGAGGTCCTGCGCCAGCGCCTGCTCAAGACGATCGAGAAGCAGGGCAGATTTCCCAATTACATGCTGCAGAAGGCGCTCGATATCGGCGAAAAGGATTATCAGGGATCGGTGCCGATCAGGGACAAGCCGATGGACGTCCTGCTCGACGTCATCCTGCGGCCCAAGATCCGCAAACGGTTCGGCGGACGGCTCAAGGCGATGGTTTCGGGCGGCGCGCCGCTCAATCCCGAGATCGGCGTCTTCTTCCATTCGCTCGGGCTGACCTTGCTGCAGGGATACGGCCAGACCGAGGCCGCACCGGTGATCAGCTGCAACCGGCCGAAGACCGGCCTGAAGATGGACACGGTCGGCCCGCCGCTGATGAATACCGAGGTGAGGATCGCCGAGGACGGCGAAATCCTGGTCCGCGGCGAGCTCGTCATGCACGGCTATTGGCGCAACGCGGAGGAAACGGCCCGCGTCCTCCAGGACGGGTGGCTTCACACCGGCGATATCGGGCATATCGACGATGCCGGCCGGATCGCGATCACCGACCGCAAGAAGGACCTCATCGTCAACGACAAGGGCGACAATGTCGCGCCGCAGCGGGTCGAAGGGATGCTGACGCTCGAACCGGAGATTCTGCAGGCGATGGTCGTCGGCGACAAGCGCCCCCATCTGGTCGGCCTGATCGTTCCAGATCCCGAATGGGTCCGCGAATGGGCGGCGGAAAACGGCGTGCCCAATGACGAGATCGCGCTACGCGAAAATCCGGAGTTTCACCGGGCGGTTTCGGCGGCGGTCGATCGGGTCAACCAGGGGCTGTCGACCGTCGAGAAGGTGCGCCGCGTCATCCTCGCCGACGAGCCTTTCACGGTCGAGAACGACCAGATGACCCCGTCGATGAAAATCCGCCGCCATATCCTGCGCGAAGTCTATGGCGAGCGGCTCGACGCGCTCTACAAGCGGTAGGGACAGCGGTTGCCGGCCTATTCGCGCCGGTACGGCGTGAATTCGCCCAATACGCAACTGCCGAACGACGCGCCGCTGTGCGGATCGCGCACCTCGACGACTTCGCCGCTGCACAGCTGGCTCGAGCCGTAACGCTGCGACACGAGCGTGCTCTCGGACCGCAGGGTCGGACACATGCCGTCCAGATCGTTGCGGTACACGATCGGGCCCACCCGATAGAGAATCATCTGGTTGCCGATGATCGAGGTTTGCGTCGTCGGACGGGTATTGATGCAGGGCTGGCTTTCGCCCGGCGCCTTGCCGTCGAGGAGGGCCGCCATTCGCCGTTCATCGCGTTCCGACAGGGAATCGGCCCCGGAATTGGACGCTTCCATCGCATTGGCCGCACATCCGGCAAGCAGGGGCAATGCGAGCGCCAAGGGTAACAATCGAACCATCAGAGTTCCTTTCGCTTTTGCCCCCGAACCTCCCTGTTACCACAAATCCGCCTAGAACGCATCTTTCGCGGCGCGGCGTTCGGCGAGTTCGGCGGCAGACCGGGCGCGCATGAACGGGTTGGTGGCGCGTTCAAGGCCGATCGTGGTCGGTACCGTCGCTTCGCCGCGCTCGCGCATCGCCACCACATCGGCCATCCGATCGGCCAGCGCCTGATTGTCGGGTTCCGCAGTCACCGCATAGCGGCCGTTGGCCTCGGTATATTCATGCGCGCAATAGACCCGCGTCTCGTCCGGCAGCGCCTCGAGCTTGCGCATATTCGCATACATCTGTTCGGCGGTTCCCTCGAACAGCCGCCCGCAACCCATGGCGAACAGCGTGTCGCCGACAAACGCCGCCTTTTCGTCCGGCAGATGATAGGCGATATGGCCGGCCGTGTGCGCCGGCACGTCGATCACCTCGGCCACGACATCGCCGAGCTTTACGGTGTCGCCCTCCTTCACCGTCCGGTCGAGCGTCGGAATCCGCGCCTGCTCCGCCTCCGGGCCGGTGATCGTGCAGCCGGTCGCCGCCTTGATCGCCTCGTTGCCGCCCGTATGGTCCGGATGCCAGTGGGTGTTCCAGATCTGGGTGATCGACCAGCCGCGCCTTTCGGCCTCGGCGAGTACGGGATCGGCGACGGCGGGATCGACGACCATCGTCTCGGCGCTGTCGGGTTCGTGGACGAGCCAGACATAATTGTCGGACAGGACGGGGATACGGACGATTTCGATCATCCTGCGAGCCTAGCCTAGCGCGATGCCGAAGTTAAGCGCCGCCCAGCCGCCCGAGAAGCGCCAATGTTCCGCGCGCGAGATCGCCGGTTATCTCCCGAGCCGGTCGGCGCCGCCCCAATGGAGCGGCTTGCCCGGCCCATAGGGGCGTGAAGCCGTCCTCGCCGCGCGCTTCGCTGCTCTTGCGAAGCGGCGCCAGCGCGGTCGAGGCATGGGGAAAGGGCGGCGCCAGAGCAGTGATCGCGCCCACCGCATCGGTCAGCCGATTGGGGATGCCGCGGGCCAGGCCGCCGGAGAAGGCGTTCGTCAGAACCGTCCGCCGCGCTCTTTCCGACTGCAGGGCCGCGCGATAGGCGTCCGAGATCGGCGCCTCGTCCGCAAACAGATAGGCCGTGCCGATCTGCACGCCCGCGGCGCCGAGAGCGAGCGCGGCGGCGATGCCGCGCGAATCCGCGATGCCGCCGGCAGCGATGACGGGAAGGTCGACCGCATCGACGACCTGCGGCACCAACGCGAACGTTCCGATTTGCGTCTCGACCGCATCGGTATCGAACCAGCCACGATGGCCGCCCGCCTCGCTCCCCTGCGCAATGATCGCATCGCACCCCATCCGCTCGAGAAGGCGCGCCTCCGGTACGGTGGTCGCCGAGCTCAGTATCGCCGCTCCGCTCGTGCGAACGCGGGCGAGCAGGCCGGTTTCGGGCAATCCGCAATGAAAACTCACCACTTCCGGCCGCAGCTCCTCGACAAGCGCGCACATCTCTTCCCCGAACGGCGCCCGGAGTGGCGGAGGCGGCCCGCCCGGCTCGATGCCATGTTCGGCATAGAAGGGTTTCAGCGCGGCCCGCCACGACGTATCGTCGGCATCGGCCGGCAGCACATGACAGAGGAAGTTCAGGTTGATCGGGCCGCCAATTTTCTGCCGAACCACGCGCACGGCATCGCGCACCTCGTCGGCCGTCATCGTGCCGCACGGGAGCGAACCCAGCGCCCCGCCTTCCATCGCGCCGATCATGAGGTCGGTCGACGTCGCGCCGACCATGGGCGCCTGGATGATCGGATGCGCGATCCCCAGAAGGCGTATCAGCCGATCGTCGGGCCAAGCCGTCATCCTACCATTCGCCGCTATTCTCCATCGACGCCCAGGGTTCGGCCGGGGCTTTCGCTTCGCCCTTTTGAAGCAGCTCGATCGAGATATTGTCCGGGGTGCGGACGAACGCCATCCGCCCGTCGCGCGGCGGGCGATTGATCGTGATGCCGCCGTCCATCAGCCGTTGGCAGCTCGCATAGATATCGTCGACCGCATAGGCCAGATGGCCGAAATTGCGGCCGCCGTCATACTGCTCCGCCTCGCCGTCTGCCGGCGGCCAGTTATAGGTCAGTTCGACCTGCGCATCCTCGTCGCCGGGCGCCGCGAGGAAGACGAGCGTGAAGCGGCCCTGCTCGCTGTCATAGCGTTTGAGTTCCCGGAGACCGAGCAGATCGAAAAAGGCGAGGGTCTCGTCGATATCCGAAACGCGGATCATCGTGTGGAGATATTTCATCGGATAACGTCCTTTCACCGGTCAACGGTTCGTCGCAAGTCAGCAACGGTTCATCTCTGAAGCTCCATAGCCGGAACCGGTATCGGGTCGCGTCATAGACGCGCGCCGGCGCGAACGAAAGCGTTGGCGCGCGAGCAAAAGGGGTGTGAACCGATGACAGACGAACACAGCGAAAACAACGGCCGGGGCTGGCGGATGCCGGACTCGCGCACGATCCTGATCGCCAGCGGGGTGCTCGGCGTAAGCATGATCGCGGGCGGCTATCTGCTCGGCGACGGGCTGTTGCGCGCCCGCATGGCGGACCGGTCGGTAACCGTGCGCGGGCTCGCCGAGCGCGAGGTGACGGCGGATCTCGCGACCTGGACGATCTCCTATTCGGCGCAATCGTCGAACCTTGCCGAGGCGCAGGCCGATATCGACCGCGACACCGAGGCGATCCGCGCCTTTTTCGGGGAGCTGGGCTTCGAGGCCGAGGCATTGCAGCCCTCGGGGGTCAACGTCTCGCAATATAGCAACAATATCGGCCAGCAGACCTATACGATCCGCCAGCGGATGCAGCTCCGGACCACCGATATCGAGCGGGCGCAGGACGCCGTCGCCCGCCAGTTCGATCTCGTGCGCCGCGGCGTCGTGCTCGAGGAGGGGTCGGGCATGAGCTTCACCTTCACCCGGCTGAACGAGATCAAGCCGGAAATGATCGCCGAGGCGACGCGCGACGCCCGCGCATCGGCCAATCAGTTCGCCGAGGACAGCGGCACCGATGTCGGCGGCATCCGCAGCGCGACGCAGGGCTATTTCTCGATCGAGTCGCGCGACGGAGACGCCGGCGGCTATGGCGTCGCCGACACGCCCTACAAGCAGGTCCGCGTCGTCACGACGATCGATTTCTATCTGGATTGAGGTTGCGGGTCTGCCGGCTCGGAAGGCCCGGCTTCCATGCCTTCGGGCAGTTCCACCGGTACCCCGGGCCCCTCCGCGAGCAACGCAGCCAGCCGCTCGAGATTGCGCGTGGCGGCTTGGCCCGGCACGCCGTCCGGGTCCGCGGCGGCGGCGCGCGTCCAGGCCTGTTCGGCGATGTCATAGGCGTTCAGCCCGATCGCGATATTGCCCGCTTCGAGCAGCGTCGCGGCGTCATTCTGGTCGAGTTCGAGCGCCCGGTCGATGAAGTCGCCCGCGGCATCCAGATCGCCCTGCCGCCGCGCCAGGGTCGCCGACAGCAGCCAGACGGCATTGTCGTTGGGCAGCAGCGCCTGCGCGGCGATGAGATCGGCCTGGGCCGCATCGCCATCCTCCAGCACGACATGCGCCTGGGCGCGCTCGAGCAGGATATTGCCGCGCACATCGGCGCCGAGATCCGGATCGGCGAGCACCGTATCGAACCGCGCCTTCGCGGCCGCCGCATCGCCCTTTCGCAGCGCGACGCGGCCGGCATTGGCGAGGATGCCCGTGCTGCGGGTATCGTCCACGGCTTCCGCAAGGTCGTGCGCGCGCAGATAGGCGCGCTCGGCGGCATCCCAGTCCGCCTTGTGTTCATAGCCGACGCCGAGGCACAGCTCGGCCTCGATTCCGCCGTCGGTCAGCGCCCAGCGCGCGCCCTCGGCGATCGCGGCATCGGGATCCGAATCGGCCAGCCGCATGCAGTTCAGCAGGCGCTGGGCCCGGGCCATGGCCGCGGATTCGATCTCGACGCCGCTTTCCTCGCGCGGCGGGATCAGGATCGGGTCGATGGGCGGCGGGGCCGCCTGCATGGCAAGGAGGGCAAGCAGAAAACTCAAGTCACGACGCTTTCAGGCTTTCGAGCAGCCATTCTATTTGGGCCAGGAGCCGTGCGACATCCGCGATGCGCGACAGCCGGTGATCGCCATCCTTGACGAGCATGACATGGACATCGGCTGAACGCAGCTGCCGCGCGAGGCGAACCGAATATTCCCAGGGGACGTCCCGGTCCTGCTGGCCATGGATCAGCCGGACCGGGCAATCGATCGCGATCTCGGTGCCGAGCAGCCGGCTGGCCTCGCCGCTTTCGAAAAAGGTCCGGCTCGTGACATAGGGTGAATCGTCATAGTCGGACGGCTGTTCGAGCTTCCCGTCGCGCAAAATCGTCAGCTTCTCGTCCTGGGTGAAGCCCCAATCGGTGAAATCCGGCGCCGCCGCGATCCCGACCAGCGCCGAGACCCGCTCGGGATGGGCGAGCGCGCAGAGCAGCATCAGCCAGCCGCCCATCGACGATCCGATCAGCACGACCGGCCCGAGCACGAGGGCATTGACGAGGTCCATGACGTCGTCGCGCCAGTCGGTCAGCCTCTGTTCCTCGAACTCGCCATCGCTCGACCCGCATCCGGCGTAATCCAGCAAAAGACAGGCGCGGTCCTCGGCTTCGGCATAGGCCATCACCGCATTGGCTTTCGAGCCCGTCATGTCGGACATGTAGCCGGGCAGGAAGACGAGGGTCGGCCCGATGCCTTCGCGATGGCGATAGGCGAGACGCGGCCGGCCGGCCCGCTCGTGATAGCGAAGTTCAGTCACCCGGATGCCCCTTGTTGCGTGCGATTCCCCGTCGCTGTAATCGCCCTTGGCGCGAATGCGAAGCCCGGACGGCGGGCCGGGCGCCCTAACCTGCGGCCGCCGCGTCCTCGACCTGGCCGAGCCGTTCCTTGCCGAAGAACATCTCGTCGCCGACGAAAAAGGTCGGAATGCCGAACGCGCCGCGCTCCACGGCCGCCGAGCTATTGTCGATCAGGGCCTGTTTGATCGCCGGATCCTGCGCCGCTTCGACCAGCGCGGCGCCGTCGAAACCCGACTCGCGCATCGCGTCGGCATAGACCTCGGCATCGTCCATCTTTTTCGGCGCTTCCCACATATGGTGGAGGCCCGCCTCGACATAGTCCATCAGCCGGCCCTCGCGCTCGGCCGCCAGCGCGCCGCGCTGAAGCAGGACCGTATTGACCGGGAAGTGCGGGTTGAAGTTGAAGTCCGACAGCGCGTGGCTCTCGATGAAACGGCGGAATTCGAGCTGCTCATAGGCCAGCTTGTTGGGGATCGGCGCATAGGCGATCATCGGGGCCTGGTTGCCCGTCGCCTTGAATATGCCGCCGAGCAGGCAGGGGATGTAGCGGAACGTCGCACCGGTGCGCTCGACAATCCCCGGCAAGACGCGATGCACGAGATAGGCGTTAGGGCTCGCAAAATCGAAGATGAAATCGACGGTTACGCTCATGACTACCAGTTCTCCTTCCAGGGCCTGAGGTCCAGCTCGTGGGTCCAGGCGCTGCGCGGCTGCTTGTGCAGCATCACATAATTGGCGGCGATCGCATCGGGCGACAGGATGGCGCCCTCGTCGCGCTTCGCATCGACATCGGGCAGGTTTTCGCGGATGAACTTCGAATCGATCGCCCCGTCGATCACGACATGGGCGACATGGACGTTCTTCGGCCCGAGCTCCCGCGCCATCGACTGGGCCAGAGCCCTGAGCGCGAACTTCGCCCCGGCAAAGGCGCTGTATCCGGGTCCGCCGCGCAGGCTGGCCGTGGCGCCGGTGAAGAGGATCGTGCCCCGGCCGCGGGCGACCATATTCCTGGCCACTTCCCGGCCCATCAGGAAACCGGCAAAGGCCGCCATCTCCCAGACCTTGCGGTAGACGCGGGCGGTCATCTCGGTGATCGGAAAATTGACGTTCGCGCCGATATTGAAGACGGCCGCCTCGATCGGACCGACATCTTGCTCGATCCGCGCGACGAGCGCCATCATCGCGTCCTCGTCCCGCGCATCGACCGGCATGGCATGGGCGATCCCGCCGTCAGACCGGATGCCGTCCGCCAGCGTCTCGAGCGCCTCGGCATGCCGCGGGCGCCGGACGAGACAGGCCGCCAGCCCCTCCCGTGCGAAGGCGCGGGCGATCGCGCCGCCCGTGTCGTCGCCCGCCCCGATAACGAGACAGGCCCCTGGAGAATCCCCTGCCATCGCCCGTAGCGATGCGCATATCGACGATGAAAATGCAACTTGGCCCGACGCGGCGCGGGGCGCGTCTCGATCAGCTTTGGTGGAGCAAGGCCTCGGCGGGTTCGCCCACCATGCTGTCGGGCTTGGCCGCATCCGGCTTGATGCGCACCGGCTGGGCGTCGACGCTCTGGAGCACGCCGGCGTCGGCGCCGACGATCGCGGCATTTTGGCCATTCGGCACCGTGCAGGCGAGGACGAAGGATGCGGCGGCAACCATGAACAAAACGGCCCCGGCGATACGCATGATGCTAACTCCCTGTTTTCATTCGTTGGGACCCTAACGCCCCATCCGTTAAAAGTTTCCGGATCGCGCAAAAACGCGATCATGCCGCTCCCGGCGGCCATGCTGTTGCTTGACTTGCTTCAACCCCCATCTAAGGCAGCCGCTGGCGAAAATGCCGCTTAGGAGTAGCGAACAGTTCGATGGCCGATATGATTTCCATCACACTTCCCGACGGATCGGTGCGCGCAGTCGAGCCCGGCACGACCCCGGCGGATATCGCGGCGGATATCGGACCCGGGCTCGCCAAGGCCGCGCTCGCGGCGAAAATCGACGGCGAGGTGCGCGACATCATGCGCCCGCTGGAGCGCGATACCGAACTGGCGCTGATCACATCGCGCGACGAGGCCGAGGCGCTCGAACTGGCGCGGCACGATTATGCGCATGTGCTGGCCGAAGCGGTGCAGTCCCTCTTCCCGGGCACGCAGATCACCTTCGGCCCCTCGACCGAGGACGGCTTCTATTACGACTTCGCGCCCAAGGACCGGCCGTTTACGGACGACGACCTGCCGGCGATCGAGGAAGAGATGCGCCGCATCATAGCGGCGGACAAACCGCTGCGCCGCGAAGTCTGGGAGCGCGACGCGCTGATCGAACGCTGGGAGAAGAACGGCGAGACGTTCAAGGCCGAATGGGCCGCCGAGCTTCCTGAGGGCGAGGAACTGAGCGTCTACTGGTCGGGCGACGACTGGATGGACATGTGCCGCGGCCCGCACCTGGCGTCGACCGGCAAGCTCGACCCCAAGGCGTTCAAGCTGCTGCGCGTATCGGGCGCCTATTGGCGCGGCGACCAGCGCAATCCGCAGCTGTCGCGCATCTACGGAACGGGCTGGCTCGACCGGAAGCAACTCGCCCAGCATCTCCACCGGCTCGAGGAAGCGGCCAAGCGCGATCATCGCAAGCTCGGCCAGGAGATGGACCTGTTCCACCTCCAGCCGGAAGCGCAGGGCAGCGTGTTCTGGCATCCCAAGGGCTATATCATCTGGCGCGAACTGGAGGCCTATATGCGCCGCCGGATCGACGAGGCCGGCTATGCCGAGGTCAAGACGCCGCAGCTGATGGACGCGCGGCAATGGCAGCAATCGGGCCATTGGGGCAAGTATCGCGAGAACATGTTCGTCGTGCCCGACGAGATTCCCTCGACCGAAGACGAGGGACCGATCGTTTCGGGCGACGCCGACATGATGGCGCTGAAGCCGATGAACTGCCCCGCGCATGTCCTCATTTTCCGCCAGGGCATCAAGAGCTATCGCGACCTGCCGATCCGCATGGCCGAAATGGGGTGTTGCCACCGCAACGAGCCGCACGGCGCGCTGCACGGCCTGCTCCGCGTTCGCCAGATGACGCAGGATGACGGCCATATCTTCGTGCGCGAGGACCAGCTCGTCGACGAGGTGCGGCGCTTCTGCGAACTCACCGATCGCGTCTATCGCGATTTCGGATTCGAGGGCTATGCGATCAAGCTGGCTTTGCGGCCCGAACAGCGTTTCGGCTCCGACGAGGATTGGGACAAGGCGGAAGACGAACTGCGCAACGCCGTGGTCGAGGCGGGATTGGCGACCGAAGACTATGGCTGGGAGGAGCTGCCCGGCGAAGGCGCCTTTTACGCGCCGAAACTCGAATGGCACCTGACCGATGCGATCGGACGGACCTGGCAGGTCGGCACGATCCAGTCGGACCGCGTGCTGCCCGAGCGGCTCGATGCGAGCTATGTCGGCGAGGATGGCGACCGCCATCGGCCGGTGATGCTCCATCGCGCGGTGATCGGCACCTATGAACGGTTCATCGGTATCCT
The DNA here is from genome assembly GCF_052168275.1 of Parasphingopyxis sp. Lineage (GTDB taxonomy): Bacteria > Pseudomonadota > Alphaproteobacteria > Sphingomonadales > Sphingomonadaceae > Parasphingopyxis. The sequence goes on along the minus strand of NZ_JBQLZM010000154.1, from coordinate 18,936 downwards.
GATCGAGCATTATTCCGGTAAGCTGCCGCTCTGGCTGGCCCCGGTTCAGGCGGTCGTCGCGACGATCGTCTCGGACGCCGACGACTATGCCGAACAGGTCTCCGCGCGTTTGCGCGAGGCCGGCATCCGGGTCGAGACCGATCTGCGCAACGAGAAGATCAACTACAAGGTGCGCGAACACAGCCTCGCCAAGGTTGCCAACCTGCTGGTCGTCGGCAAACGCGAGGCGGAGGAGGGCACCATCGCCCTGCGGCGGCTCGGATCGGACGAGCATCAGAAGGTGATGGCGCTCGACGAACTGGTGGCGATGCTCGCCGCCGAGGCGACGCCGCCCGACCTGCGATAGCATGGTTCAATCGGCACCGGCGCAAAGCACGGCTTTGATTCCGCGCCGAAGCACCGTATATTAAGGACACGGGCGCAGTGTCGCGCCCGGTAACAGGAGATACTGCTATACGCCCCCCGATGACCCGCCGCCCCGCGGCACCGCCGATGAACGGCCCGCGCTACAATCAGTTCATTCAGTCGCCAAAGGTCCGCGTGATCGACGAAAATGGCGAGAATCTGGGCGTATTGCTTACCAACGAAGCGATCGAACAGGCCGCCGATGTCGGCCTCGATCTGGTCGAGGTTTCGCCCAATGCGGACCCGCCCGTCGCGAAGTTCCTCGACGTCGGCAAATACAAGTATGAGGCGCAGAAAAAGGCCAATCTCGCGCGCAAATCGCAAAAGACGCAGGACATCAAAGAGATCAAGATGCGCCCGAACATCGACGATCATGACTATGACGTGAAGATGAGGAAGGTGCACCAGTTCATCGACGATGGCGACAAGGTGAAGGTCACCTTGCGGTTCCGCGGTCGCGAGCTTTCGCACCGCGAACTCGGCATGGATCTGCTGCGCCGCGTACAGGAAGACACCAAGGAAACCGCCAAGACCGAAGCCCATCCGAGAATGGAAGGCCGGCAGATGCTGATGGTGCTCGCGCCCAAATAAGGCGCCTCTGACATCGTCGATTGAATCCGCCGTCCGATGCGCGCATGGGGCGGCGATGACGGCTTCGCTTCGTTTCGCCTTCCCGCTTTTCCTGCTCGGCAGCATCGTTCTGTCCGCCGGGCCGCTGTTCGTGCGGCTGGCCGATGTCGGCGCGGTCCAGTCGGCATTCTGGCGGCTCGCGATCGGCGCCCCGATGCTGATCCTGCTGGTGCGCGCCATCGAGGGCCGTGTTCCGCCGCTGCCATCGGGCCGGAGCGCGCTCTGGCTGATATTGGGCGGCCTGTTCTTCGCGGCGGACCTCGCCAGCTGGCATTTCGGCATCGCGCGCACGACCCTCGCCAACTCGACCCTGCTCGCCAACGCGACCGCCTTCCTGTTCCCGATCTGGGGCTATGCCGTCATCCGGCGCTGGCCGACGCGGACGGCCGGACTCGCGCTGCTGCTGGCGGCCGCCGGGATCGTGACGCTGGCCGGGCAATCGGCCTCCGTGTCGCCCGTGAATCTCTCCGGCGACCTGCTCTGCCTGCTCGCGGCGGTCTTCTATACCGGCTATCTGATCGTGATGAACAAGGCGCGCGCCGGGCTGTCCGCATTGTCGGCCCTCAGCTTCGCGACGATCGCCGGTGCGCTGTTTCTGCTGCCGGTCGCGCTCTCGGACGGCGGCGCCTTCTGGCCGCAGGACTGGACGCCGCTGCTCATATTGGCACTGAGCAGCCAGGTCGCCGGCCAGGGCCTCATCATCTACGCGCTGCCCCATCTCCCGCCGCTCGCCAGCGGGATCGGATTGCTCGTCCAGCCGCTCTTCTCCGGACTGCTGGGTTTCCTGTGGTTCGCCGAGATACTGACGGCGGTCGACGCGGTCGGCATGGCGATGATCTTCGCCGCCATCCTGCTCGTCCGCCGGCCGAGCGGCATGACGCCCGCCGTCGAGAAGCGCGTTCCGCCCTCGCTGGGCGGCGCCCAGGCCCCGGACCGCTAGCCTGGCTTCGGCCCGGTCAGCCGTCCGGCAGTTCGGCCGGCGGCTCCCACAGTTCGATGGCATTGCCTTCGGGATCGTGGACGCGGGCGAAACGGCCATAGCTGCCGTCCATGTCCCAATCGTCCTTGCGCTGGACGTCGATCCCCGCCGCTTCGAGCGCCGCGATCATCCCTGCGAGATCGTCGACGCGGAAATTAATCATGAACGCTTTCTCTGCGCTGAAATAATCACTGTCCTGCTTGAACGGCGCGAATACGGTCGGTCCGGCCGCCTGATGCCACCAGCTATCCCCGCCGCCTAGGTTAAAATGCTCTCGATACCATTGGGTTAGCCCATCCGGATCCTTCGCCCGGAAGAACAGTCCGCCCATTCCCGTGACCGCCATCTCGATTTCTCCCCTTCATCCGAACCGGCTCGGCAGGCTCTTCGATACCGCCAAGCGCGGTTAACCGCCAGCATCAGGCGTGTTGCCCAAACGCATCACCGGCGCAGCCTAAGGCCGCGCAACCATCGGATTCGCTGGCGTTCCTCACCGAAAATTATAGAAAGCCTCCAACTATAAAAACAAAATATCCCGAACTGGAGACGAACCCATGCGTAAATCCCTGTTGCTCGCGACCGCCGGCCTTGCCGCGATCGCTTCGCCCGCCGTGGCCCAAGACACGGAAACCCCGACCGACGTCGCCCAGAATGCGGCGACCGACGACAATGTCATCGTCGTCATCGCCCAGGGCCGCGAACAGCGGCTGCAGGACGTTCCGATCGCGGTCAGCGCGGTCAACGCCGAGAGCCTCCAGAATTCGGGCGCCAACGACATCCGCCAGCTCAACCAGCTCGCGCCGTCGCTGCTCGTCTCCTCGACCGGCAACGAAGCGAACGGCTCGGCGCGTATCCGCGGCATCGGCACGGTCGGCGACAATCCGGGCCTGGAAAGCTCGGTCGCGGTCTTCATCGACGGCGTCTACCGCTCGCGCTCCGGCGCCGGCCTCAACGAGCTCGGCCCGGTCGAGCGCGTCGAAGTGCTGCGCGGCCCGCAGGGCACGCTGTTCGGCCGGAATGCGTCGGCGGGCCTGATCAACATCGTGACCCAGGGTCCGTCCTTCGACATGGAAGGCTATGCCGCGGCCACCTACGGCAATTTCGACACGATCCGGCTCGAGGGCGGGCTGAACTTCCCGGTCGGCAGCACGGTCGCCGCGCGTATCGACGGCGTCTATCTGGAGCGCGACGGCTTCTATGACGATGTCGTCAACGGTGGCTCGGTCAACAATCAGGATCGCTATCTCGTTCGCGCCCAGGCGCTGTGGGAAGCGACGCCCGATCTCAGCTTCCGCCTGATCGGCGATTATTCCAACAAGGACGAGGAATGCTGCGCGGCGGTTTTCGTGACTCCCGAAGTCTCTCCGGGCGCGACGATCAACGCGTCCCTGAATCCCTTTGCCGGACCCGGCGGCAACGGCTCGCTGGTCAGCACGCAGAACCCGATCATTCCGATCCTGCTCGCGCTCGGGCAGGATCCGCGCGCCTTCACCGACGATCCCTACGACCGGAACATCTATCCGACCGCAGGCCGCTCCTATGCGGGCGAAACCGAGGACTGGGGCATTTCGCTGCAGGCCGACTGGGATATCGGCGGCGCACAGCTGACCTCGATCACCGCCTATCGCGAATATGACAACAACCAGGCGTCCGACACCGACTATACCGGCGTCGACATCCTGTTCCGCGCACCGGGCGACGATGCGGGTTCGCGGCGGTTCGAAACCTTCAGCCAGGAACTGCGCCTGCAGGGCGAGGCCTTCGACGGCGTGCTCGACTGGCTGGTCGGCGCCTATTACGCCAACGAGGATCTGACGGTTACCGACAACCTGAAGTTCGGCAGCCAGTATGGCGCATTCGCGCCGTGCCGCGTGATCCTTGCGGTCAATCCGGCGCTCGTTTCGCCGGGCGGCCAAGGCTGTCTGAGCCCGACCGGCCGCGCGATCCTCGACGGCACCGCGCCGGGCACGACGCCGGCCTTCGGCGCGGCGACGCCCGCCATTCTGGGCGGTCTCGACATCCTGTCGCAGGTCAACAACGTCGGTTCGAACGGCACGCAATATATGCAGAACAGCGAAAACTTCGCTTTCTTCACGCATAACATCATCCACATCACCGACCGTCTCGATCTGACGATCGGCGCCCGTTACACCAACGAGAACAAGACCCTCGACATCAACTTCAACAATAACAACGCGTTCTGCCCGACTCAGCGCGCGCTCCAGAGCCCGCTTCTGACGACGCCTCTGGCGGGGCTCGCCGGGGCGCTGATTTCGCTGACCTGTCAGGGCAACTCGTCGACCGAACTGAACGCGCTCAATATCACGGACGAGCGGAGCGAGGAGGAATTCACCGGCACGGTGGTCCTCTCCTATCGCCCGCTCGACGACCTCCTGCTCTATGCCAGCTATTCGCGCGGCTATAAGGCGGGCGGTTTCAACTTGGACCGCTCGGCGCTGACCGGCGCGTTCTACAGCCCGGCCGATTTGACCGGGCAGACCAACCTGTCGGTGATCGTCGGACCGGCGGTGCTCAACAACCCGGCCAATCTGCAGTTCGACGAGGAAACGGTCGACGCGTTCGAGATCGGCGCCAAATATACGGGCCGGGACTTCACGATCAGCGCCGCCGCCTTCCGGCAGGAATTCAGCAATTTCCAGCTGAACACCTTCAACGGCACGGTCTTCCTGGTCCAGAATATCAATAGCTGCGGCACCGATCTTGGCGGCGCGGATCGCGATACCGGAGGCCTCACGGGCGCTTGCGCACCCGACGATGTTGAGCCGGGCGTGATCTCGCAGGGCATAGAAGTCGAGGCGACGATCAACCCGACCGACTATCTCGCCTTCAATGCCGGCTTCACCTATGTCGATACGTCCTACGAGAACAATCTGATCGGCCAGGACGACGGCACGCCGCTCGACCCGGCCCTGCGCCTGCTGCCCGGCGATCAGCTTTCCAACGCACCGGACCTTGTCGTGACCGGCGCGATGAGCTGGACGCCGCCGATCGGCAATAGCGGCCTGAGCGGTCTCTTCTATCTGAACACGCGCATGACGAGCGGTTACAACACCGGCTCCGACCTGCTGTTCGGCAAGGAGCAGGAATCGTTCATCGTCGTGAACGGCCGCGTGGGCATCCGCGGGCCGGACAATCGCTGGTCGCTCGAAGTCTGGGCGCAGAACCTGTTCGACGAGGACTATACCCAGGTCGCGTTCAACACGCCGTTCATCGCACCGCAGCAGACCTATTCGGCATTCCTCGCCGAGCCGCGCACCTATGGCGTAACGGTCCGCACGCGCTTCTAGCCGCGCCGTCAGCCGGATCTTCAAGAGAGCCCGCGCCCGTCGAACGGGCGCGGGCTCTTTTCGCGGCGCTTTAACAATCTGTTGATGAAAGGCGGTTTCCCCGGCATGGACAGGTAATGGCGCTCGACTCCCTTATGGTGAAGATCGCGGTGATTGGCGTTGCCGGGGTCGGCGCGCAATGGATCGCCTGGCGGACGGGGCGCCCGGCTATCGCGCTGATGCTGATCGTGGGAATCCTGGTCGGACCGGTCAGCGCACTCATTCCGCACGAATTCTTCCGCGGCGGCCTCATAAATCCCGAAAGAGATTTCGGGGCTCTGATGGAGCCCATCATCAAGCTCGCGGTGGCGGTGATCCTGTTCGAGGGGGGGCTCAGCCTCAATTTCCGGGAGTTGCGCCAGGCCGGCTGGGCGGTGATGCGCGTGGTGGTGATCGGCGTTCCGCTCGGCTGGTTCCTCGGAACCCTCGCCGCGCATTACGGCGCCGGGCTGAGCTGGGAGGTGTCGGCGCTGTTCGGCGGCATCCTGGTCGTCACCGGGCCGACGGTGATCGGCCCGATGCTGCGCACCTTGCGCGTCGGCCCGCGCGTCTCGAACATCCTGAAATGGGAAGGGATCGTCAACGATCCGATCGGGGCGCTGCTGGCCGTCTTCATCTTCGCCTATATCACCTATGGCGGCACGGGTACCAACATCGCGGCGATCAGCTTCGACGTCCTCGGTTCGACCTTCATCGCCGCACTGCTCGGCGCGGCGCTCGGCTGGGGCGTGACCTGGTTCTTCCCACGCGGCTATGTCCCCGAATATCTGAAAGCGCCGACGCTGCTGATCCTGGTGATCGGGGGGTTCGTCCTCGCCGATATCATCCAGCACGAGACCGGGCTGGTCACGGTCACGGTCATGGGCGTCGTGATGGCGAACCGGCCGATGTTTTCCAGCCACGCGCTGCGCCGGTTCAAGGAGGATCTGGCCGTTCTCCTGATTTCCGGCGTGTTCATCCTGCTCTCGGCGACGCTCGACTGGGAAGTCATCACCAGCTTCCAGACGACCTCGCCCGATCCGGTCGAAGGCGTATTGCGCTTTACCGGATTTCTGATCCTGCTGCTGTTCGTCGTCCGGCCGCTGACCATCCTGGTCTCGCTGCTCTTTTCGAGTGTGCCATGGAACGAGCGCCTGTTCATCGCCTGGATCGCGCCGCGCGGCATCGTTGCCGTGGCGATCACCGGCCTCTTCGCGATCCGGCTCATCGATTACGGCATCGAAGATGCCGAAGCGCTGATCCCGCTCTCCTTCGGCGTCGTCATCGCCACGATCTTCGCCCACGGCTTTTCCGCGAAATGGTGGGCCAGGCGGCTCGATCTCGACCAGGGAGATGCGAACGGCGTGCTGCTCGTCGGCGCCAATCGCTGGACCGTCGATTTCGGCGAACTGCTCAAGAAGATGGAGATACCGGTCACGATCGCGGACCCCTCGCAATATGCGCTGCGGGCGGCCAAACGCCGCGGACTCGACGTCTATCGCGGCGATATCCTCGACGAGGTTACCCAGGAGCATCTCGATCTCGGCCAGTTTCAGGAGCTGATCGCGGCGACCGACAACGATGCCTACAACGCCCTGATCTGCGACGATCTGGGGCCGGAGATGGGGTATGATTCGGTCAGCCAGATCGGGACGGACCGGGATCGGGAGGCCTATCACGCCCGCGGGCGCGTCCTGATGCGTTCGGCGCCAACGATCGACGATCTGCTCAAATGCGAGGACGCCGACTGGGTCTTCACCCGCACCAAGATCACCGACAAGTTCGGGATAGAGGATCTCAAGCAGAACCTGGATACCGAGGCGCTGCTCATCTGCGTCCTCAAGCCCGACCGGCGCCTGCTCTTCTATTCGACCGACGCGCGGCCGGTCGTCGAGCCCGGCGACATCGTCGTCAGCTATGCCCCGCCCGAGGCGCCCGAGGAACAGCTCGAAAAACGCGAACGCCCGAACCGGCCGCCCGAACCGCAACCGGCCTAGGCCGCTTCCTTCTCATTCTCGCGCGGCGGAGCCGCGGCCTTGAGCAGGCGCTTCTGCAGAGCCTTGAGCCGCCCCGGATTCAGGATTTTCTCGCCGAACAGGTCGGTCAGATAGAATGTGTCGACGGCCCGCTCGCCATAGGTGGCGATATGCGCCGAGCGGATCGTCGCCTTGGACTGGAACAGCGCATGGGTGAGGCTGTTGAGCAAGGCCGGCCGGTCGAGCGCATTCACTTCGATCACGGTGTAGCGGTTCGATGCCTTGTTATCGATCAACACCAGCGGTTCGATATGGAAGGCTTCCGCCCGCGCCCGCGGCAGCGGCCGCGCCTCGAGGCGCTCCTTCAGCTTGTGCTTGTTGGCGAGCGCGTCGCGGATTGCGGTTTCGAGCCGCTGAAGCTGGCCCGGATCGGCGAACGTCCCGCCGAACGGATCCTGAACCAGGATATTGTCGAGCGCCATGCCGTCCCGCGTGGTATAGATGCGCGCGTCGATGACATTCGCGCCGGCCATGTCGACGGCGCCGGCGAGCCGGTAGAACAGTCCGGGATGGTCGGCGGTATAGACGGTCACCATCGTCGCGCCGCGCTCGGGGTCCGGTTCCGCGACTATCGAGAGTTTTTCGCCCCGCGCCTCCGCCTCGGCCATCTGCCGGGCATTGGCCGCGGCGGTTTCCTCATTCTCGGCGATCCAATAGGCGCGGGGCATCCGCTTGAAGAGCCGCTTCGTATCCGCGTCCGACCAGCCCAGCGCCTGAGCCAGCGCCTGCTGCGCGGCGTCGATTCGCGAATCCCGGCCCTGATGCTTGTGGCCCAGCCGGAGGGTTTCCTCCGCCGCCCCGAACAGATCGGTCAGCAGCTGGCGTTTCCAGTCGTTCCAGACGCCCGGCCCGACGGCGCGGATATCGACGACGGTCAGCACGAGCAGCAGTTTCAATCGTTCGGGACTCTTCACCGCGAGCACGAAATCCTCGATCGTCTTGGGGTCGGAAAGGTCCCGCTTGAAAGCCGTCGCCGACATCAGCAGATGCCAGCGCACAAGCCACGCCACAGTCTGGGTTTCGCCGGCGTCCAGGCCGAGGCGCGGGCACAGTTCGTCCGCCACTTCGGCGCCGAGGAGCGAATGGTCGCCGCCCCGTCCCTTCGCGATGTCGTGCAGCAGAACGGCGACGTAAAGCACCCGCCGCGACACGAGCGTCCGCATGACATGGTGGGACAGGGGATGGTCTTCCTTGAGCAGCCCGCTTTCGATCTTGGAGAGGAGACCGATCGCCCGGATCGTATGCTCGTCGACCGTATAATGGTGATACATGTCGAACTGCATCTGCGCGACGACGCGGCCGAAATCGGGAACGAAGCGACCGAAAATTCCCGCCTCGTTCATCCAGCGCAATACCGTTTCGGGGTCGCGCGGGCTCGTCAGCACGTCGAGGAACAGCGCGTTGGCGCGGCGATCGTCCCGGATCGTCGCGACCATCTTCTCGTCGCGGCCAGCTTGGCGTATCGCCACCGGATGGATCTCGAGCCCGTGCTTGTCGGCGAGCGCGAACATTTCGATCAGCCGGACCGGATCTTCCACGAAAAAACCGTCTTCGGGAATCGAAAGCCGTCCCCGGTCCAGCGTGAAGCCGTTGAGCTTGCGCGGCTTGCGGCGCAGCGTCGGCATCACGAACCGCCGCCCGCGCGGTCCATATTGCTCGTCCAGGTGCGCGAGAAAAACGCCGGTCAGGTTTCCCACCTGTTTCGCGACCAGGAAATAATGGTGCATGAACCGTTCGACCGCCGATTTCCCCGTGCGCTCCGCATAGTGCATCCGCTTGGCGATCTCGGGCTGGACGTCGAAGGTCAGCCGCTCTTCCGGCCGACCCGAAAGCAGATGGAGGTGACAGCGCACTGCGAGCAGGAAGTCGCGCGCCCTGCGAAACTGCTTGAGTTCCTCCGCGGTGAGCAGGCCGTGTTCGACCAGTTCCCCCAGATCGCGGACCTTGTGCACATAGCGGCCGATCCAGAACAATGTATGGAGATCGCGCAAGCCGCCCTTGCCATCCTTCACATTGGGTTCGACGACGTAGCGGCTGTCGCCCATCCGCTCGTGCCGCGCATCGCGTTCTTCGAGTTTTCCGGCGGTGAAGGCCTGCGCCGTGCCCTCGACGACCTCGGTATAGAAGCGCCGCGTCGCCTCGTCATACAGGCGTTCGTCGCCCCACAGATATCGCGCTTCGAGCAGCGCCGTGCGGATCGTCAGATCGCTCTTCGCCATGCGCACCATATCGTCGAGCGAGCGGCTCGAATGACCGACCTTCAGCCCCAGATCCCACAGCGTATAGAGGATCGATTCGATCACCTGTTCGCACCAGGGCGACTGCTTGTAGGGGGTCAGGAATCCGATATCGAGATCGGAAAAGGGCGCCAGCTCGCTGCGGCCGTAGCCGCCGACGGCGATCAGGGTCAGCCGTTCGGCATCCGAGGGGTTGCTGTTCGAATGAAGGCGCTGGACGGTGAAATCGTAAATCAGCCGGAGCAGCTGGTCGTAGAGAAAGGCATAGCTGTGCGCGATGACCGACCCGCGCGAGGGCTTGTCGGCAAGCCGCGCCGCGATTTCCCCGCGTCCCGAATCCATGGCGTCGCGCAACGCACCGACGGCCGCGGCGCGCAGTTCCGCCGTCCCTTCCGCTTCGAGTCCGTGCAGCGTCGCGGCGACTTCGCGCCGGTCGATAATCGCGCGCCGATTGGGGATGGGAGTGCTGGGCATCGGCGCAATCTAGGCGGCGTCGCCCTCGTCCGCCAGCCGTTTGAGGCGGTAGACGAGGTCCAGCGCCTCGCGCGGGCTGAGATCGTCGGCATGGATCGCCTCGAGCGCCTCGCGCAGGGGATCGGCGCGATCCTCTTCCTGAGCGACATCGGCGGAAAATAACGGCAGATCGTCAAGCCCGGCCGCCAATCCGCCGGTCGAGGCGCGCCCGGCTTCGAGCTTGGCGAGCACCGATTTGGCGCGCGCCACGGTCTCGCTGGGCAGCCCCGCCAGCTTGGCGACGGCGAGGCCGTAACTGCGATCGGCCGGCCCCTCGGCCAGCTCGTGGAGCAGCACCAGATCGCCCTTCCATTCGCGGGCGCGGACATGGTGGAGCGACAGCGCGTCGAGCCGTTCGGCGAGCCGGGTCAGCTCGTGATAATGGGTGGCGAACAGGCACCGGCACCGGTTCACGTCATGGACCGCCTCGACCACCGCCCAGGCGATGGCGAGTCCGTCATAGGTCGACGTCCCGCGCCCGACCTCGTCGAGAATGACGAGGCTGTTCTCCGTCGCCTGCGCGAGGATCGCCGCGGTCTCGACCATTTCGACCATGAAGGTCGAGCGACCGCGCGCCAGATTGTCCGACGCGCCGACCCGCGAAAACAGCTTGTCGACGATCCCGAGCTCGGCCGCGGCGGCGGGGACGTAGCTGCCCGCTTGGGCGAGCACCGCGATCAGGGCATTCTGGCGCAGAAAGGTCGATTTGCCGCCCATATTGGGGCCGGTCACGATCCAGAGCCGTTCCTCCGGGGAAAGCCTGCAATCGTTCGCGACGAACCGTTCGCCCTGCTGCTCGACCGCGCGCTCGACGACCGGGTGGCGGCCGCCCTCGACCTGAAAACAGGGATGGCCCGCGAGCCGGGGCCGGGTCCAGCCGCACAGCGCCGCCTGTTCGGCGAGTGCGGCGGCGACGTCGAGCCGCGCCAGCGCATCGGCGGTCGCGGCGAGGCGATCCTTGTCGGCGAGGGCCGTCTCGATCAGCTCCTCGAGATGCGCGGCCTCGGCGGCGAGCGCATGCGCGCCCGCCTGCATGACGCGCTGCGCCTCGTCATGGAGATCGGGCGCATTGAAACGCACCACCCCGGCCAGCGTCTGGCGATGGGTGAAACCGGAGTCCGCACTCATCAGCGCATCGGCATGCCGCGAAGGCACTTCGATATGATAACCGAGCACATTGTTGTGCTTGATCTTGAGGCTGGAAATTCCCGTCGTCTCGCGATAGCGCGCCTCCAGCCCGGCGATCGCCTTGCGACCCGCGCCCGCCGTTTCGCGGAGATCGTCCAGCGCGGCATCATAGCCTTCGGCGATATAGCCGCCCTTGGCGATATCGATCGGCGGCGATGGGACAAGCGCGCGGGAGAGATGGTCGGTCAGTGCGCCATGCCCGGTCAGCGCCGGCAGCAATTCGGTCAGGAGCGCCGGTGGCGCCTCGATCCTGGACAGGCTGGTATGAAGATCGCGCGCGGCTCCGAGTCCGTCCCGCAACAATCCCAGATCGCGCGGCGTGCCGCGCCCGGCAACGAGGCGCCCCAGCGCCCGGCCGATATCGGGCAGCGCTTTCAGGGCGGCGCGGAGATCGTCGCGCCGGGCGGCGTCGGCTTCGAACAGCTGGACGAGATCGAGCCGCGCCTCGATGGCCGCCGTCGATGTGAGCGGCGCGGAAAGATCGGCGGCCAGCAACCGGGCGCCGGCGCCGGTAACGCTTTGATCGATACAGCCGAGCAGGCTGCCTTTGCGGCCGCCGCCCGCCGCCTGGGTCAGTTCCAGGCTCTCTCGCGTCGCGGCGTCGATCAGCATGTGATCGCCGGTCCGGTGGCGGCGCGGCGGCTGCAGGAAGGGCAGGTCGCCCTGGCCGGCGGTTTCGAGATAGGCGAGCAACCCGCCCGCCGCCGCCAGCTCGGCCCGGTCGAATTCGCCGAAACCATCGAGCGTCGCCACGCCGAACAGGCTTTTCAGCAGCTTCTCGGCACCAATGCTGCTGAAATCCGTTTTCGGGCAGATCTGGGCATCGTCCGGCGCGTTCGCGAAGCCCTCCGGCACGATCAGTTCGGCGGCGGACAGCCGGGCCAGCTCGGCGTCGAGCATAGCGGGTTCGGCCATGGCCAGGGTAAAGCGCCCGGTCGAGATATCCGCCGCGGCGATCCCCAGCGCCCCACCGGTTTCGGCGACGGCGACCAGCCAGTTCTCCGATTTCGCGTCGAGCAGCGTTTCCTCGGTCAGGGTACCCGCCGTGACGACGCGGATGATCGCGCGGCCGACCAGCGCCTTCGATCCCGCGCGCTTCTTGGCCTGCTCGGGCGTTTCCGTCTGGTCGGCGATCGCGACGCGATGACCGGCCTTGATCAGCCGGGCCAGATAGGCCTCATGGCTGTGCGCGGGCACGCCGCACATCGGAATGGGTTCGCCGTCATGCTCGCCGCGCGCCGTCAGCGCGATATCGAGGGTCGCGGCGGCCTGTCTGGCATCGTCAAAGAACAGTTCGAAAAAGTCGCCCATGCGATAGAAGAGCAGGCAATCGGGCACGCTCTCCTTGAGCGCCAGATATTGCGCCATCATCGGCGTCGGGCCGGCCTTGGCGGCGCGCTTCTTTTTCACCTGTGTCGCCATGTCGAATCCCGGGATAGCGACTTGCCGCCGCCGCCGCCATGCCCCAAAAGGCGATTGGGTACGAGGGCCCGGTTATCCACGAAATCATCCACAGGAGAAGATGATGAGCGATCACAGCAATGTCGAGTTTTCGGAGCGCGAGGCGCTCCTCTTTCACTCGCATGAGCGGCCGGGCAAGATCGAGATCGTCGCCACCAAGCCGATGGCGACCCAGCGCGACCTGAGCCTCGCCTACTCGCCGGGCGTCGCGGTGCCGGTCAAGGCGATCGCGGAGGATCCTGCCGCCGCCTACGACTATACCGCCAAGGGCAATCTCGTCGCCGTCATCTCCAACGGCACCGCGATCCTCGGGCTCGGCAATCTCGGCGCGCTCGCGTCGAAGCCGGTGATGGAGGGCAAGGCGGTGTTGTTCAAGCGCTTTGCCGACGTCGACTCTATCGATATTGAGCTCGATACCGAGGATGTCGACAAGTTCATCAGCGCGGTCGAGATCATGGAGCCGAGTTTCGGCGGCATCAATCTGGAAGATATCGGCGCGCCGGCCTGTTTCATCATCGAGCAGACGCTGCGCGAGCGGATGAATATTCCGGTCTTCCACGACGACCAGCACGGCACCGCGATCATCGCCGCGGCCGGCGTAATCAATGCGCTGCACCTGACCGGGCGCGACATCACGGACGTCGATATGGTCGTCTCCGGCGCGGGCGCGGCGGCGATCGCGTGTACCGAGCTGATCAAGGCGATGGGCGCGCCCAGCGACCGGGTGCTGATGTGCGATTCCAAGGGCGTCATCTATCAGGGGCGCGAAGAGGCGATGGACCAGTGGAAGTCCGCCCATGCCGCGCCGACGGACAAGCGCACCTTGCGCGAAGCGATGGAAGGGGCCGACATATTCCTCGGTCTCTCGGTGGCCGGCGTCGTCGATCAGGACATGGTCAGATCGATGGGCGAGAAGCCGATCATCTTCGCCATGGCCAATCCCGATCCGGAGATCCGGCCCGAAGACGCGAAGGCCGTGCGGCCCGACGCAATCATCGCCACCGGCCGGTCGGACTATCCCAATCAGGTCAACAATGTGCTCGGCTTTCCCTTCATCTTCCGCGGCGCGCTCGATGTGCGGGCGACGACGATCAACGAGGAGATGAAGATCGCGGCGGCAAAATCGCTGGCCGCGCTGGCGCGGCAACAGGTGCCGGAGGAAGTCGCGGCAGCCTATGGCACGTCGCACAGTTTCGGGCCGGACTACATCATCCCGGCGCCGTTCGACCCGCGCCTGATGGAAATCGTTCCGGCCGCGGTCGCCCAGGCCGCGATGGACTCGGGTGTCGCGCGCCAGCCGATCCTCGACATGGAGAATTACCGGCACACGCTGAAATCGCGATTGAACCCGACCAACTCGGTGCTGACCCTCGCCTACGAACAGGCCCGGGCCCAGCCGCGCCGCGTGCTGTTCGCCGAAGGCGAGGAAGAGGTCGTCCTGCGCGCCGCGATCCAGTTCCGCGACGGCGGTTATGGCATACCGGTGCTGGTCGGGCGCGACGACGTGCCCGAACGGCTTCGGGCGCTCGGCGTCGACGAGCCGGACAGCTTCGAATATCACAACAGCCGCAATTCGCCGATGGTCACGCAAATGGTCGACTTTCTCTACGACCGGCTGCAACGGCGCGGCTTTCTGCGCCGCGATTGCGAGCGGATGGTCAATAACGACCGCAACATATTCGGCGCCCTCCTGCTCGCGCTCGGCGAGGCCGATGTGATGATCACCGGCGTCACCCGTCAGTTCAGCCAGTCGCTGAGCCAGGTGATGAAAGTGATCGATCCGATCGAGGGGCGCCGCCCGTTCGGCATCCATATGCTGGTCGGCCGGAACCATAACGTCTTCATGGCCGACACGACGATCAACGAGCGCCCCTCGCCGGAACTGCTCGCCGATATCGCCGAGCAGACGGCCGCCGTGGCGCGGCGCATGGGGCATGAACCGCGCGTAGCCTTTCTTTCCTATTCGACCTTCGGCAATCCGCCCGGCAATTGGCTCGAAAATATCCGCGAGGCGGTCGCCCTGCTCGACGAACGCGGGGTGAGTTTCGAATATGAAGGCGAAATGGCGCCTGACGTCGCGCTCAATCCGCAGCTGATGAAAAGCTATCCGTTCAGCCGCCTGTCGGAGCCGGCGAACGTGCTCGTGATGCCGGGCCTGCAATCGGCGAACCTGTCGGCGAAACTGCTGCGGGAGCTGGGAGGCGATTCGGTGGTCGGGCCGATGCTGGTCGGCATGGCGCGTCCGGTGCAAATCGCCACCATGTCGGCGACCGCCAGCGAACTGGTGACGCTGGCGGTGCTCGCGGCCGGCGGAATCGCGCGCTAGTCTTTCGGAACCGGCCCGGTTGGGCCGGCGTCCGCCCGCTATCCGCCCGGATTGTCGGCGGTGCTGCCGCCCTGCCCGACGCTGCCGACGCGGCCGATATTGCCGAACAGTTCGTCGAAGAAGCCGCGATTGCGGCCGAGGGTCGGCGTCTCGTCGCCCGAGGGGTTGATCGAGGCGACCTGCTCCATCCCGATGCGATCGACGGTTGCGACATTGCCGTCGCCGGCAAATCGGACGGCCAGAACGGTCTGGTCGACCGGGCTCGGGCGGGCGAATGCCAGCTGGCGCGTGTCGCGCGAGACATAATACCAGGTCGGCGTTTCGCCGGCCGTCGTGAACTGGCTGGTGAAGGTCGGACGCCCCAAGGTCGCCTGGACCGACGCGCGGTTGTCCACGCCCGGCTGGATGGATTCGATCAGGATCGGTTCGGCGAGATACCCCTGATGCGTGCGAATCCGCGCGCACCCGCTCGTGAAGAGGCTCGTCGCGAGCAGCGCCGCGGTAGCTGCGACCAGCGGCATATGCCGCATTTTCCGGGCCATTCCAGTCTCCTTACGCGCAACGCCCGTACAGCCGGCATTGCAACTTGATCGATCGCGCTCAATATGCGGAAGGCGACCCGGATAGCAAGGCCGCATCGAAGGAGCGATACCCGACGCCATGTCCCTCTTTGACCGGCTCTTCAACCGCAACCGTCCGCGCGAGGCGATGATCCCGCTCTATCGCGGCATCGTAGAGCGTGGCCGCGATCCCCGATGGTATGCGCAAGGCGGCGTACCGGACACCAAGGACGGCCGGTTCGACATGATCGCGGCGGTCATCGCCCTCGTCCTGTTGCGGCTCGAAAGGGACGGCGAGACCTATGCGAGCCAGAGCGCATTGCTCGCCGAACTGTTCATCGAGGACATGGACGGCCAGCTGCGCGAGCTCGGGATCGGCGATATCGTCGTCGGCAAGCATATCGGCAAGATGATGGGCGCGCTGGGCGGGCGACTGGCCGCCTATCGCGCGGGCTTTTCGGCGGACGGCGATACGCGCGAAGCGCTGGCCCGAAACCTCTATCGCGGCGAACCGCCGAGCGACGGGGAACTGGCCTACACCGCCAGCCGCTTGGAGAGCTTCGGTACCGCCCTCGCCGCCGAACCGGCCGAGACGATCATCGCGGGCAGACTGCCAGACCTCTCATGAGCGCTGATTCCGAATTTTCGAGACGGATCGCGATCGACACGATCGGCGCCGGGGCCGCCGCGCACCAAATCGCGGCCGATGCCGACGAGCGGGAGGCGCTGGCCGAGCGATTCGATCTCCAGGCGCTGCAGACGCTCTCGGCGGATGCCGAGATTCACCGCAAGGGATCCGACATTTTTGCCCGAGGGCGGGTGTTCGCCGACGTCATGCAAAGGTGCGTCGTCACCGGCGAGCCGGTAGCTAGCCGGATCGAGGCAGATTTCGACCTGCGTTTCGTGCCGGAAGACGGATTTGTCGGCGAGGAGGAAATCGAACTCAGCGCCGACGAGTGCGAGACCATGATCTACACGAACGGCGCCATCGATCTCGGCGAGGCGGCGGCGCAGACCATGGCGCTGGCCCTCGATCCGTTTCCGCGCAGCGCGAATGCCGAAGCTGCGTTGCGAGAAGCGGGCGTGATCAGCGAGGAAGAGGCGGGACCGTTCGGCGCGCTCAAGGGCCTTCGCGATCAGCTGGCGGGGGGAAAAAGAGGCGACTAGGCTCCCCGCCTAGCCCCTAAAAGGGAACGTCGTCGTCGAGATCGTCGTCGAACGCGCCACCGGCCGGCTTGGAACCCGAAGACTGGCCGCCGCCATAGCCACCGTCATTGTCGGCCGGTCCGTCGTTCCAGCCGCCGGATCCGCCCCCGCCTCCACCGCCGCCATCGCGACCGTCGAGCATGGTCATGCTGCCGTTGAAACCGTCGATCACGACTTCGGTCGAATAGCGGTCATTGCCGGATTGATCCTGCCATTTGCGCGTGCGCAGCTGGCCTTCGATATAGACCTTGCTGCCCTTGCGCAGATAGCGTTCGGCGACATTGGCGAGGCCTTCGGAAAAGATCGCCACGCTGTGCCATTCGGTGCGCTCGCGGCGCTCGCCGGTCTGCTTGTCCTTCCAGCTCTCCGACGTCGCGATCCTCAGATTGCAGACCTTGCCGCCATTGCTGAAAGTCCGCGTCTCCGGGTCGCGCCCCAGATTGCCGATCAGGATTACCTTGTTGACGCTGCCCGCCATGTCTCGTCTCCCAGAATTCCGTATCGCCGAATCTCCGCGGCGCCTCTTCGCCCCGGCTTAGAAAACGGGCCGGGTTTCGACAAGCGCGGGCCGAATGCGATGTGGGTAGTATTCGCCGAAACGCGTCAGAGGCCGAGCGCGACCGCCGTCCAGTATGTGGCGCCCGCCGCGAGATAGGCGAGCGCGAAAAGATAGAGAAGCATGAAACCCGGCCATCGCCAACTATTGGTTTCCCGGCGCGTCACGGCGATAGTCGAGAGGCATTGCGGCGCGAAGACGAACCAGGCGAGAAAGGCGAGCGCGGTCGGCAGCGTCCAGCGGCTCTGCAGCTGCTGGGTCAGCGACTGTTCGGCCTGCGCCTCGTCGCTCTCGTCGATCGAATAGGTGGTCGCCAGCGCCGACACCGCGACCTCGCGCGCCGCCATCGCGGGAATCAACGCGAGCGAGATTTCCTGGTTGAACCCGATCGGCGCCATCACCACGTGCAGGCCGTCGGCGACGCGCCCGGCGATCGAATATTCGGTCTGGCTCAGCGGGCTGTCTTCGGGCGCCTGCGGAAAGGACAGCAGGGCCCAGAGCGCGATCGTCGTGACGAAGATGATCGTGCCGGCGCGCTTCAGGAAGATCCAGGCGCGCTGCCACAGGCCGAGTACCAGATCGCGCAGCATCGGCAGCTGATATTTGGGCATTTCCATGATGAAGCTCGCCGAGCCGCCTTTGGCCACGGTGCGGCGCAATACGAAGGCGGCCCCCATCGCGCCCACGATACCCGCGATATAGAGCGCGAACAGCACGACGCCCTGCAACCCGATTCCCGGGCCGATACTGTCGTTCGGGATGAAGGCGGCGATGATGATCGCATAGACGGGCAGCCGGGCCGAGCAGGTCATCAGCGGCGCGATGAGGATCGTGGTCAGCCGGTCCTTCGGATCCGCGATCGTCCGGGTCGCCATGATCCCGGGGATCGCGCAGGCGAAGGAGGAGAGCAGCGGAATGAAGGATGCGCCCGAAAGTCCGAACCGCGCCATGAGCCGGTCCATGAGGAAGGCCGCGCGGGTCATGTAGCCCGATGCCTCGAGCAGCAGGATGAAGAAGAAGAGGATCAGGATCTGGGGCAGGAAGACCAGGACCGATCCGACGCCGTTGATCACGCCGTCGACGACAAAGGACTTGAAATATCCGTCGGCGAGCAAACCGTCGGCGCCGCTCGTCAGCCAGCCCTGTCCGGCTTCGATCCATCCCATCGGCGCTTCCGACCAGGCGAACACCGCCTGGAACATGACGAACAGCAGCCCGGCGAGGAGCAGCGGCCCGAAAAAAGGGTGCAGCGCGACCGCGTCGATCCGTTGATTGAGCTTCCGGGAGGGCGTTTCGCTGATGATCGCCCGCCGCGCGATCGCGCGCGCGCGCTTGGCATCGAGCATGACGTCGAATGCATCGCCGTCGCCGCGGCCGGGCTGGATTTCGCGAAGATTGGCGCCGGTCACTCGGCCGCCGATCGCGTCCTTGAGCTCCGCTATGCCGCGCCGCCGGACGGCGACGGTCGGCACGACCGGCACGCCCAGTTCCCGCGCCAGCGCATCGGGATCGA
>NZ_JBQLZM010000153.1:0-12348 GCF_052168275.1 Parasphingopyxis sp. | reverse complement strand
CTCGGGCAGTTCGACCTGCGAAATATGGATCGAATCGCCCACTTCGAGGCCGTCGAGCGCAACGACGATCTCGCTCGGGATGTCGTCGGCCGGGCAGGTGAGTTCGAGCTCGTGCCGCACGACATTGAGCACGCCGCCGCGCTTGAGACCCGGCGAGGCTTCTTCGTTGACGAACGACACCGGCACGGCGAGCGTAACGGTCGCGCCCTTGCCGATGCGCAGGAAGTCGACATGCATCGGGCGATCGGTGACCGGGTGGAACTGCACGTCCTTGGGCAGCGCGTTGGTCTTGCTACCGCCGAGTTCGAGCGAAACGAGGCTGTTCATGAAATGGCCGGTGTGCAGCAGTTTCACGAGCGCGCGCTCTTCCACGTGGATGGGTTCCGGGTCCTTCTTGTCGCCGTAGATGACGGCGGGTACTCGACCTTCGCGACGCATTGCGCGAGAGGCTCCCTTGCCTGCTCGCTCGCGCGCTTCGGCCGACAAAGTCAGCTGATCGCTCATCTGATGTCTCCAAATCGCTGGTTGGTTAGTGTCTCATCGCCCGCCACGCCTCCAGGGGGCACATGGCGGGGAAGCGGGGCCTATACGGGGAGAAGACGGTTTTGGCAAGCGATCTCCGCCGATCGCTTCAACCCGCGATTGTGGCCGGGCCAATTTCCGTATGATAGTGAAATCGGCTCAGGAGAGACATTATGCCGACGGTTCATGCCCGCACCTGCCATATCTGCGAAGCCAATTGCGGCGTGCTGGTCGAGCTCGAAGGCCGAAAGGTCCTGTCGATCCTGGGCAACCCCGATCATGTGCTGAGCCGCGGCCATATCTGCCCCAAGGCCACCGCGCTCGCCGACCTGCAGGACGATCCGGACCGGCTGCGCAGCCCCGTCAGGCGCGTCGGCGACCGGTGGGAGGAAATCGGCTGGGACGAGGCCTATGCGGCGATCGGCGCGCGCATGGCCGCGCTCGACGCCGAGGGCAAGAAAACGGCGCTCTATATCGGCAATCCGACCGCGCATAATTACGGCGTCTCGACCCAGCTTGGCGATCTGCGCCGGGCGCTCGGCGTGCGCGGGCTCTATTCGGCCTCGACGCTCGACCAGATCCCGCACCAGCTCGTCCAGATGTGGATGTACGGCCACAACGCGCTGTTCCCGATCGCCGATATCGACCGGACGCGGACGATGCTGATCGTCGGCGGCAATCCGCTGGCCTCCAATGGCAGCGTCTGGACGGTTCCCGACGTCCGCAACCGGATCAGGGCGTTGCAGGCCCGGGGCGGGCGACTGATTACCGTCGATCCGCGCCGGACCGAAACCGCCAAGATCGCCGACGCCCATCATTTCATCCGCCCGGGTACCGATCCGGCCTTCTTCCTCGCGCTGCTGCTCGCGCTCGACAAGGCCGGGCTGGTCGATCCGGGCAGGCTCGCGCCGATGCTCGACAGCGGGTGGGACACGGCCTGGGAGGCGATCCGGGCCTTCGACATCGCCGCGCTCGCCGCGCATTGCGGCATCGCCGAGACCGATATCCGCGCGCTTGCCGAGGAGCTGGGCGGCGAGGGGCCGTCGATCGTCTATGGCCGGATCGGCGTGTGCGTGCAGCGCTACGGGACGCTCAACCTCTGGCTGATCCAGCTCGTCAACATCGCCACCGGATCGCTCGACGCGGAGGGCGGGATGATGTTCTCCGATCCGCCGGTCGATATCGTCGCCTCGGCCGGCCCGGGCAGTTACGACCGGTTTCGCAGCCGCGTCGGCGACCATCCCGAAGCCATTGGCGAACTGCCGACCGCGACCCTGGCGGACGAGATCACGACGCCCGGCGACGGCCAGGTCCGCGCGCTGTTCACAGTGGCCGGCAATCCGGTGCTCTCCGCGCCGGGCGGCGAGAAGCTCGATGCGGCGCTCGAAAGCCTCGACTTCATGGTCTCGATCGACATGTACGTCACCGAGACGAGCCGCCACGCGGACTATATCCTGCCGCCCTGCGGACCGCTCGAGAAAGACCATTATCCGCTCTTCCTCGGCCCGATCGCGGTCCGCAACTTCGCCTGCTATTCGCCGCCGACCCTGGAGAGAGAGGAGGGGAGCAAGGAGGACTGGGAGATCGTCGCGGAGACAGCCCGCGCGATCGCTTCGGCCAGGGGCGAGGAGGCGCGCAATATCCGCACGCCGCGCGAGGCGCTCGACCAGATGCTGAGGGCCGGTCCGCATGACCTCGATCTCGCGACGGTGGAGGCGGCGCCGAACGGCATCGATCTCGGCGCGCACCGGCCGCGTTTCCCCGAACGGCTGCAAACCCCGGACAAGATGATCCATTGCGCGCCGGAGCTATGCCTTGCCGATCTCGCGGCCTTCGCGGCGGACCTCGACCGGGAACCCGATGGCGCGCTCCGCCTGATCGGCCGCCGCCATGTCCGCAGCAACAATAGCTGGCTCCACAACAGCCGCCGGCTGCTCAAGGGTCCCGACCGCTGCACCGCGATGATCCATCCGGACGATGCCGGCGCGCGGGATATCGAAGATGGCGATCAGGTCAGGGTGGCGAGCCGGGTGGGTGCGGTCGAGCTGGCCGCCGAAGTCAGCGAGGACGTGATGCCGGGAGTCGTCTCGATCCCGCATGGCTTCGGCCATGGACGCGAGGGCGTACGGCTGTCGGTCGCCGCCGAGCGCCCAGGCGTTTCGATCAACGACCTGACCGACCCCGAGGCGCTCGAGCCGCTATCGGGCAATGCGGTGCTCAACGGTACGCCGGTTACGATCGAACCGGTCGAGGCAGCAGTCGCGGCGGAGTAGCCGGGATTGGTTCGTCAGGCTCCAACGGGCCTACTGAACCCTTGTCACCTCGATACCCGCGCTTTCGAGGAAATCCTGCACCGTTTCCTCGCCAGCCAGATGCCCGGCGCCGACCGCGACGAACACCGTACCGGGTTCGGCGAGCCGGTCGCCGATCCAGGTTGCCCAGTTCGCATTGCGGCGGGTGAGCAGCGCTTCGCGCAGCGGTGCGGAGAAGGAGAGTTCGTCGTCGAACGTCATCGCGATCGCCGCTTCGTCGCCGGTTCGCCAGGCGTTCAGCATCGCGTCGAACTCCTCGCGGATATCCTCCGGCGTGTCGATGACGGATCTCAGGAAATGGCGCTGTGCCTCTTCGGGCAAGCCGTCGAAAAAGCCGAGCTGCTCGGCGGGCGTTTCGAGCCCGGTGACGGGGCGGTCGGCGAGCTGGAACACCAGTTCGAGCTGTTCCTCGACGCCGTTGTCGGGATCGAGGCCGAGATCGGCGAGCGTCACCCCGACGAGCATCAGCGAGGCGGCCCAGGTCTCCAGCCCGTTGAGGAAGGATTCGGGAAAGGGACCGCGCTCGATCATCGAGGCCAGCTGCGGCAGCAGTTCGGGATCGACCCGCTCGGCGATCGGTGGCAGGTTGGCCGAGACGCCGAGCCGCATCAGCAGCAGTGCGGCGTCGCTCTGTTCGACCGAGGTCACGGTTTCGAGCACAAGCAGGTCGGACTCTGCGAGCGCCGCGTCGATGGTCGCGTTGCGCCAGGTGAAGCCCTGGGGCAGCACGTGGATCGTGCCGAACAGCCAGATCGTGGTGTCCTCGTCGGCAATGCGCCAGAGCGCCGGGGCGTCGCCCGCGGGGGCGGTGACGCGTACGGGCGCGGCGGCCTGCGGCGTCTGGGCGGGCGCACAGGCCGCGAACAGCAGGGCGAAAAGGGCGGCGAGCGATGCAATTTTCATGGCGACCGCCTATCCGCGATTTGATCGGCAAAGGAAAGCCCGGATCAGTGCGCGCGCTCCACCGTCAGGCCGCGCGCGTCGAGCATCGTCTGCAGCGATACCGAGCCCGCGAGATGGCAGGCGCCGACCGCGAACAGAACGTCGCCCGGCCGCTCGAGCCGGTCGACGAGCCATTCGGTCCAGTCGGCATTGCGCCGGCGCAGCAGGATTTCGCGCAGCTCGGGCGGGAAACTCTCCTCGTCGTCGCATTCGCCGTCCAGCCGTGCGACATCGCCGGCGGCCCAGCCGCGGAGCATCTCCTCCTCGTCGGCCGCGTCGTCCCGATCGATCGTCACCAGGCTCTCGAGCAGCGCGCGCTGGCCGTCCGGCGTGAGATTGCGGAAGAAATCGATCTGCTGCATCGGCGTTTCGACGGCGTCGATCGGCTTGCCCTGGGCGGTGAAGATATCGGTCAGCTGATCCTCGACCCCGGTCGGCTCTTCGACGCCCTCGGGGTCGCCATAGATGTCCTGCAGCGAGGAGGCGATCAGATAGAGCGCGACCACCCAGGTTTCGAGCGCGTCGAGCTGGTCCCCGTCGAATCCCGAATATTTGATCAGCGTATAGAGCGGCATCCGGTATTCGGGCGACACCCGCTCCAGGATCGATACCGGCTTGTCGAGCGTCATGTCGTCGACGATCGACCCGAGTTCCGTGAACACCCCGTCCGCGTCCTCGTCCCGCGTTTCGAGGACGAGTTCGTCGGCCTCGCGGATGATCGCGTCGAGATCGGGGCTGCGCCATGCGAAATCGTGCGGCAGGACATGGTTGGTCCCGAACAGCCAGATGCGCGTGTCGTCGTCGGCGAGCAGCCATATCGCGGGCTGCGGCGCGCCGTCCTCGAGCGTGCGCACCGGCTCGCGCTGCGGCTCGGGAGCCGGCACGTCGGCGCCGGCCGCGGCCGGCAAAAGCATCGCGGCCATCGCCGATAGCGCGGCCAGCATCCTGATCTGCATAAATCTGCCCTTGTCGGTTTCGCCCATCGTCACCGCCATGGCGCCCGCCGTCAACCGTCGAACCGCGGTCGCGGCCGAAACCGCGCTGTGGGCATCCGCGCCAGCCTCTGCTTGACCCGCGCGGCTGCTTGCGCCAATCCGCGCGCACGATTTATTGCAACTGCGAAGGCCGACCCTTGGGCGACATCACCCCGCTCAGTTTCCAGCGACTTATCCTCACGCTCCATGATTACTGGAGCGCGCGGGGATGCGTGATCCTGCAGCCCTACGACCTCGAAATGGGCGCGGGGACCTTCCACCCGGCGACCACGCTGCGCGCGCTCGGCCCCGATCCGTGGAAGGCGGCCTATGTCCAGCCCTCGCGCCGCCCGACCGACGGCCGCTATGGCGAGAATCCGAACCGCCTCCAGCATTATTACCAATATCAGGTCGTGCTGAAGCCGAGCCCGCCGGATATCCAGCAGCTCTATCTCGACAGCCTCGTCGCGATCGGGATCGATCCGCTCAGGCACGATATCCGCTTCGTCGAGGACGACTGGGAAAGCCCGACGCTCGGCGCCTGGGGGCTGGGCTGGGAAGTCTGGTGCGACGGGATGGAAGTCACCCAGTTCACCTATTTTCAGCAAGTCGGCGGGTTCGACTGCAAGCCGGTCTCGGGCGAACTCACCTACGGACTCGAGCGGCTGGCCATGTACATCCAGGGCGTCGACAGCGTCTACGATCTCGCCTTCAACGATGACGGCGTTACGTACGGCGACGTGTTCCTCGACAACGAGAAACAGTTCAGCGCCTGGAATTTCGAGCACGCCAATACCGAAACGCTGTTCCAGTGGTTCAAGGATGCGTCGGCGGAAGCGAAGAATTGCATCGCTGCCGAATTGCCGCTCCCGGCCTATGACCAGGCGATCAAGGCCAGCCATATCTTCAACCTGTTGCAGGCGCGCGGCGTGATCTCGGTCGCCGAGCGTCAGGCCTATATCGGCCGGGTCCGCGACCTCGCGGTCGGCGCGTGCGAAGCGCATATGACGAAGAACGGGTGGAGCGCCTGATGGCCGATTTCCTGCTCGAACTGCTGTCCGAGGAAATCCCGGCCCGGATGCAGCGCAAGGCGCGCGAGGATCTGGAGCGGCTGTTCGCCGCCGAACTCGATGCCGCGGGTCTGAGGGCCGAAACCATCGAAACCTGGTCGACGCCGCGCCGGCTGGCGCTGATCGCGCGCGGGCTGCCGACGGAGACCGAAGCGACGCGCGAGGAGCGCAAGGGTCCCAAGGCCGATGCGCCCGACCAGGCGATCGAGGGCTTCCTGCGCTCGGCCGGGCTCAAGCGCAGCGATCTCGAAACCCGCGATGTGAAGGGCAAGCCGACCCTGTTCGCGGTCATCGACAAGCCCGGCCGCGCAACCAGGGACGTGCTCGGCGAGGCGATCCCCGCGATTGTCCGCGCCTTTCCCTGGCCCAAATCGATGCGCTGGGGCGCGGCCTCGATCAGCACCGAAAACCTGCGCTGGGTCCGCCCGCTGCAGGGCATCGTCGCGATTCTCGGCGAAGATCTCGTCGCCTGCGAGATCGACGGCATCGCCTCGGGTTACGAGACAGTCGGCCATCGCTTCCATCATGACGGCGTCGTCACCATCGGCGGCGCGGACGATTATGCCGAGAAGCTGCGCGCCTGCCATGTGATCGTCGATCACAAGGAGCGCGAGGGCATCATCCGCACGCGCGCCGACGCGCTGGCCGAAGCGGCGGGGCTGACGCGCCGGCAGGATCCGGGGTTGGTCGAGGAAAATGCCGGGCTGACCGAATGGCCGGTGCCGCTGCTCGGCTCTTTCGACGAAAGCTTCCTCGCCGTCGCGCCCGAAGCGATCACCCTGGCGATGCGCAGCCACCAGAAATATTTCGCCTGCCTGAAGCCGGACGGCAGTCTCTCGCCGCACTTCATCTGCGTGGCCAATCTCGAAGCCGCTGACGATGGCGCGCATGTCGTCGCGGGCAACGAAAAAGTGCTGGCCGCGCGGCTGTCGGACGCCAAATTCTTCTGGGAGCAGGACCAGAAAGTGCCGCTCGCCGAGCATGCGCAAAAGCTCGACCAGATCGTCTTCCACGAAAAGCTCGGCACGGTCGCCGGCAAGGTGGACCGCGTCGCGAAACTTGCGCGCTGGCTGGTGGAGGAAGGGATCGTCCCCAATGCCGATGCCGACAAGACCGAACAGGCCGCCCGCCTCGCCAAGGCCGATCTCGTTACCGGCATGGTCGGCGAATTCGCGGACCTGCAGGGTATCATGGGCGGCTATTACGCAGCCAACGAAGGGCTGGACGACGAAGTCGCCGCCGCGATCCGCGATCATTACAAGCCGGTCGGGCAGGGTGACGAGGTGCCGACCGCGCCGGTAACGGTGGCGGTGAGTTTGGCGGATAAGTTGGATACGTTGGCGGGATTCTTTCTAATCAATCAACCGCCGACGGGCTCGAAAGACCCTTATGCTTTGCGTAGGGCAGCTATCGCGATTTCGATGTTGTTGATCGGCGGCGCAACTCGCCTGCCTTTGTTGGTAACCTTTGCCAACGTATATGCCGGTTTTGTCGAGACTGCGACCGATTGGGCTGGTCGCACAAAGTCAGCTGCACAAAAGAAAATTCAGAACGCAAAACAAGCGGTAGGTCTCGATAGCTTCGAAGGGCAAAGCAAGCTGCTTCAATTGGCATCGATGGAACTGGAAGACGTAAAAAAGGAAGCTGAGTCAGCCAAGGAGCTGCTTCTAATGCTCAGTTTCAGCTCTCCTGAAGCGTTGCTGGCTAAGCTAAATGAGATGCTGGCATTCGTTTTTGACCGCCTCAAAGTCCAGCAGCGCGACGCCGGTGTCCGGCACGATCTGATCGATGCGGTGTTTGCGCTCGGCGGGGAGGACGATCTCGTCCGGCTGCTCGCGCGCGTCAAAGCGTTGCAGGCCTTCCTCAAAACCGCCGACGGCGCGAACCTGCTCGCCGGGTACAAGCGTGCGGCGAATATCCTCAAGAAGGAAGAGTGGGAGCCGGTCGAAGGCGACTACCCCCCCGAACCCGAAGAGGCGCTGCTGCGCGAGGCGCTGGAGCGGGCCGAGCCGGAGGCCGAAGCGGCGATCGAGGCCGAGGATTTCGAAGGGGCAATGGCGGCGCTCGCCACGCTGCGCAAACCCATCGACGCCTTTTTCGACAAGGTCACCGTCAATGACGACGATCGCGTGAAGCGCGCATCGCGGCTTCAAATGTTGGAACGGATGCGCGATGCTGTACATCGGGTCGCCGACTTCTCGAAGATCGAAGGCGGATAGCGGGATGCGTTTCGAGGAGGAGGCCTGCCAGGGGTTTATCGGGCGGGCCAGTGTCAACCAGTGTCAACCGAGCGAAGGAAAGCGCCCGTAATGACCCAATATGTGTACCGGTTCGGCGGCGGCGTGTCCGATGGCGGGCAGGGGGACAAGAATCTCCTCGGCGGCAAAGGGGCGAACCTTGCCGAAATGGCGTCGATCGGCCTGCCGGTGCCGCCGGGCTTCACCATCTCGACCGAGATGTGCACGCGCTATTATGACGAAGGCGAAGTGTTTCCGGACGCGCTGCGCGAGCAGGTCGCGGCGGGCATCGCCCATGTCGAACAGGTTACCGGCAAACGCTTCGGCGATCCCGCCGATCCGCTGCTCGTATCGGTTCGCTCTGGCGCGCGCGTGTCGATGCCGGGCATGATGGATACGGTGCTCAATCTCGGCCTCAACGACGAGACGGTGCAGGGGCTCGCGGAAACCTCGGGCGACCCGCGCTTCGCCTGGGACAGCTATCGCCGCTTCATCCAGATGTATGCCGATGTCGTGCTCGGTCTCGATCATGGCGCGTTCGAGGAAGCGCTCGAAATCGCCAAGGAAGACAAGGGGATATATCTCGATACGGAGATGGCGGCCGAGGACTGGGAGAAGCTGGTCGCCGCGTACAAGCGGATCGCCGAGGAGGAACTCGGCCATCCCTTTCCGCAGGATCCGCAGGACCAGCTCTGGGGCGCGGTCGGCGCCGTGTTCGGCTCCTGGCAGGCCGAGCGCGCGAAGGTCTATCGGCGGATCAACGATATTCCCGGCGACTGGGGCACGGCGGTCAACGTCCAGGCGATGGTGTTCGGCAATATGGGCGAGACGTCGGCGACGGGCGTGGCGTTCACCCGCGATCCCTCGACCGGCGAGCGCGCCTATTATGGCGAATGGCTGATCAACGCGCAGGGCGAGGATGTCGTCGCCGGCATCCGCACGCCGCAATACCTCACCAGGGCCGCGCGCGAGGCGGCGAACGCGAAGCCCGCCTCGATGGAAGAGGCGATGCCCGAGACGTTCGGGGAGCTCGCCAAGGTCTTTGATCTGCTCGAAACCCATTATCGCGACATGCAGGATATCGAGTTCACCGTGGAACGCGGGAAGCTCTGGATGCTGCAGACCCGCTCGGGCAAGCGCACGGCCAAGGCGGCGCTCAAGATCGCGGTCGACATGGCGGACGAGGGGCTGATCACCGAGGAAGAGGCGGTGCTGCGCGTCGATCCGGGCGCGCTCGACCAGCTGCTCCACCCAACTCTCGATCCCGAGGCGACACGCGACGTGATCGCGCGCGGCCTGCCGGCCTCGCCGGGCGCGGCGTCCGGCATCGCGGTGTTCGACGCCGATTCCGCCGAGCGGCGCGCGGCGATGGGCGAAGATGTGATCCTCGTCCGCGTCGAAACCAGCCCCGAGGATATCCACGGCATGCACGCCGCCAAGGGCATCCTGACGGCGCGCGGCGGGATGACCTCGCACGCCGCCGTGGTCGCGCGCGGCATGGGCCGCCCTTGCGTCTCGGGGACGGGCAGCGTGGCGATCGATGCCAAGGCCAAACAATTCACCGCGATGGGACGCGAGATCAGGGAAGGCGACACGATTACCATCGACGGCGCGACCGGCGAGGTGATGGTGGGCGAGGTCGAGACCGTGCAGCCCGAGCTCGCCGGCGATTTCGCGCAGCTGATGGAATGGGCGGATAAGACGCGGCGGATGCGGGTGCGCACCAATGCGGAAACGCCGGCCGACTGCCGGATGGCGCGCGAGTTCGGCGCCGAGGGCATCGGCCTCTGCCGCACCGAGCACATGTTCTTCGATGCGCGGCGGATCACCGCGGTGCGCGAGATGATCCTGGCGACGGACGAGGCCGGGCGGCGCGCGGCGCTGGCGAAGCTGCTCCCCGAACAGCGCGCCGACTTCACCGAGATATTCACGATCATGGCCGGCCTGCCGGTGACGATCCGGCTGCTCGATCCTCCCCTGCACGAGTTCCTGCCGCATGGCGAAGAGGAAATGCAGGATGTCGCGGACGCCATCGACGTGTCGATCGATACGCTGCGGCGGCGGGTCAACGAACTGCACGAGTTCAACCCGATGCTCGGCCATCGCGGCTGCCGGCTCGGCGTCACCTATCCCGAGATTTACGAGATGCAGGCGCGGGCGATCTTCGAGGCGGCGCTGGACGTCGCGGCGGAGATCGACGAGGCGCCGATCCCCGAAGTCATGGTGCCGCTCGTCGCCACGCGGCGCGAGCTGGAACTGATGAAGGCGGTCATCGATCGGACGGCCAAGGCGGTCTTCGAGGAGAAGGGCGCGCGCGTCGACTATCTGGTCGGCACGATGATCGAGCTGCCGCGCGCCGCCCTGCGCGCAGGCGAGATCGCCGAATGCGGCGAATTCTTCAGCTTCGGCACCAATGATCTGACGCAAACGGCGCTCGGTGTTTCCCGCGACGATGCGGGCCGCTTCCTCGGCACCTATGTCGACCAGGGCATCTATCCGCGCGACCCGTTCGTCAGCCTCGATATCGAGGGGGTCGGCGAGCTGATCGCGCTGGCCGCCGAGCGGGGCAGGGCGGCCAAGCCCGACATCAAGCTCGGCATTTGCGGCGAGCATGGTGGCGACCCCGCCTCGATCGCCTTTTGCGAGAAAGTCGCGCTCGATTATGTCAGCGCCTCGCCCTATCGCGTGCCGATCGCCCGGCTAGCGGCGGCGCAGGCCGCGTTGCGGTCGTAAGCGTCGACCAAAACGGTCGCGCGCCGGAAAAAAAGGTCCGAGAGGATATAGGCTGACGGAGCCGGGAGAGATGGTCCCGGCTCCGTCGCCCGAATTATTGGCCGATGAAGTTGTCGGAGATCGAGCAGGCCGCGGGCCCGAGGATCACGACGAACAGCGTCGGCAGGATGAAGAGAATCAGCGGCACGGTCATGATCGCCGGCAGGCGTGCGGCCTTTTCCTCGGCGCGCATCATCCGCTCGTTGCGGAATTCGGCCGACAGGACGCGCAGCGCGCTGGCGAGCGGGGTGCCGTATTTCTCGGTCTGGATCATCGTCGTGACCACGCCGCGCACTGCGTCGAGATCGACGCGATAGGCGAGATTCTCGAATGCCTGGCGGCGTTCGGTCAGGAAGCCGAGCTCGATCGCGGTCAGCGCGAATTCGTCGCCCAGTTCCGGATAGGCCTGGCCCAGTTCGCGCGCGACCCGGGTGAAGGCCGCGTCGACCGTCAGGCCGGCCTCGGCGCAGATCACCAGAAGGTCGAGCGCGTCCGGCAGGCCCTTGCGGATCTCGTTGGAGCGCTTGGAAACCTTGTTGGAGACGTAGAGGTCGGGCGCCTTGTAGCTCAGGAGCAGGGTGCCGCCGACGATCATGAATTTCTTGAACGGCGTATAGTCAGCGAGATAGCCGAATCCGTACACCGCTATGGCGAGCCCGCCGCCGATCACGATCGGCAGCACGAGCCGGCCGAAAATGACCGCAACCGCCAGATCCTTGGAGCGGATGCCGGCCTGGGCGAGGCGCTGCTGCGCCTTTTCGAGCTGATCGTCCTGCAGCGTGTTGAGCGACTTCAGGAACGAGCGCATCCGGTCGGTGGTCTCGTTCTTCTGGGTCAGCGATTTGCGCTGGCGCCGCGCCGAAGCGGTGATGCCGGCCTTCAGCTGTTCGCGCCGGTCGTTGAGCGCCTTGACGCGCTTGGCCATCGGGTCGCGCACGGTGGTCGCCGCGTACAGGGCGACGAGCATCGCGAACGTCGCCACCGCCGCGAGCAGAGTCGCGACGAGGAACACGTCGACCCCGAGGATGGTAGGTCCGGCAGCTTCGGTCATATTCTTTCTCGCTCCCGTCCGCTAAATTTCGAAATTGACCATCTTGGCCATGATGAACACACCGATGCCCATCCAGACAAGCCCGCCCATACCGGCGATCATCAGGCGCTCGTCGACGAAGAACTCGCCCATATAGCCCGGGTTGATCATCATGATCAGCCCGAAGACGATGAAGGGCAGCGAACCGACGATATAGGCCGATGCCTTGGATTCGGCGGACATCGCCTTGATCTTCAGCTTCATCTGGCTGCGCTGACGCAGAACGTTGGCGAGGTTCGACAGCGTCTCGGCGAGGTTGCCGCCGGTCTCGCGCTGGATCGCCAATGTGATGCAGAAAAAGTTGAATTCGGGCGTGCCGAGGCGTTTTGCGGTGCCTTCGAGCGCCTCGTCCATCGTCTTGCCGATCTTCATCTTGTCGACCACGTTGGCGAATTCCGTGCCGACCGGCTCGGGAACCTCGCTCGCGAC
>NZ_JBQLZM010000152.1:0-39667 GCF_052168275.1 Parasphingopyxis sp. | reverse complement strand
TCTTCTGCATGCGCTCGGGATAGACGAGCAGCTTGTCGACGACGCCGGTCAGCCGCGCCAGCGCGAAATCGAGGGTGATCGTAGCATCGGGGCCGATATAGCGCTCGACCGAGGAATGGCTGATATCCCGTTCGTGCCAGAGCGCGACATTCTCCATCGCGGGCAGCGCATAGCTGCGGACCATGCGGGCGAGGCCGGTGAGATTTTCGGTGAGGATCGGGTTGCGCTTGTGCGGCATGGCCGAGGAGCCCTTCTGGCCGGGCGAGAAATATTCCTCGGCCTCGAGCACCTCGGTGCGCTGGAGATGGCGGATTTCCACGGCCAGCCGCTCGACCGAGGAGGCGATGACGCCGAGCGTCGCGAAGAACATCGCGTGACGGTCGCGCGGGATCACCTGGGTCGAGACGGGTTCGACGGAAAGGCCCATCTTTTCAGCGACATGGGCTTCTACCCGGGGGTCGATGTTGGCGAAGGTGCCGACCGCGCCGGATATCGCGCAGGTGGCGATTTCGGCGCGGGCCGCGGAAAGCCGGGCCTTGCAGCGATCGAACTCGGCATAGGCCTGGGCGAGCTTCAGCCCGAAGGTCACCGGTTCCGCGTGAATCCCATGGCTGCGCCCGATCGTCGGCGTCAACTTATGTTCCATTGCGCGACTTTTCAGCGCATCGAGCAAAGCATCGAGGTCGGCCAAGAGAATATCCGAGGCGCGCGCCAGCTGCACCGCGAGGCAGGTGTCGAGCACGTCCGAACTCGTCATCCCCTGGTGCATGAACCGGGCTTCCTCGCCGACATTTTCCGCGACCCAGGTGAGGAAGGCGATCACGTCATGCTTGGTCACCGCCTCGATCGCGTCGATCGCGGCGACGTCGATCTCGGGTTCGGTCGCCCACCAGTCCCACAGCGCCTTCGCCGCCGATTCCGGAACGACGCCCAGATTCGCCAGCGCCTCGGTCGCATGGGCCTCGATCTCGAACCAGATGCGGAACTTCGATTCCGGTTCCCAGATGGCGGTCATTTCGGGCCGGGCATAGCGCGGGATCATTACGGGCGTGTCCTCGTATCGATGGCGTCGGGATAGAGCGCGGCGCTTAGCAGGAGCGGCGGCGGGGGACAAATCGGCCGCGCATGTCGGCGCGAGATTTGTGGGGAGAAATCAGGCGGCGCGCCGCGCGGGCGGCCGCACCTCGACCTCGACCTCCATCGGCGGCGGCGCGGGCGGCAGGACGCCCCGGCGGATCGCGGTCAGAAGCGGCACCGGATTGCAGCCGAACCGGACCGACTGGCACTCGCCCGTCGCCGCCGCCTTCTGCGCGGCGAATTCGAATGCCGTGACGTCGGTCAGATGCGGAACCCCGCCATGGCGTTCCGCGAAGGCGGCAAACTTCCGCGCTTCGTCCGCCATGAACGGCTCGGGATCGAACGATGCGAAATAGCGCAGCAGCAGCGCATCGAGCCCGCCTTCGCCCAGCGACAGCCACAGATACCGGGTGGTCAGCGGCAGCACGTCGACGATGCTGCCGCGCCGCGCCATCAGGATCAGGTCGCGATAGATGTCGAACGCGGGATCCGCCCCGGGCGCGGCGGGTTCGCCGCGGCAACGCGCCGCGATCGTCCCGCGGACATGCTCCTCCCAGGCGCCGGGCGAAAGGTCGTCCCGATCCGCGTCCGTGATGCGCGTATCCGGGCCGCTCGCGAGGCGCTCCCGGTCCTGGCCGGCCGTCGGCGATTTCGCGGCGTACCAGATGGTCCGGAGCCGATCGAGCAGATCGCGAATGTCCGCGAGATCGATATTCCCGGCATCGATATATTCGGGAATGATCTCGAAATTGACGGCCTTCAGGTTGGCAAGCGCGGGCGCCGCGCGGCCGAGCAGTTCGATGACCTCCGGCTGCGGCAGCCCGCAATGCGAATCGAGCCAATAGCCGTTATGATCCTGTCCGCCCGCGACATGGATTTCCCAGACACGGTCGCGCGGCAATCGCGCGAGCACGGTTTCGGCATCGTCCCGTCCGTTGCGCTGATTGCTCCAGATATTGTGCAGGTCGAGCAGGATCCCGCAATCGGCGCGGACCGCGATCTCGCCCCAGAATGCGCCGTCCGGCATCTCGCCGGCGTGCGGCGCGAAATAGTTGACGCCGGTTTCGAACGCGAAGGGCAGGCCAAACAGGTCCTGCAGCCGTTTGATGCGGTCGACGATCATCGCGACGCTTTCGCGGGTTTGCGCCGGCGGCATCAGGAATCCCATGGCGCGCCGTTCATCCCCGGTACCCGTCGACACGAAACTCGCATGGTCGCTCCACCAGGCGGGCTTCAATATCTCCAGCGAGCGGCGCAGCCCATCGAGCTGGCGCTCGTCGAAACCGTTGGTCGAGGCGACCGGGCAGCCGACGCTGTGGACGAGCACCGGCTTGCCGAGATCGAGCAGGGACGCGAACTTGGCTTCGTCGATCGCGAACCGGCCTTCGCCCGGGCCAAACCGTTTGAACCAGAAGGCCTGGGGTTCGATTTCGAAGACGGTGCAGGCGTCGGACAGCTCTACCGCCAGGGCTTCGAGCCCTGGCAGGTAGACGACCCCGACGCCCAGTGCGGGCGTGCTCAGCCGAACTGTCCCGGCAGGACGTTGAGCTTCTCGTCGACGCGGAAGTCGCGGAAGATGTCCCAGCGGATATCCCAGCCCGAGCAACAGGCCAGGCATCCCAGCCGGCCGAGAATGTCCTTCTGGACCTGCTGGAACTTGTCGAAGTCGTAAGCGACTTCGGCCGGCAGCGAGACCCGGACGGGTTTCGCCTGCGCGGTCAGACGGGAAATTTCCTTATGCTCCATTTTGCCTCTCCTTTTTCAAGTTGTTGAGCGAGGCGAATTGTACGGCAGGGCCCCATGCGCCCGAAGCGCCGTTGAGACGTAAAGCGCTAAAGATGCGCCGATTGGAGTAAAGCCGACAGTAATTGTATAAAGGCGACACAGTCATTGTACAAAGGCGACATCGCCATTGTACAGAAACGACATGTCGCAATTACGGCTTGCTTTTCGGCCCTATTTTGCGCTCCGAGTCGCACCGTCACATTTATTTCATATTCACTATGGTGGAGCAGTTATCCCCTTCGGACGGGAAGCAGGAACCGAGGTCGTTTTCGTCATTGCGAGCGCAGCGACGCGATCCAGAGCGGCAGGCGATGTCGCCTGCGGTTCTGGATTGCTTCGCCGCCTTGCGGCTTCTCGCAATGACGGTCCGTGTCGGGAGGGGCGAACAGCGCAACCGAGGTGGGATGGGGTGCCGGCTACCCGCCCGGCTCCAGACAGGGGCCGGGTTCGGAGCGTTAGCTGTTGGGCGCGATCACCACCCGCCCGATGACCCGGCGCATCCGCATCATTTCGAACGCCTCGCGCCAGTCGGCGAGGGGGAGGGCGGCGTGGACGCGCGGTTTCAGCCGGCCGGCTTCGGCGAGCGCCCAGATCGCGTCGAAATTCTCTTCGCCCCGTTCGGGATGGCGGCGGCCATATTCGCCGGCGCGGACGCCGACGACCGAAAAGCCCTTGATCAGCGGGATATTGGTCGGGACCGTCGCGATCCGGCCCGAGGTGAAGCCGATCACCAGCAGCCGTCCGCCGAACGCGATGCAGCGTGTGCTCTCGTCGAAAATATCGCCGCCGACCGGATCGTAGATGATGTCCGCCCCTCCATCGGTGATTTCCTTCACCCGTTCGCGGAAACCGTCCGTGACGTTCAGGCAGGCATCGGGCGCATAGTCTTCGGCGATGACGGCGAGCTTGTCGTCGGACGCCGATGCCGCGATCACCCGCGCGCCGAGCGCCTTGGCGAGATCGACTGCCGCCAGCCCGACCCCGCCCGCCGCGCCGTGGACGAGAACCCATTCGGCCGGCTGCAGGGCGGCGCGCCGGACCAGCGCGACCCAGGCAGTCAGATAGGCGACGCTGAACGCCGCGGCCGCGCCGAAATCCATTCCGTCGGGCTTGCGGCGAAGGGTGGGCAGCGGACAACGGGCATAGTCCGCGAACCCGCCGATCCCCGCCGTCGCGACCACGGCGTCGCCGACCGCGAAAGCGCCGCCCCCGCCGCCGAGCGCGACGATCTCCCCCGCGATATCGTTGCCCGGAACGAAGGGCAGGTCGGGCCGGTGTTGATATTTGCCCTCGGTCATCAGCAGGTCCGGAAAGCCGAGCGCCGCGGCGCGAACCTTGACCAGCGCCTCGCCGGGCCCCGGTTCGGGCACCGCAACCTCCGCCACCCCGCAGCCGGCGAAATCGGGGGCGAGCTCGGCGACCTGGAGCGCGTGCATCGTTTTCGGGATCGTCATGTCAGTAAAAAACTCCTTGAGTCGCGGAAAGCGCTTCGTTGGCATTTCCAGTCATAAGTGGCGTGTCCCTTTTTCGACATGAGAGTCTGCGAAGCCCTCCCCCTCGATGGGGGAGGGTTGGGTGGGGGTGAGCCAACCTCAAGCCATGTCGCTAACTGAGAAATCACCCCACCCCTGACCCCTCCCCATCAAGGGGAGGGGGACTTTTTTCGTCGGCGCGGCAACACAGACTCCGTCATTGCGAGCGCCGAAGGCGCGCGGCAATCCAGGGCATCGCGCGATTCCGCCTGCCGCTCTGGATTGCTTCGTCGCCGTGCGGCTCGTCGCAATGACGAAACTGCGCGAGTTGGCGCGAACGCCCCCACCTCAGATCAGCCCCCGGCTTCGGAGGCTCGTCTGCCCCTTGCTGCCGATGATCAGATGGTCGTGCACGGCGATGCCGAGCGGGCGGGCGGCTTCGGCGACTTCGCGGGTCAGCTGGATATCGGCCCTGCTCGGCGCGGGATCGCCGGACGGATGGTTGTGGACGAGGATGAGGCCGCTGGCATGGAGGTCGATGGCGCGGCGGATAATCTCGCGGACATAGATCGCGGCCTGGTCGATCGAACCCTCGGTGACGATCTCGTCGCGGATCAGCACATTCTTGCCGTCGAGATGGAGCACGCGGACGCGCTCGATCGGCTCGTGCGCCATATCGGCATGGAGATAGTCGATCAGCGCCTGCCAGTTGGAGAGGACCGGCTTTTCGCGGATCTCGTCGGCGAGCAGGCGGAGCGCCGAGGCCTTGGCGATCATCAGGGAGGCGACCGCGCCGTCGCTCAAACCTCCGATCCGCGCGAGCGCTTCGGGCTCGGCCGAGAGCAGCGCGCCGAATCCGCCGAATTCGCCGATCAGCCTTTTCGCAAGCGGTTTGGTGTCGCGGCGGGGGATCGCCAGCGCGAGCAGATATTCGACCAGCTCGTGATCGAGCAGCGCATCATGGCCGCCCTCGATCAGGCGCTTGCGGAGCCGGGCGCGGTGTCCCGTGCCGTCTGTCGGGGCATCGGTCATTGCGCGTTGCTATCGGGATGGCGGCGCGCGCGCAATCGCGCTAATCGGTCCGGATGGAAGAAAGCCAGTCCGTTCAGAAGGATGCGTGGAAGCGGCGGCGCTACTGGCTGGGCGGGTTCGCGGCGCTCGTGGCGGTCGGACTCGGCGTCACCTGGACCCAGCGCGAGGGGATCGCGATCCGCTATATCGACGGGCTGCTCGCCGAGGCCGAGGCGCAGGGCGGCTACGAGATCACCAAACTGGGGCTGGCGCACCAGCGGATCGAAAATCTCGTCATCGGTGATCCCGACGATCCCGACCTCACGGTCGACCGGGCGGACATCTATCTGCGGTTCGGCCTCGGCTATCCCGAGGTGCGGCGCGTCGTCGCGCGCGGGGTGCGGCTGAACGGCCGGATCGTCGACGGCGAACTCGATCTCGGCCAGCTCAACCGGTTGCTGCCCGAAGCGACGGGCGAACCGTTCGTGCTGCCGGCGCTGGAACTCGATATCCGTGACGCGGTGATGCGGCTGCGGACGCCCTACGGGCCGGTGGCGCTCGCGGCATCGGGCTCGGGGCCGCTGCAGGGCGGGTTTCGCGGTCATCTGGCCGCGGCGAGCCCGGGGCTGCGCTACGAGGGATGCGCGGCCGAGGCGGTGCGGATGCGCCTGGCGCTCGGCGTCGAGGACCGGCGGCCGTCGGTGGAGGGGCCGGTCCGCGCGGCACGCCTGACCTGTCCCGATGGCGAGCTGGCGCTTGCCGAACCCGCACTCGCGCTCGACGCGATCTTTTCCGAAAGCTTCGACCGCTGGGGCGGCGAGGCCGAGCTGGTCGCCGCGTCGCTGACGCATGAACAGGGGCGTGCCGCGGAAACCCGGCTCGCGCTTTCGTTCGACGGCGAAACCGGCGGGCAGACGACCGGCACGGTCCGGCTGCGGCTCGCCGATGCCCGCGGGCTGGACGTGGCGGCCGAGCGGCTCGGCGTGCTCGGCCATTACCGGCTGCGCGCGGGCGGGGCGTCGATCGGCTTCGACGGCGATGTGGAGCTCAGCGGCGCGCGGGCCGGGTCCGCGACGCTCGGCGGCCTGGTCGCCGCGCTGCGCGGCGCGGAGGGCACGCCGCTCGGCCCGGTCGGCGCGATGCTCGCCCGCGCCGTGCAGGCGGCGGGCGGGAATTTCGACGCGCAGTTCGCGCTGACCGCGGCCTATGGCGAGCGGGGCGGGGCGGTGCGCTTCTCGGAGATCAGCGGCAGCAGCGAGAGCGGCGCGCAGCTGACGCTGGAACGCGGCGAGGGGGTGCAATATGGCTGGCCCGGTCGCGGCCTGCGGTTCGACGGCGCGATGCGGCTGGCGGGCGGCGGTTTCCCGCAAAGCTATGTGACGATCGACCAGGAACGCGCGGGCGGGCCGATCGAGGGCTATGCCGAGGTCGCGGCGATTCGGACGGGCAACGCCGTGCTGCGGCTGGAGCCGGTGCGGTTCACGGCCGCGGCGGACGGCAATACGCGGATCGTCACCCGGGTCGAGATGACGGGGCCGGTCGCCGACGGCCGGGTCGAGCGGCTGCGGATGCCGGTTGCGGGGACGCTGGGGCCGGGGGGGCGGCTGGCGGTCGGCCAGGGCTGCGTCCCGGTGCGCTGGGACCGGCTGGCCGTCGCCGGGGTCGTCGTCGGGCCGACCGAGCTGCCCTTCTGCCCGATCGCGGGCGGCACCCTGGTCCGCTATACGCCCGGCATCGGGATGAGCGGCGGCGGGCGGCTCGTCCGGCCGCGGCTGCGGGGCAGGCTGGGGGGCTCGCCGCTGGCGATCGCGGCGCGCGAGTTCCGGCTGCCGCTCGACCGGCCCGCCTTCGCCTTCGACGCGCTGTCGGTGCGGCTCGGCCCGGCCGGCGACCAGTCCGAACTCGATATCGCGCGGCTGGCGGCGGATTTCGTGACCGGCGGGGTCGACGGGACCTATGCGGGAGCGGAAGGCCAGATCGCGAACGTCCCGATCCGGATGGGCGACGGTTCGGGCGACTGGCGCTTCGCGGGCGGCGTGCTCGAGGTGGACGGCATCGCCGAGGTCACCAACACCGCGCCCGATCCGCTCTTCGAACCGCTCGTCGTGCGCGACATGGCGCTCCGGCTCGAAAACAGCCTGCTCCGCCTGACCGGAGGGCTGCGCGAGCCAAAACAGGATGTGCTCGTGGCCGAAGTCGATCTCCATCACGATCTCGCCGACGGAACGGGAGAGGCGGTGCTCGATACCGACCGGCTGGCCTTCAACGACCGCGTCCAGCCGACCGATCTCACCGATCTCGTCCTCGGCATCGTCGCCGAGGTCGAGGGGCTGGTCAGCGGGACCGGGACGATCCGCTGGGATGCGGCGGGCAATGTCACGAGCGACGGCGTCTACCAGCTCACCGATATCGATCTCGCCGCGCCGTTCGGGCCGGTGCGCGGACTGAACACCGAAATCCGCTTCACCGACCTGCTCGGCATGGACACGGCGCCCGGCCAGGTCGCGACGGTGCGCGAGGTCAATCCCGGCGTGCTCGTCGAGGACGGCACGGTGCAGTACGAATTTCTCGACAGCAACCGGGTCCGGGTGGAAGGCGCGCGCTGGCCGTTCGCCGGGGGCGAGCTGATCCTCGAACCGACGATCCTCGATTTCCGGGTCGACCGGGCGCGGCACCTGGTGTTCCGCGTCGAGGGCGTCGACGCCTTCCAGTTTCTCGAGGCGCGCGATTTCGAGAATATCGTCGCGACCGGCCTGTTCGACGGCAAGCTGCCGATGGTGTTCGACCAGGATGGCGGGCGGATCGAGGGCGGGCGGCTGGTGTCGCGCGTCGGCGGCGGCACCTTCTCCTATGTCGGCGAGATCAGCGACGTGAATCTCGGCGTGTTCGGATCGCTCGCGTTCAACGCGCTCGAGCTGATCCGCTACAGCGAGCTGGTGCTGGAATTCGACGGCGCGATCGACGGCGAGATGGTCACCAGCATCGAATTTACCGGCGTTTCGCCCAATCTGGCGCGCGAGGGGCAGGGCTTCATCGTGGCGGGCTTCACCCGCGAGCTGGCCGAAATTCCGATCCGCTTCGACATCACGATGAACGCGCCGTTCAACCAGATGCTCTATTCCTTCCGCCTGCTCGACGATCCCGGTTTCCTCGTCAATCAGGCGATCCGCGCCCGGATAAACCGAATACAAGCCGAACAAGGCGTTCAGCCCAGCGAAAGCGATATTGTGCCATGAAGACTGCGACATTGACGTTGAAGGAGGACAATGCGACCGACGGACGGATGAA
Organism: Parasphingopyxis sp.; assembly: GCF_052168275.1. Taxonomy (GTDB): domain Bacteria; phylum Pseudomonadota; class Alphaproteobacteria; order Sphingomonadales; family Sphingomonadaceae; genus Parasphingopyxis. The sequence goes on along the minus strand of NZ_JBQLZM010000152.1, from coordinate 31,034 downwards.
CCGGCCAACCCTTATCGCGACGGCGGTTTTCGCCGTTCTGACAAGCGGTTGCGTGCAGGTGTCCGCGCCCGAAGAACCCATTGTGATCGAACTGAATATCAGCGTGCAACAGACGGTCGACGTGAACCTGCAGGAAGATGTCGAGAATCTGATCGAAAACAATCCGGAGCTGTTTCCAGAATGACCAAGCGTAACAAAAGCATCGCCGCCGCCATCCTCGCAACCGCTGCCGTTCTCGGCGGCGCCGCGACCATGGCCCCCGCGCAGAGCGGCGAAGTGCGCCAGGCGATCGCCGCGGGCATCGTCGGCGAAACCGCGTCCGGCTATCTCGGCTTCGCACAGACGCCGTCGGCCGAACTGAGGGCCCAGGTCGATGCGATCAATCTCGGCCGCCGCTCGGCCTATGCCGATCTCGCCCAGCAGCGCGGCACGACCCGCCAGCAGGTGGCCGAGGAAACCGCGTGCAACCGCCTCTCCAGCGTCGATCCGGGCGAAGCCTATCAGCTGCGCGACGGCGTCTGGCGGACCCGCGGCTCCGCGCCGATCCCGACCCCGCCTTATTGCTGATCGACACGGACATCTGCAAGATTGTCGCCTCGGATCGAGTTCAGGGTGTGGATGGTTCCGCATCAAGCAGCAAAAGGTTGTGAACAGTCTCTGATCAGGAAACTGTCTTTGTCACAACCCACCTACGCTTCCCGATCTTCCGGGACAGCGCGAAGCCGGCGCGCTCGAACATCGAGAGCGATCCGTTGAATAGGAATGCCGGAGCTGCTTTGCGGCCCTCGGTGTCTTCAGGATAGCCCTCGATGCGGCCGCCTCCGAGCATCGTGATCTGTTCGATCGCGCCGTTCAATGCCGCAGCGGCGACGCCTTTGCCGCGATAGCCCTTTCCAACGAAAAAGCATGTGATCCGCCAGCTCGGGAGCGCCGGTTTCGTGGCGAGATATGCGCGTGCATTGTGAATACGGGGCAGTTCGTCAGGGGATCCATACTGGCACCAGCCAACATATGTCCGCCCGTCGAAAACCAGCGAAGCGTGCGCGCGGCCCTCACGAACGAGGCATTCCTTCGCCTTGCGCTTCTCGGCTGGTGTCTCGCCGCGATCCTTGCTGTGGTACCACATGCACCAGCATCCGCCCCAAATGCCATCGTTCGCCTCGACCAAGCGGGCGAAATCCGGCCAGGTGCTCGCATCGAGCGGTTTGGTTTCAAATTCGGCCACATTTAGTCAGCACACGGCTAGTCAGCACACGGCGAATCCTCACTGTTCTATGCCACCTCGGCCTTCCGGCGTAAGCACGGCGGAATCGAAAATCACATACTCCTCGATCGCCATTCCATCTTTGAGACGGAAACGATCGACACCGCGATAGGTGCGCCGCGATCCATGGATCATAGCTGAGGTTTCCCAGGCAATGTAGAGCATGTCGCCATTGCCCGCGCAGTCTAGCGGCGTGACCGTCATATCTTCCATGGCGGCAAGCGTTTCTGTCATCCATTCCGCATAGGCGGTGCCGGACATCGTGCCGGCACCGGTAAAGTGAATAGTCGCGTCAGGCGCGATGACTTCGGGTACGCGCGCGCCGGAGGGCGCCGCCCAGAACGACTTGAAGCGCTCGTAGAAGTCCTCCTGTTCAGAAGTGAGGCATGTGTCTGCCATTATGGTCTCCGTTACAAAGTCTGCTTACTGCGGATTATTTATGTGCGTAGCGCACATAAAGTCAATTGAAAAACGTGCGTTGCGCACATATGCTTTTCCAATGATGGACCGCACCGCAAATCTGCTTGGCGCTGTCGGGCTTGCTGTCGCCGGCAACATCGAGAAAACCGCCCGTGAGATCATCAATCATGCGGGCGAAACGCCTGCCGCTCTCGTCGTCATCGGATATGACCTTGGGCCATCCAACGATGAGCTTCGGCGCGTTCTTAACTTATCACATCCGGGAACGGTGCGGCTCGTCGACAGGCTCGTGGCCGATGGTCTCGTCGAGCGCCGGGCGGGACGCGACAAGCGGGCAATCGCGCTCTACCTTACAGAGAAGGGGCATAGGTTACGCGAAACGCTGCTTGAAGGTCGTCTGGCCGCAATCAGGCCACTCTTGGCGCCCTTGGCTGTATCGGAACGGGAAGCCTTAGCTACACTCCTGCACAAAATACTGTCGTCCATGGAGCCGAGTGATTTGGAGCGCTGTCGGCTTTGCCGTTTGTGCGATGACAGCGTATGTACGGATTGCCCTATTCCTGCTGATTTCAGGGACCAAAGCGACCGAGATCAGCCGGGTTAATCCACCGACGGCGCGAAACTCCCGCGATATTCGGGCCTGATCTCGCCGAGCATCTCGGCCGTGACGGGCACGTCGATCTCGAACGTGCCGACCGCATAGGGCCCGGCGATATAGGGCGGCACGCGGACGCGGAACGCGGTGAACGGCGCGCCGTCTCCGCCCATCGGCGCCACCGAGACCTGGTCGAGCGTCGGGCAATCGGCCCAGAAATCGTCGTCGGCGACCTCGCCCATCCGTTCAACCTGCTGGTCGCGCAGCGCCGCGCAGAAGGGCTCGTCGATCATCGACAGGCCGCGATAACGGTTCGAGAACAGGCCGAGGACGCCGATCGGGCGGTCGCCCGCCACATCCCAGACCAGCGCATCGTACGCGGTATTGCCGTGCGCCCCGCCCGTATAGCTGTAGGTCTCGCTCGCCAGGCCGACCAGCGCGTCGGTCCGTCCGGTGACCGTCCATCGCTGGTCGTGCAGATAGGCGTCCGCCGCAGCCGACCGGAGTTCGGCAAGCTCCGCGCGGCCGGTGTCATAATCGGCGCGCGCCCGCTCCCGCAGCGATTCGAGCTGTTGCCGCAGAAGCGGCACGCTCCCGGGCAGTGCGGGGATGTCGAACGTGAAGCCGCTGCGCTCGGCTTCGGCCTGAGCGGCGAGGGCGGGGGGCAGCGCGATCGCCGATCCCAGGAGCAGGCCGCACGCGGCAAGAATCGGCCTTTTCGACAGGCGTTTTTCCGCGGTCATTTCCAGTCCCCTCGGCCGATTTTCGATGGCGTCGATCCTCGCCGATTTGGCGTCTCCGAACAATCCCCAAAAGCCATGCCGCACTGCATCATATGCGGTTGACTTGGATAGGGGCGCTCACTAAACGGGCCGTGCCTTGGCGGGGTCGATCGCCTCCATGCGCGCGTCCGGCGTTAATGGCCATCGGGAGCGAGCATGGAAGAGAAAGACACCGCGCAGGATTCCTTCGTCGCGGAAGATTCGCGGCTTCAGTCGCTCGAGGAGCGATTGCAGGCCGCGCAACGCGCAGAAGAAATCCGGTCGGGCAAGCGCAACAAGGCGCCGGCGAAAGGATATCGCCAGGGCCAGAGGGTGCTTGCCGAGATGATCGGAGGTCCTGTGGGCGGCGGGCTGATCGGCTGGGTCCTCGACCTCGTCTTCGGCACCTTCCCCTGGCTGATGCTGGCGATGATGTTCCTCGGGTTCGCTGTCGCCGTCAGAAATGTGTTTCGAATTGCCAACGAGCGTCCGGAATAGCCTCGGACGGTCTTCGAATGAATGAAGCAGGATAATTAGCGTGGCTGAAGGCGGCGAAATCGATCCGATGAAACAATTCCAGGTGGAGCCGCTCGTCGGCGCCTGGGATCCGGCTGGCGGCAGCATCGTATTCACCAATTCGTCCATGTGGATGCTGATCACGCTCGGCGTGCTCTGGCTGTTCATGTGGGGCGGCATGAAGCGCGAGCTGGTCCCCGGCCGCTGGCAGCTCGCCGTCGAGGGGATAACCGGCTTCATCAACAATATGGTTTCGACCAGCATCGGGCCGTCGGGCAAGAAATATATCCCGTTCGTCTTCACGATCTTCATGTTCATCCTGATCGCCAACCTGCTCGGCCTCGTGCCGATCGGCGTGGTGCCGGGCGCCCATCCCTTCACCGTGACGAGCCATTTCGTGATTACCGGCACGATGGCGGTGATGAGCTTCTCGATCGTGCTGATCGTCGGCTTCTGGAAGCACGGCATCGGCTTCTTCAAGCTGTTCATTCCGCACGGCACCCCGGCGCCGATGATCCCGCCGCTGTTCCTGATCGAGCTGATCTCCTTCATGGTCCGCCCGTTCAGTCTCGCGCTGCGACTGTTCATCGCGATGACCGCCGGCCACATCCTGCTCAAGGTGTTCGGCAGCTTCATCGTCCAGGGCATGAATGCCGGCGTCGAATACGGCCTTCTCGTGAGCCTGCCGAGCTTCCTGCTGATCGTGTTCATCAGCGCGCTCGAACTGCTGATCTGTGCGATCCAGGCCTATGTCTTCGCGCTGCTGACGACGCTCTACATCAACGATGCAGAAAATCTGCATTGATCCCTATTCCACTCATTACCAGATACGACAAAAGGAGTTATTTCCATGGAACTTGAAGCTGCAAAAATGATCGGTGCCGGTCTTGCTGCCATCGGCGTCGGCGCTGCCGCCACCGGTGTGGGCAACGTCTTCGGTTCGTTCCTCGAGGGCGCGCTGCGCAATCCGGCTGCCGCCGACGCCGAGCAGGGCCGCCTGTTCATCGGCTTCGCCGCTGCCGAGCTGCTCGGCCTGATCGCCTTCACCGTCGCCATCCTGATCCTGTTCGTCTTCTAATCGGCTCGGCGCCGCTTTCGGGCGGCGCCGGTCGACTGCAAGACCACAGACACGCGATAGGATTCGGATCTCATGCCACAAATAGATCAGGTCATGGTCAGCTATGCGTCACAGATCGTGTCGCTGCTGATCGTGCTCGCCATCATCTATTTCGGGATCGCCAAGGCGATGCTGCCCAAGGTCCAGGATACGATCGACGCCCGCGCCAAGCGGATCGCCGACGATCTGGCCGCCGCCGACAAGGCGCATGAACGGGCCGACGAGATCGAGGAAACCTATCGCAACCAGCTCAACGACGCCCGCTCCGACGCGAACGGCGTGACCGCCGAAGCCAAGGCGAAAGCCGCGGCGGAAGCGGAAACGCGCATCGCCGCGGCCGACGAGAAGCTCGAGGCCAAGCTGGCGGCGGCGGAAGCCGCGCTGGCCAAGGCGCGGGCCGATGCGCTGGCCGAGGTCGAGGGCGTGGCCGTCGAGGCGACGCAGGATATCGTCGCCAAGGTATCGGGCGGCACCGTCGCCGAGGCCGAAGCGCGCTCGGCCGTGAAAGAGGTAATGGCTCATGGCTGATCCCGTCGCGACCGAAAACGGCGAAACCGGCGCCCATACCGAAGAGGCCGGGCACGGCAGCTATCCGACCGCGCTCGGTTTCGATTCCAACGGCTGGGTCGCGCTGGCGATGATCTTCGTCCTCGGTGTCATGCTCTGGAAGAAGGTTCCGTCGATCATCGGCGCGGCGATGGACAAGCGCATCGCCGCCATCCGCGGCGAAATCGAGGAAGCCTCGAACCTGCGCGCCGAGGCCGAAGCGCTGAAGGCCGAATATGAGGCCAAGACGGCCAATGCCGACAAGGAAGCCGCCGCGATGCTCGACCGGGCCCGCGAGGAAGCCGGCCAGATCGTTGCCCAGGCGGAAGCCGATGCCGATGCGCTGATCGAGCGCCGCGGCCGGCTCGCCGAGGAAAAGATCGCCGCCGCCGAACGCAGCGCGATCGCCGAGGTCCGCGCCAGGGCCGCGAGCGCCGCGACGGCCGCCGCCGCCGCGCTGATCGAGCGGAAGCACGACGCCGACGCCGACAAGGCGCTGGTCGACCGGACGATCTCGAACATGGACGCTCGGCTGAACTAGCCGTTTCCAACCGGAACTCCTTCATATCCGTCATTGCTTCGCTACGCTCGCAATGACGTTTTTCTTATGCAGCCGCGTTGGATCGCAGTCGCCTCAGGGTTTGTCCTGCGCGCCTCCAGCGCCTAAATCCGTCGCTGTGAGCAAAGCCGACCGCCCCGATCACCCCCGCGCCGCCGAGCGCTTCAATGAGGAAAAGGCGACCTATACGGTCAAAGGCGCCGATGCGCCCGATCTCGAGGCCGGGGTCGCGGCGATCCGCGATGTCGTGAAGACCCTGCCCGCGCGACCCGGCGTCTATCGGATGCTCGATGCGCGGGGCGATGTCCTTTATGTCGGCAAGGCGGCGAGCCTCAAATCGCGCGTGCCCAACTACACCCAGATCCCGCAGCTCCCCAAGCGGCTCCAGCGCATGGTCGCCCAGACCCGGGCGATGACGATCGTCACGACCGAAACCGAAGCCGAGGCGCTGCTGCTCGAGGCGCAGCTGATCAAGCGCTACCGCCCGCCCTACAACGTCCTGCTGCGCGACGACAAAAGCTTTCCCTTCATCCTGCTGCGCGAGGATCACGATTTTCCGCGGATCATGAAGCATCGCGGCGCGCGGCGCGCCAAGGGGCAGTATTTCGGCCCCTTCGCCAGCGCCGGTTCGGTCAACCGCACGATCAACGCGCTGCAGAAGATGTTCCTGCTCAGGAGCTGCACCGACAGCTTCTTTTCCAACCGCGACCGGCCCTGCCTGCTCTACCAGATCCGCCGCTGCTCGGCGCCCTGCGTCGGGCGGATCGCCGACGCGGACTATGGCGAGCTGGTCGAGGACGCGAAGGCCTTCCTGTCCGGCAAGAGCACGAATGTGCAGCAGAAGCTCGGCGCGCAGATGGAGAAGGCGTCCGAGGCGCTCGATTTCGAGATGGCGGCCGTTTACCGCGACCGGCTCAAGGCGCTGACCTTCATCCAGGGCAGCCAGGCGATCACCGCGCAGGGCGTGTCCGACGCCGACGTCTTCGCGCTCGCCAGCAAGGCGGGGACGGTCGGCATCCAGGCCTTCTTCATCCGCGGCGGGCAGAATTGGGGGCATCGCAGCTTCTTCCCGGCGCACGTCAAGGGCGTGCCGGACGCGGAGGCACTGCAGGCGTTCCTGATGCAATTCTACGAGGAAGTCCCGCCGCCCAGGCTGGTACTCGTCGACCGGGAGCTGCCCGAGGCGGCGCTGCTGGCCGAGGCGCTGGCCGAGCGCGCCGGTCGCAAGGTGACGCTCAAGATTCCGCAGCGCGGCGACCAGCGCAAGCTGCTCGAGCAGGCGCGGCGCAACGCGGGCGAGGCGCTGGAACGCCGGCTGGCGGAATCGTCGAGCCAGGCGAAGGTCATGCGGCAGATGGCCGAACTGTTCGAGCTTGACGACCTGCCCGACCGGATCGAGATCTACGACAACAGCCATGTCCAGGGCACGAACGCGGTCGGCGCGATGGTGGTCGCGGGGCCCGAGGGCTATCGCAAGTCCAACTACCGCAAGTTCAACATCAGGAACCCGGACACCGCGCCGGGCGACGATTTCGCGATGATGCGCGAGGTGTTCGAGCGCCGCTTCGCGCGGGCGGAGAAGGAGGATCCCGAGCGCCGCAAGGGCGAATGGCCCGACCTCGTCCTGATCGACGGCGGCAAGGGGCAGGTCAGCGCGGCGGCGAACACGCTGGAAGAGATGGGAATCAGCGATGTCGCGCTGATCGGCATCTCGAAAGGCCCGGACCGCAACGCCGGGCGCGAGCATTTCCATTTCCCGGACGGGCGCGAACAGATGCTGCCCGCGAACAGCCCGCTGCTCTTCTATCTCCAGCGGCTGCGCGACGAGGCGCACCGGTTCGCGATCGGCGCGCATCGCCAGAAACGGGCGAAAGCGATGGGGACGAGCCCGCTCGACCAGGTGCCGGGCATCGGCCCGGCGCGCAAGCGCGCGCTGCTCCTGCATTTCGGCACGGCGCGGGCGGTGAAATCGGCGGGTCTCGAGGATCTGGCCCGCGTGCCCGGCGTCTCCAAGGCGATGGCGCAGGCGATCTACGACCATTTCCACGCCAGCGGCTAGCGGGCGGGATCAGGCGGGTTGCGTATCCCCGGCGCCAGGAGAGACGTCGAACAGATAATAGGCGGCGAAGGCGAACAGGCCGATCGAGAGGAAGAATTCGCGGAATTCGGTCGCGTCCGGAACGTCGAGCATCTGCGGCCCGAAGGCGAGGATGATGATCTGGCCGATAGCGATCAGCGCCGCGAGCGCCGCGAACAGCCGCGTCTCGGCAGTCCGGCCGCGCCGGGCGGCGCCGACGGCGAATATCAGAATCGCGAACAGCGTGAAGAAGACCAGCATCTGGATCGGCATGAGATTCCAGTGGCCATAGCTGAAATACACCATCGGCGCGCTGAGCGCCGCGACCGCGCGATTGGGGACGAAATCGGCGAAGAAGGCCAGCGGCCGCCAGCCGCGCAGCAAAGGCCAGGCGAACGGCAGGACGATCAGGAACAGCCCGGTTCCCGTATAATAGGCGAGTTCGGCGATGTCGGTGTGGATGTTGTGGAGGTTGAACTCGTTCTGCCAGTTGCGCGCGGCGACGGTCTCGGGCGTCTCGAAGCCGAATATCCGCTGGCCCCAGGAGATTTCCTCCATCGCGATCAGGAAGAACAGGCCGGCAAAGCCGAGCGGGACGAGGACCCGCAGGAAGATCGCGCCCGGCCCGTTCGGCATCCTCTGCGCCTGGCGGAGGGTAGCGAGCGCGAACAAGCCGGCGCCGACCAGAACGAGCAGCGCGGGCAGCCATTCGAGGATATTGTCCTCGCGCGCGAACCAGTGGAACAGGGCCGGGTCCCAGACCAGAATCGCCGTCGCCGCCGCGGCGATCGCCGTCACCATCGCGCCGTTGCGGATTTCGGCCGGCCAGAGCGGCGCGATCGCCTCGCCGTCCGCGCGCAGCCAGGGCCGCGCGAGCGCCGCCGCGAGGATGGCGGCGAGCGCCGCCGACAGGATTTTCCGTCCGACATGATAGCCCGAAAAATCGGCGGGTTCCTCGCGGGCCGGATGCCAGCCCATTGCGCCGAATTCATAGGCAGACACCGCGACAATGGCGGCGATCGCGAGCAGGAGCGCGACCGTCGTCGCGACGGGTAGGCGGGTCGGGGCGGGCGCGGAATCGGGCATCCGGACAGGTTATCGCGGTTATGGTAAATCTATTGCTAAGGCGGCGAAAAAGACGGTCGTTCGACGCTTGTCCCGGTACGACATGCACCGGCATTGCAATTCAGGTCTCCATTGCGAGGAAGCCCGAACTTGGCCGCGCGCCTCCAGCGTTCGCAATGACGAAACTGCGCGAGCGGGAGAGGCTCCGGATTCTCAACCCATCCGGAGAAAAACCGGGCGGAGCAGGGCCGTGAGCATGCGGCCGCGCACGAATAGCAGGTCGAGGATTTCGGGCCCCGCTTCGGCGCCCATGTCCGTCTTGTACCCCGCATCGCCGGCGCCCCAGCTGATGGTGCCGACGCCGCGTTCGGTCGCGTTTTCGAAATCCTTGTAGAGCGACAGTTTCCCGGGCCCGAACTTCGCATGATCCTCGCGATAGCTGTTGGCGATATAATAGCGGCGGCCGCCCACCTCGAGGCCGAAGGTGAAGGCGATCGGCGTATCGCCCACGGTCATCAGGCTGCCGAACAGCATCGGCGCGAGCACCGGGTCGCGGGACAGCGCCGCCCAGATCCTCCGCCGTTCGGGATTCAGGAATTTCGTGTCGCCGCCGCTGTCGAGCCGAGCCAGCCAGCTATCGGCCTCCACCGCGGCGATCGCATCCATCGTCCGCGCGTCGAGCCCCGTGCCGTCGAAAAAACGGTATTCGACCGAGCCCTGTTCGCCCAGTTTCCGCTCGCGCGCCCGCGCTTTGCGGGCGGTCGATCCCTTGGGCCAGGGTCCTGCCGCCCGGAGTGCGGCGAGATCCAGCTCGTAGCAGATGCCGAGCGGTTTGCGGATGACGTGCCAGCCCTGCGCGGGCGCGAGCGCCATCAGGCGGCGTGCGGCGGGATCGTCGGAATAGACGGGGCCGTAGCGCCAGACCGGGCCGAGCGCCTTCCGGAATGCGCCCGCTCCGATAATGGCGGCCAGCTCGCGATCGGCGAGATCGGCGGCGATCGGGGCGCTGCGGAACGGCCAGTAGCTGCCGGCGACCTGCCTGACGGTGAACGGACCGATCGCGCGGCTGGCGATAGGGAGCGCGAACACCGGTGCGCCATCCGACCGGCGCGCGCCGACGATCGAAAAGCCGGGATCGGCCGCTTCGAACCAGCCCGACCGCAGAAAGGCCTGGGCCGGGTGCGCGACCGCCGTCACCGCGTCGAGATCGGCCGCGCCGAACGCGCCGATATCGGCAACGGCCGGATCGGTTTCGACGGTTCGGTGAATATTCAGCCTGAAACGCTCCCTGCTAACCCGGGCGAAGCGCAAACGCATAGCGGCACCATGCTTAAGATCGCGTTTATCGGCATCCAAAGCCCCGGAATCGCGCCGAAGTTTATGATAATCTTCACCCCTTGCGCCTATTCGGGACGCATGGGTACCTGCACCCTTTTGACGATCGATACCGAGCTGACCTGGCGCCATCACGTGTCCGGGCTGGGCTGGGAGGAGAATTACGCGCGGAGCGTCGAGCCGGCCGGGGTCGGGCTCTCCTACCAGCTCGCCATGCTGGAGCGCCACGGACTCAAGGCCTGCTTCTTCGTCGATCCGATGCCGGCGGCGCTGTTCGGCCTCGCGCCGGTCTGCCGGATGGTCGAGACGGTGCTCGCGGCGGGGCAGGAGGTCCAGCTCCATCTCCACCCGATGTGGGAACAGGCCAGTGCCGACGGCACGGTCGCCGACGACACGGTGTTCGAGCTGATCGACCATCCGCTGGAGAAACAGCACGCGTTGATCGCGCAGGCCCGCGAGCTGCTGGTCGAGGCCGGGGCGCCCGACCCCATCGCCTTCCGGTCCGGCAGCTATGCGGTCAACGACGACAGCCTGCGTGCGCTCGCGCAATCGGGCATCCGCTACGACGCCAGCCATAACGGCTGCGAAGGACCATGGCCGAGCGCGCTGTCGCTGCCGCTCGACCGGGTCGCGCCGGTCGAGCATCAGGGCGTCATCGAGATCCCGGTATCGCAGATGCGAACCGGCAATGGCGGGCTCCGGCATTTGCAGATCTGCGCCGTATCGCTCGCCGAGATGACCCGTGCGCTCGACCATGCGATCGCCGAGGATCACCCGGTCTTCATGCCGGTCGGCCACAGTTTCGAACTGGCGACGCGCGACGGCCGCCGGGTCAACCTGGTCGTCCGCAAGCGCTTCGACGGGCTATGCGCCTTGCTCGCGGCGCGGCGCGATGCGGCGCCGACCGTCCATTTCGCCGATCTGGGCGCGCTGCCGCTGGGCCGCGCCAGCGAGCCCGTCGCGATGTCGCGAGCGCTGGTTGCCGGCCGCATGGTCGGCCAGCTCTGGGCCAATCTCATCGAGAAGCGCGCGGCATGACCGCGGCGATGCCCCTGCCGCTGCGCTTCCAGGTGGGCGCGCGCACCATGTTCTCCGTGCGGCGCCGGCTCGTGCGGATCGGCCTGTCGCTCGACGAGGCGATGGCGGATCGGGCGATCGAACTGCCGCCGCTCGACCGGGCCGCCCATGGCTATCTGGTGACCTCGCTGCCCGAAACGCGGCTTTCCGGGCTCGTCGAACGGCATCCCGGCATGCTGGCCTTCGTCCGCCAGCGCTATGCGCGGCGCTATGCCGACCTGTCCTGCAGTTTCGACGATTATATGGCGAGTTTTTCCGGGAAGAGCCGCTCGACGCTGCGGCGCAAGGTCCGGAAATTCGCCGATCTTGCCGGTGGCGCGCTCGATCTGCGCGCCTATCGGACGGCCGACGAGATGGCGGAATTTCAGGGGCTCGCGCGCCGGGTCTCGGCCAAAACCTATCAGGAGAAGCTGCTCGACGCGGGGCTGCCCGACGATCCGGATTTCGCGGCGCGGATGATGCGGGCCGCGGCCCGCGACCAGGCGCGCGGCTGGCTGCTGTTCGCCGGGGGCGAGCCGGTCAGCTATCTTTACGCCCCGGCCGACGGCGACACGCTGATCTACGCCTATCTCGGCTACGATCCAGACTGGGCGCGCCACTCGCCGGGCACGGTGCTGCAGGTCGAGGCGATGCGCCAGATCATCGGCGAGGGCCGCTTCCGCCGCTTCGATTTCACCGAGGGCGACGGGCAGCACAAGCGGCAGTTCGCGACCGGCAGCGTCGATTGCGTCGACCTACTGCTGCTCCGCAAGACGCCCGGCAACCGGGCGCTCATGGCCGCGCTGAAGGCGTTCGACGGCGGTATCGCGGCCGCAAAGCGGCTCGGACTGGGCCGGCTGGCGCGGCGCCTGACGCGCTAGCGCCGGCGCCTTAGCCGATTTCCGCTTCGATCTCGCCGAACAGCGCGGCGATATGGGTCAGCCGCGGCCGTTCTTCCTCGAGTACCGCGCGAAAGGCCCGCTTCTTCAGCGCCTGGACGTCGACGTCCGGCATCTCCTTGCCGTCGGGGATCGTTGACAACAGGATGTCGATCAGCCGGTCGGCGCCGTGGAGGCGGCCCCAGAGATAGTCGTTCTCGCGATAGGCGCGGCTGAAAAAGGCGCCGAAACTGTTGAACTCGATGCCCTTGAGCGTGGCTTCGGCCCCGCCCTCGCGGATCGACTGGGCGTCCTCCGGCGCGATCCGGTCGACCTTGACCGGATCGAACTCGTCCAGCCCCTCGCCCTGGAGCAGCGGCAGGGTCGCGATGTCGTAGAAGGGAAAGCCGAGATAGGCGAACAGCATCGTCCGGCGTTCGGGCTTGGGCAGGGCAGCGAAGGCGGTCGCCAGCAGCTCCTCGGCGCGCGTGTCGACCGTCTTCAGGTCGCGCGCCGCGGACAGCGCTTCGAGCGCGACGGCGGGCGCGGCGGTCGCGTTGCGCGCGATTTCGGCCATCGCCTCGTCGTAGAATTCGGGCCGCTCGCGATCGAGATAGTCGCCGAGCGTGTCGTAGATCGCGTCGCGCGCGACGTTCAGCGCTTCGGGGTCGCATTGCCCCTGTTCCTCGATCTGGTGGAGGCTGCGCAGCACGAAGCGCAGTCGGCGCGTGCGGAACAGCAGGTCGTGTTCGCGGAAAAAGGCGATCGCCGCGTCGCTGGCGCCGGTGTTCGAGAGCGCGTCCGGCGTGTTGAGCCGCCGCGCGCCGATCTCCTTCCAGAGCGCGCGGCGGGTCGTGCGGTCCCGGGCCGCGTCATGGCCGGCGAGGCCGCCGAGAAGCGCGGCGATCTCGTCGACGACGACCGACAGTTTGAGCTGGCCGTAGGACGCATAGGCGTAGCCGGCTTCCTTGGCCGCGAAATTCTGCGCCTTGGCGCGCCAGGCGGCCAGGCGCTGCGGGGTCGGGCGGTTGAGGAACAGGGTGCGGCCGAAATCCTGCTCGATCGCCCCCTCGACCTGGGGCCGGATCGCCTCGACGATGCGCCGCATGCGCATGATGCGGCGCGAATGATCCTCGATCGCCTCCAGATTGTCGCGGATCGGCTGTTCGCGCGGAATGTCGGACAGCGCGCCGAAGATCGCACGGAAGAAGCCGGGCGCCGCGTCGCCGTCGTCGCCGAGGCCGATGCTCCGGATGCCGGGCTTGGGATCGATATAGACGAACCGGCGGTCGACCTCGCGATGGGCGGGCCGGTCGCGCAGCGCGTCGACCGCCGGGCCGAACGGGGCGTTGGCCAGCACCGATCCGTCGATCAGCGCCGTGGTCTCGGCGGTTCCCGCCGCATAGTGGCGCGGCAGCACGCGCCTGAGGAAGGCGGTGCGGCCGGGCCAGGCAATCCCGCGCTTTTCCAGTACCGCGTCGAGTTCGCCGACGGTGAAGGGCGGGAAGGCGCCCGGGAAGCTGGCGGTGGCGCGCGCCGCGAAGGTCAGCTCGGGGATGCTGCCGAGCCGGCGCGGGACCATGCCGTGATCGGTGAAGGGGAGGGTCAGTCGGTGTTCGGTTTCGACGATCTCGGGCGGCGTATTGAGATGGAGCCGCTGCGGATGGCCGTGGAAATCGGTGACCGTCACGAACAGGTCGAGCGGCTGCCCGTCGGGCAGCAGCGGCCCGGTGGCGGGCAGCGTGTCCATCGCCTCGAACGCATCGAGAATGAGATTGGTGAATCCCTTGCCGCCGAACGGCGGCTGGAACCATTTGGCGCGCACGAAGCGCGAGAGCTTGGCGCTGACTTCGTCCTGCGCTTCCGGATCGACGGTCGTCGCGATCGTCCCGCCTCGCCGCCGGGCGACGAACCAGGCGATCGGCACCGCCCAGAATTTGGTGAAGCGCGAGATCGGCCGCTTGTCGGGGGCGAGCAGGACGTCGACATCCGCCTTGTCGAGCCAGAGATCGGTCAGCGGATCGAGCGATTTGCCCGACGCGATCGCCTCGGCGAGGAACACCCCGTTGATCCCGCCCGCGCTCGCGCCGGCGACGATGTCGACCATCGCGCGCAGCTTGACGTTGCACTTGCGCCCGATCGCGTCGAGCAGCTCCCGATAGACGCGCTGCGAGGTGTCGGTCGGCGCCAGCTCGTCGTGGAAGGCGCGGCTGGCGCGCGCGAGGCGCCAGATTTCCTTGGTGATGCCGTGCATGTAGATCGCGAGACTGATGCCGCCATAACAGACCAGGGCCAGGCGCAGCTCTTTCTCTCGCATCCGGCGATGCTGGCAGGTGGCGGGGATTTTGTCGAGCGTCGGGCGCGCCGTCTATGCGCGTCCCTCGTCCCGGTGCGCGGGCAGATACAGCTTGATCGTCGTTCCGACGTCGGGTTCGGACGCGATCTCGACATGGCCGCCCGACTGTTTCGCGAATCCGTAGATCATCGAGAGGCCGAGCCCCGTGCCCTTGCCGACTTCCTTCGTCGTGAAGAAGGGTTCGAACGCGCGCCCGATGGTTTCCTCGTCCATCCCGGTGCCCGTGTCGATGACCGAGATCGCCGCGTAATCGCCGGGCATCAGGTCCGAATGATGCGCGCCGATCGTCGTGGCTTCGGTCCTGAACCAGAGCTGGCCGCCGGCGGGCATGGCATCGCGGGCGTTGAGCGCCAGGTTGAGCAGGACATTTTCGAGCTGGTGGCTGTCGACGAAGATCGGTCCGATGCTCTCGTCGAGATCCGCGGCGAGGACGATATTCTCGCCGATCGTCCGCTGGATCATGACGCCGATATCGCTGATCAGGGCGTTGAGATCGGTCGGTTGCGGCGTGAGCGACTGGCGGCGGGAAAAGGCGAGCAGGCGCTGGGTCAGCGCGGCGGCGCGTTTCGCGGCGGCGCCGATATGGTCGAGATGCCGGGCCACCTTCTCGTCCTCGATCTGGCCGAGCCGCATCTCGAGCAGCTGGATGCTCCCCGAGATGACCGTGAGCAGATTGTTGAAGTCATGCGCGATGCCGCCCGTGAGCTGGCCGACGGCCTCCATCTTCTGGGCCTGGAGCAGCGCCTCCTCGACGAGCGCCCGTTCGTCCAGGGCTTCGTTGACGCGCGTTTCGAGGGTTTCGTTGAGCAGTTCGAGCTGTTCCTCGGCCGCATGGCGCGCCGTATCGTCATGCAATGTCAATACGCCGCCCTGCTGGTTGCCCTCTGAATCGTAGATGGGCTGCGCCGTGCCAATGGCCAGGATCTCGGTTCCGTCGGGCCGGCGTATCCGCCAGCGGGCATCGTGCACGACTTCGCCGCGCAGGACCGCCCGAGCGAGCGGCAGCTCGAGCGGCGGGTAGGGCGCCCCGTCGACCGTGAACAGCTGATAGGTGGCCGTATAGTTTTCCGGGTCAACATAGAGGCTCTTCACCCCGTGCAGCTTTACCGCCGCATCGTTGACGAAGACGATCTGGCCCAGCGCGTCGGTCACGATCACGCCTTCGCCCAGCTGATCCATGATCGCCGAATATTCGAGTGGCGGGAGTGTGGCGCCTTCGAGCGGTATGACCTTCTCCCGGCTGTTGGGCCTGAGGTCGGTGATATCGGCGTGCAGCGCGGTCCATGAACGGATTTCGCCGTCATCGTCGATCTGCGGCACGCATTTGACGGCAAATCTGCGCCATTCGCCGCCCCGGTCGCGGATCCGGTGCGTGCGAATGAACTGCATCCGGCTCTGGCGCGCGGTCGTCCATTCGCGCTTCGTCGTTTCGATATCGTCCGGGTGGATCGCGTCCATCCAGCCATGCCCGCCATATTGCGTCCGGGACTGGCCGGTCAGGCCGGTCCAGTCGGGCTGAACCTCGTCGAACGCGGAATCGGCGGTGAAGCGGCAGATAAAGGCCTGGACCTCGGCGAGAAGGCGCCGCAGGGATGCGGTGCGCCCGGTCTCGAGCGTCGCCTCGGCTGACAGATCGGCCATGGTTGCGCACCCCTGTTGCGTTTCGACACGCACGCTTGTGGGGGATCGTGGTTAATTTCGGGTAAAAGGGCGGGTAATCTTATTGCGTGCGGCGTCCGAACGGGACGATGCGGTTCGCCGCGTCATGGCCGATATCGGCCGCGCCGAGAAAGGAGATGCCGGATCGTCCGCACCACTCGCGGACGATCTCTTCCGCCGTCATTCCGAAATCCGTATCGTTCTCGATGATGTCGCTGCACCGACCGAGCCGGATACCGGCCACCTTCCGGATCTCCGAATTTGCGGTGACGTGATGCATGGTTCGATCTATTTTGTAAAGATATTCAGATACTTCCTCAAGCATCAGGACATGGTGTCTCAAGTCGGGCTGGAGCGGCGTTCCGAGGATCTGGCTGAGCGTGATCATGTTGAAGGCGGCGGCGGGGCGGCCGTCCGCCAGCGACGGCTCGAGCGTGTCGGCATCGCGCGCGACAAGCCAGCGCAACGCGCGCTCGATCGCGGCGTCGCCGTTCCCGCGCACGATATCCTGGCACATCGGCCCGTGCGCGACCGCGCAGCCCGCCATGTATAGCCCGGCCAGCAGCATCCCGGCGTCGCTGTATCCCAGATAGGTCTTGGCGCGGGCCGGGGCGTCCAGCCGGTCCAGGACGTCTCCGGCGATCCGGCACGCGCCATAGCCGCCCCGGGCGAACCAGAGCGCGTCGAAACCGGGGTCGTTGGCGATGGCGAGAAAGGCCTCGGCGCGCTCGGCGTCGGTGCCCGCAAAATGGCCATGCCGGCGGAAACTGTGGGGATGGACGACGAGTTCGGGCGGATTGTCCGGGAAGAGCGCGTCCGCAAGCGCGGCGACGCGGTCTGCCGTCTCGCGTTCGAACGGCGAACTGGCCGCGACGATGCCGATCCTGACGGTTTTTTTTGCCACCCCGAGCCTTTCTCAAATTGAAAAACCGCGCCGCCCCCAATAGCGAGGCGCGATGACAAAGGACAAATCCTATTTCTTCTGCGGGATCGGCGGCAGCGGCATGCTGCCCCTGGCCAGCATCCTGCGCGGGCGCGGCGCGACCGTGGCCGGTTCAGACCGCGCGCTCGACCAGGGGCGGACGGCCGACAAGTTCGACTGGCTCCGCAGCCAGGGCATCGCGCTCTTCGCGCAGGACGGAAGCGGGATAACCGATGCAAATCAGGTGCTTGTGGCATCGGCCGCGGTCGAGGACAGCGTGCCTGACGTCATGGCGTCACGCGCACTCGGCCTGGATCGGATGACGCGGCCCGAATTGCTCGCCAGCCTGTTCAACGCGGCGCCGCGCAGCATCGGGGTGGCCGGCACCAGCGGCAAATCGACGGTGACGGGCATGATCGGCTGGATCCTCCACGATTGCGGCCGCGATCCCACGGTGATGAACGGCGCGGTGATGAAGAATTTCATTTCCGACGAAGCGCCGTTCGCCAGCGCACTCGTCGGGCAGGGGGACGCGTTCGTCAGCGAGGTCGACGAAAGCGACGGGTCGATCGCGCTCTACGAACCGGACATCGCGATCCTCAACAATGTCTCGCTCGACCACAAGTCGATGGACGAGCTGCGCGCGCTGTTCGGCGGATTTCTGGCCCGCGCGGGCCATGCGATCGTCAATGCCGACGATGCGGAGAGTGCGCGCCTGGCTGACGCCATTGCGCCGGACCGGCTGTGCCGTTTTGGCTTCGCCCGTCCGAACGCGGATATCCGCGGCGCCAATATCGCGGAAGCGCCGCTGTCCGTCGCGTTCGACGTCGTTGCGGACAGCGAGACCGCGCATGTCGAACTCGCGGTGCCGGGCCGGCACAACGCCGCCAACGCGCTTGCCGCACTGGCGGCGGCGCGGGCCTGCGGCGTGCCGCTGGCCGACGCCGCGGCGTCGCTGGCGCGGTTTTCGGGGCTCCGGCGGCGGTTCGAGATTGTCGGCACGGCCGGCGGCGCGACCGTGATCGATGATTTCGGGCACAATCCCGACAAGATCGCCGCGACGCTCGAAACGCTGCACGCCTTTCCGGGGCGGCTGCTCGTCTTCTTCCAACCGCACGGCTATGGCCCGCTCAAGAAAATGGGGGCGGAGCTGATCGCCTGTTTTGCCGATAATATGTCTGAGGAAGATCATCTAATCCTTTGCGATCCTGTTTATTTCGGCGGAACGACGGATCGCAGCGTCGGCAGCGGCGCGATCGTCGAGGGAGTCGTCGCGGCAGGTCGCACGGCCGAGCATATTGCCGAGCGCGGCGAATGCGGCGAACGGCTCGCCGCGCTGGCCGGGCCCGGCGACCGGATCGTCGTAATGGGCGCGCGCGACGATACGCTGTCGGCGTTCGCGGCGGACATTCTCGAGCGGATCGGACACTGAAAAAAGCGGGCTGGTATTCCCCTTTTGTTCTCGCTAGGATGCGGCCATGGCGAAGCCCCAGAAACGATATGTCTGCCAGTCCTGCGGGTCGGTCGCGTCGAAATGGCAGGGCCAGTGCGGTGATTGCAAGGAATGGAACACGCTGGTCGAGGATGCGGGCGGCGTCGTGACGCCGTTCCAGGCCAGGCACAACCTGCAATCGGGCGGCAAGGCGGTCGATCTCGTGGGTCTCGACGCCGATATCGCCTTGCCCGAGCGCATCGGCACCGGGATCGCCGAACTCGACCGGGCGCTGGGCGGCGGGCTCGTCGAGGGCTCGGCGACGCTGCTCGGCGGCGATCCGGGGATCGGCAAGTCGACCCTGCTGCTCCAGGCCTGCGCGGTCGTCGCGAAAGCGGGGCATGACGTCACCTATATTTCGGGCGAGGAGGCGGCCGACCAGATCCGGCTGCGCGCGCGGCGGCTGGGGCTCGGCGATGCGCCGATGAAGCTCGCCGCGGCGACGTCCGTCCGCGATATCCTGACCACGCTCGGCAATGGCGACGGCAAGCCGCCGGCGCTGCTGATCATCGATTCGATCCAGACCATGCACAGCGACCTGATCGAAGGGGCGCCAGGCACGGTGAGCCAGGTGCGCGCCTCGGCGCAGGAGCTGATCCGCTTCGCCAAGGAACGCGGCACGGCGGTCGTGCTGGTCGGCCATGTCACCAAGGACGGCGCGATCGCGGGGCCGCGCGTGCTCGAACATATGGTCGATACCGTTCTGA
Organism: Parasphingopyxis sp.; assembly: GCF_052168275.1. Lineage (GTDB taxonomy): Bacteria > Pseudomonadota > Alphaproteobacteria > Sphingomonadales > Sphingomonadaceae > Parasphingopyxis. The sequence continues at coordinate 11,709 of NZ_JBQLZM010000152.1, read as the reverse complement.
GCTTCGAGGGCGAGCGCAGCCACCAGTACCGGATCCTGCGGGCGATCAAGAACCGCTTCGGCGGGACCGACGAGATCGGCGTCTTCGCGATGGCCGAGCAGGGGCTGGAGGAGGTCGCCAACCCGTCCTCGCTGTTCCTCACGAGCCGCAAGGACGATGTCAGCGGCGCGGTGGTCTTTCCCGCGCTCGAAGGGACGCGGCCCGTGCTCGTCGAGATCCAGGCGCTGGTCGTGCGGCTGGCGAGCGGAGCGACGCCGCGCCGCGCGGTCGTCGGCTGGGATTCAGGGCGGCTGGCGATGATCCTCGCCGTGCTCGAGGCGCGCTGCGGGCTCAGCTTTTCGACCTCCGAAGTCTATCTGAACGTCGCCGGGGGTTATCGCGTCGTCGACCCGGCGGCCGATCTCGCGGTGGCCGCGGCGCTGATCTCGGCGCTGTCCGAACAGCCGATCGCCGCGGATACGGTCGCGTTCGGCGAGATATCGTTGTCGGGGGAAGTGCGCACCGTATCGCATGCCCCGCTGCGGCTGCGCGAGGCGTCCAAGCTCGGCTTCGCCGGGGCCCTGCTGCCCGCTTCGATCGACAGTCGCGAGAGCGGCATGGCGCTGCAGGGCTTTTCGGCGTTGCGCGGACTGGTTGACCATCTGCTGGGCCGCGCCTAGCGGACGGATCTATGACGGCGCTCGATGCGATTGTTCTGATTCTGGTCGGCGGCGGCGCGATCCACGGCTTCATGCGGGGTTTCACCTTCGAGGTGATGACCCTGCTGTCCTGGCTGGTCGGGGTGATCGCGCTGCGCCTCTTCCATGGCGAGGTGACCGGCCTGCTAGCCGGCACGGTCGGTTCGGGCGGCGCGGCGCCGATACTCGCCTTCGCGGTCGTTTTCGGCGCGGCTTTCTTCGCGACCCGCTTCATCGGCCGGAAGCTCGGGATCGGCGTCCGGGAATCGATCATCGGGCCGTTCGATCGCATCCTCGGCCTGGGCTTCGGCGCGGTGAAGGGCCTGATCATCGTCACCCTGCTTTTCCTGCTCGCCAATCTCGCCACCGACATCGTCTATGGCGGCGATGCCGAGCGGCCGGCCTGGATGCGCGAATCGCGGACTTTCCCGCTGCTCAACGCCAGCGGCAGGGCGATCATCGATTTCGTCGAAATGCGCCGCGAGTCCGGGGACGCCGAAGAGCCGCCCGCGGGCCGGTAACCGCCGTTCGTCGAACAAGGGTTGCATATGGTTCGCTTCGGACCGGACGTGGCGGCGAAAGGGGCTTCACGATGGTCAGAACCGCACGAAATGCCGCCATTGTCGCGCTCGCCGCCGCTGCCTTCGCCGGACCGGCCGCCGCGCAGCAGGACGGCCAGACCGCCGCCGCGCCGCCGCCCTGCCGCGGGGATGCCTACCGGGCGTTCGATTTCTGGATCGGCGAGTGGAATGTCCATACGCCCGACGGACGGCTAGCCGGTGTCAACTCGATCCAGCCGATCAACGCCGGGTGCGGGCTGATCGAGCGCTATAGCGTCAACGATCAGCTGTTCGGCCAATCCTATAATTTCTACGATCCGACCCGCGAAACCTGGACCCAGCTGTGGCTGAGCCCGGGCCTGATCATCCGGCTGGAAGGGCCGGTCGGCGCAGCCGGATCGCTGACGATGCACGGCACGAGCACCTATACCCAGCGGTCCGAAGCGCGCGGATTCACGGGACGCTGGACGCTGCGCGACGACGGCACCGTGCTGCAGGAATTCTGGGAGCGCGACCCGGAAAGCGGCGAATGGGCGAACTGGTTCACCGGCATTTATTCGCGATCCGACTGAGCGCCGGGCGCGGCATTGGGACAGAAACGGTGACATCCACGGGATCAGGCCCTAGATCGGGCGCATGGCCGCCACGCTCTACAATGCCGAAATCCTGCGCCTCGCGACCGAGATCCCCCACCAGGGACGGCTCGACGCGGCGCATGCGAGCGCCGAGAAGCGCTCGCCGGTCTGCGGCAGCCGGGTCATCGTCGATATCCGCATGGATGCCGACGGACGGATCGCGGCGCTCGGACAGGAGGTGCGCGCCTGTGCGCTGGGCCAGGCCTCCGCCGCGCTCATGGCCCGGCACGCCATCGACAGGACCGCGGCGGAACTGGCCGCGGCGCGCGACGCGCTGACCGCGTTCCTGGCCGGCGAGCGGCCCGATCCCGGCAGCTGGCCGGGGCTCGAAATCTTCGGGCCCGCAATACCGCACAAGGCCCGCCACGCGTCGATCCGGCTGCCGTTCGAGGCGGTGGCCGAGGCGGCGGCGCAAGCTCGGATCGCCGCCTGATGGCCGCCGGGGAAGCCGCCGGCGACCATGGCGGCGGCGCCCACGGCATCACCGGTGAACTGCTGCTCGACGGCTTTATCCTGCTCGGTGCGGCGCTCGCCTTCGTGCTGCTGTTCCGCCGGCTCGGCCTCGGCGCGGTTCTCGGCTATCTGATCGCCGGCATCGTGGTCGGCCCGTTCGGGCTCGGACTCATCGAAAGCGGCGAATCGATCCTGGCGGTGGCCGAGATCGGCATCGTGCTGCTGCTGTTCCTCGTCGGGCTTGAACTGGCGCCCGCGCGGCTCTGGCGGTTGCGCCGCGACATATTCGGGCTCGGTCTGTCGCAGGTGATCCTGTGCGGGCTCGCCGTCACCGGGCTCGTCCTGCTCTCGACCAATTTTACCGTTGCCGCCGCGCTGGCGATCGGCCTGCCGCTCGGCCTGTCCTCGACCGCGCAGGTGCTGCCGCTGCTCCAGTCCGAGGGCCGCCTCAATACGCCGCTCGGCGAACGCGCTTTCTCGATCCTGCTGTTCCAGGACCTCTCGATCGTTCCGCTGCTGACCGTCGTTGCCGTGCTGTCGCGCGCGCCCGCGGATCCGGGCGCGCCGCCCGGCTGGCTTCTCGCCATCTATGCGGTCGTGGCGATCGTCGGGCTTGTGCTCGCCGGACGCTACCTGCTCAACCCGCTGCTCGCGATCGTTGGCCGCTTCGCCGAGCGCGAACTGTTCATCGTCACCGGACTGTTCACCGTGTTCGCCGCGGCGGCGCTCATGGATTCGCTGGGCCTGTCGATGGCGCTCGGCGCGTTCGTCGCGGGCGTGATGCTCGCCGATTCGCCCTATCGGCACGAGCTCGAGGCCGATGTCGATCCGTTCCGCTCGATCCTGCTCGGCCTGTTCTTCCTCGCCGTGGGCATGATGCTCGACGTCGATGTCGTACTCGACCGGCCGTTCTTCGTGGTCGGCATGGCGGCGGCGCTGGTCGTCACCAAGGTGGCGATCATCTTCGCCCTGGCGCGCGCCTTCGGGGTGAAGGCCCGTGCCGCCTTCGTGCTCGGGTTGCTGCTCAGCCAGGGCGGCGAATTCGCCTTCGTGCTGTTCACCGAGGCCGAACGCGCGCTGCTCGTGACCGGGGCCGCGTCGAGCCTCTACGGCGCGGTGGTGACGCTGTCGATGGCGACGACGCCGTTCCTGATGGCGTTGGCCAAGCGCTTCGGCGGGGTGAAAGCCTCGACGCGCGACGATCTGGCCGGGCCGGGCGAAGCACCGGCGGCGGGCGCGATCGTGGTCGGCCACGGCCGCTACGGCCAGACGGTCTCGCAGATGCTGATGGGCGCCAACATCCCGGTCACGCTGATCGATTCCAAGCCGGACCAGATCGACCTGTCGGGCGAGTTCGGGCGGAAAGTCTATTATGGCGACGGGCTCCGGGTCGACCTGCTGCGCGAAGCGGGCGCGGACGAAGCGCGCGCCATCCTGTTCTGCAACGACGGCACCGCGCTCGACGAGACGAGACTGGAAGCGATCCGCATGGCCTTTCCCGGCACCAGGATTCTCGCCCGCGTGTTCGACCGGCGCCACCTTCTGGCGCTGGGCGACAATCAGATCGACGGCACGTTCCGCGAGGTACTCGAGTCCGCGATCTCGATGGCGCGCAAGGCGATGGAGCTCGTCGATCTCGACGACAGCCTGATCGACCGGGTCGAGGAGGAGTTCCGCAAACGCGATTGCGACCGGCTGGCGATGCAGAAGGAGGAGGGCGACCTCCATGCCGGTGCGGAGATGAGCTTCGGCGGGCCCGAATCGCTCGATTTCGACGGCACGGACAAGCGCTAGCGCGGTCCTAGTCGGCCGCGTCCAGAAATGCCGCCACGTCGTCGAGATCGACGTCGCGGGCGAGGAAGGTCTCGCCGATCCCGCGGGCGAGCAGGAAGGGCAGGGTGCCGCCCTCCATCTTCTTGTCATGACTCATATGCGCGACGAGCCGCGCGCCGTCTGCGCCGACGCCGGCGGACGCGAGGCCGTGGGGCAGGCCCGTATCCGCGAAATGCGCCGCCACCCGGTCCGCATCGGCGTCGGTGCACAGGCCCCGGCGCGCCGAATAACGGAAGGCGAGGCAGATGCCGGCGGCGACCGCCTCGCCGTGCAGCAGCGCGTCGGAAAAGCCTGTCTCGGCCTCGAGCGCATGGCCGAAGGTGTGGCCGAGGTTGAGCAGCGCGCGGCGTCCGCTGCGCTCGGTCTCGTCCTCGCCGACGATCCGCGCCTTGGCCGCGACGCTGTGCCGGATCGCCTCGGTTTGGGCGGCCCGGTCGCCGCCGAGCAGTTCCGCGCCATGGTCTTCGCACCACCCGAAGAAATCGCGGTCGTCGATCAGGCCGTATTTGACGATCTCGGCATAGCCGGCGCGCAGCTCGCGCGGCGGCAGCGTATCGAGCACCGAGGGATCGATGAGGACGAAGCCCGGCTGGTGGAAGGCGCCGACGAGATTCTTGCCCGCCCGGCTGTTGATCGCCGTCTTGCCGCCGACCGAGCTGTCGACCTGGGCGAGCAATGTCGTCGGGATCTGGACGAAGCCGCAGCCGCGCTTGACGATGGCGGCGGCAAAGCCCGTGAGATCGCCGATCACCCCCCCGCCCAGCGCGACGATATGGTCGCCCCGCTCGACGCCCAGCTCCAGCAGCTGGTCGGTCAGCATTTCGAGCTGGTTCCAGCTTTTCGTCGCTTCGCCGGCGGGCAGCACGACCGGAAGGACGGTAACGCCCGCTTCGTCGGCCGCCGTTTTGAGGCGCGGGAACTGGAGCCGGGCGACGGTCTCGTCGGTGACGACGATCATCCGGCCGCGGCCCAGGAACGGGCCCAGTACCTCCATCGCGCGATCGAGAAGGCCGTCTTCGATCCGGATGTCATAGCTGCGAATACCCAGATCGACGGGGACGATGGTCATTTGGCGAGGGCCTCCAGGATGCGGTCGACGGTGTCTTCGTGCGCGCCTTCGCCGCTATGGACGTGGATCGGGGCCTGCGAATAGTATCGATTGCGCCTGGCGGCCAGTTCGGTGAGCACGCGCTTCGGATCGCTGTCGCGCACCAGCGGCCGCGTGTCGCGCCGGGATACCCGTTCGGCGAGGACATCGATATCGGCATCGAGCCAGACGGCGGTCGCTTCCCTGAGGATCAGGGCGCGGGTCTCGGGATTGACGAACGCGCCGCCGCCGGTCGCGATGACCTTGAGCGAGCCGTCGATCAGGCGCGCGATCACGCGGCGTTCGCCGTCGCGAAAATAGTCCTCGCCATAATTCTCGAAAAGCTCGCCGACCTTCATGCCGGCCGCCGCCTCGATCTCGTCGTCCGAATCGACAAAGGGCAGCCCGAGCCGGTTCGCCAGCCGCCGGCCGATCGTCGATTTGCCGACGCCCATCAGGCCGACCAGCACTACAGGCTTGTCGATATGGGATTTTATCGCCGTGGGAGACGAATTTCGGGATGGGGTAGGCGTCATGGAAATAGGGGTATAAACAGTCGCTCGGTCGCAGCAAAAGCTCAAAAAGAGCTGGTCATCATAAGGTAACTGTCGAATATGTCGCGTTCGCTCCTGCTTTTTCTCGTGTTTCTGGTGGGGTTGGTGATCTTCATCTATTATCTCTCCACTATCGACACCGAGGTCGAAACGCAGCTGATCGAAGAACCCGTGGCCGATGAAGCGCTGGAAAACTAAGTCACTATTGGCACTGGGGATCGGCGTCGGCGCCTATGCGCTGATCGTCCCCGCCTTCGGCCAGGACGCGCCGGAATCGCTCTTGCCGGAGGGGTTCGGCGACCCGGTTCCGCCGGCGCCCGCTCCACCGCCGCCTCCGCCTGCCGCTGCGCCCGCGCCGTCCGCGCCGACGGGGCCCGCGCCGGCCGCCCCTGCATCGCGGCCCGGCGACCAGGTGACCGCGCTGGACGGCGAGGGCGATATCGACGAGTTCGACATCTCCGATCTCGATCTCGAATTCGAGGACATTCCGCCCGAATATGAATTGCCGCCCCAGGCGCGCCGCTCGCTGGCGCGCGTCGGCCCGCTGAGGCCGGCCAATGGCGGTTATGGCGAGAACGCCTTTGCCGGCGCCGACGGCCGCTATCTGTCGCGGCTGATGCGCGAGCTCGACGCCCCCGGTCCGTCGCGCTGGATGCATATCAGCCTGCGCCGCGCGCTGCTGAGCAACATCCCGACGCCGGCAGGCGTGAACGCGCCCGACTGGATCGCCGAGCGCGCCTGGCTCCTCCTCCGGATGGGCGAGGTCGACGGGGCGCGGATGCTCGTCCAGCGGGTCGACAGCGACCGCCATACGCCCAAACTCTATGCCGTGGCGATGCAGACCGGTCTGGCGGCGACGGATCTCGCCGCCTTCTGTCCGCTGGTCGGCGGCGCGCGGCGCAGCGCGGAATCGCCGGCCTGGGTGATGGCCGACGCGATCTGTGCGGGCTTGGGCGGCGAAAGCGCCCGGGCGACCGCACAGATGGCGAGTGTCCGCAATGCCGGGCTCACCAACGGTTTCGATATCCGGCTCGGCGACCGGGCGGTGAATGCCGGCGGCAGCGCGCAGGCGGTGCCGATTGACTGGGCCGGCGTCGAACAATTGAACGCCTGGCGGTTCGGCGTCGCCAACGCCACGGGCGTCGAGATCCCCGAAGAGCTTTACGAGCGGACTGGGCGACAGGTCGCCGCGTGGCGCGCGCGGACGCCGACGATCGACCTTGCGGACCGGATCGCGCCCGCCCGGACCGCCGCCGTACTCGGCGTATTCTCGAACCAGTCGCTGGTCTCGATGTACGGCGCGCTGCTGGCCGAGCTGGACCCCTCCGCGATCCCCGGATCGACCACCGACTTCCTGCGCCAGGCCTATGTCGACGCCGATGAAAGCGGCCGGATCGGCGCGATGGAGACGCTGTGGGCGGAAGAGGACGGCGCCGACGGGCGCTATGCCGGGCTGATCCTGACCGCCCGGGCCGCGGCGCGCGTCCGGCCATCCGAGGACCTGGTCGGCTATGCGCGCGAGCTGATCGCGGCGATGATGACGGCGGGGCTCGACATCCAGGCATCGCGCTGGGCGTCGGTGATCGATGCCGACGCAAACGACGATGCCTGGGCGCTGCTCGCCGTCGGCGCGCCGCAACCGGCCGTGGACATCGATTTCGACCGGCTCGAAGACTATGCCGACAATGCCGGGTCCGACGGCCGCCACCGGGCGCGATTGCTGGCCGCGGCGCTCGCCGGATTGGGCCGGCTCGACGCGGGCGAAATCGGCGAAGCCGACCGCACTTTCAATCTGGGGCTCACGCGCGAGGGGATCTGGTCCCGCCAGCTAGAACGGGTCGCCCGGGGGCAGCGCGTCGGCCTTGTCGCGCTGATCTCGGCGATCGGCATGCAGGCGAACAGCTGGGCGGGCATTCCGCCGCGGCATCTCTACCATATCGTGCGGGCCTATCGTCTGGCCGGACGCGAACCGGAAGCCCGGATGATTGCCGCCGAGGCGATCACCCGCGCCTGATCCCGTGGCGAAGAAGCGCATCGCCCAGCCCGCGGGGGAGGATGCCCGCCTGATCGCCCGATTTCTTGAAATGCTGGCCGCCGAAGCGGGGGCATCGCGCAACACGCTGAACGCCTATGAAACCGATTTGCGCGGGGCGTCGGCGATACTGTCGGGCGAGCTCGCGTCCGCCGAGCGTGCCGACCTCGAGAAACTCGGCGGCCACTGGGCGGATCTCGCCCGGTCGACCGTCGCGCGCAAGGCCGCCGCGCTGCGCCGCTTTTTCGGTTTTCTGGCCGACGAAGGCCTGCGCGGCGACGATCCGTCCGCTGCGCTGCCGCGGCCGGGCAGTGACCGTCCGTTGCCCAAGACGCTCAGCCACGCCGATATCGCGCGGATGTTCGAGGCGCTGGATCGGGAGGTCGCGACGCAGAAACCGCTGGCGTTCCGGATGGCGGCGCTGGTCGAGCTGCTCTACGGGTCCGGCATGCGGGCCAGCGAGCTGGTTTCGCTGCCGCGCGCGGCCGTGCGGCAGGGCTCGCCCTTCCTCATCCTGACCGGCAAGGGCGGGCGCGAGCGCCTGGTTCCGATATCGGACCGCGCGCTGGCGGCGGTCGAGAAATGGCGCGAACATGTGCCGGACGACGCCCGCTGGCTGTTCCCGTCCGGCAAGAAGCATCTGAGCCGGATCCGCCTCTACCAGCTGGTGAAGGAGCTCGCCGCCAAGTCCGGGATCCCGCCCGAGCGCGTCAGCCCCCATGTCCTGCGCCACGCTTTCGCGACCCATCTGCTCGAGGGCGGCGCGGATCTGCGCACCCTGCAGACGCTGCTCGGCCATGCCGATATCGCGACGACGCAGATATATACGCATGTCGATAGCGCCCGGCTCGTCGCGCTCGTCAACGCCCGTCATCCTCTCGTTGACGCGCCCGGCCGGGGGGCTTAACCGCGCCTGTTATGCAGCATTTTCTCGATTTCGAAAAGCCCATCGCAGACCTCCAGGCACGCGTCGCCGAACTCCGCGACACCGCCAGTTCGGGATCGCTGAATATCGAGTCCGAGGTGAAGCGCCTCGAGGCCAAGTCGCAGAAGATGCTGCGCGAAACCTATGAGCGGCTGACCCCGTGGCAGAAGACGCAGGTTGCGCGCCATCCGGACCGGCCGCATTTCAAGGATTATGTCGCGGGCTTCGTCGAGGATTTCATGCCGCTGGCCGGCGATCGCGCGTTTTCCGACGATCTCGCCATCATCGGGGGCTTCGGCCGGATCGGCGGGCGCCGGGTGCTGGTCATGGGCCATGAAAAGGGCGACGACACCGAGAGCCGGTTGCGCCACAATTTCGGGATGGCGAAGCCCGAGGGGTATCGCAAGGCGATCCGCCTGATGAAGCTCGCCGACCGGTTCGGCCTGCCGGTCGTCACCCTTGTCGATACGCCCGGCGCCTTTCCCGGCATCCAGGCCGAGGAGCGCGCCCAGGCGGAAGCGATCGCCCGCTCGACCCAGGCCTGCCTCCAGCTCGAGGTGCCGATCGTCGCCGCGATCGTCGGCGAGGGCGGCTCCGGCGGCGCGATCGCGCTGTCGAGCGCCAACACGGTGCTGATGTTCCAGCACGCGATCTATTCGGTGATCTCGCCAGAAGGCTGCGCGTCCATCCTGTGGCGTACCGCCGACAAGGCCGCCGATGCGGCGGAAGCGATGCGGATCAGCGCGAGCGAGTTGAAGAAGCTCGGCGTCGTCGACCGCGTCGTACCCGAGCCGGTGGGCGGCGCACATCGCGAACCGGATACGGCGATCGCGACGCTGGGCAAGGCGATCGGCGAGGAGCTGGACAAGCTTGCCGGCATTTCGGGTGAGAAGCTGCGGCTCAAACGCCGGGCAAAGTTTCTCGACATGGGAAAATAGTTCCACGTGATCAGCGATTTGCGGAACGAACCCGCCGGTCGCGGGGTTATCCCACCAGAAACGTTCAGATGGAGGGATATATGGTGAAACTTCGCATAGCCTTGCTGCTCTCGACGGTGGCCGTGACGAGCAGCTGCGCGGGACTCCCGCTGCCGGGTTCGGGACCGGCCCCGGGAGAAGCGATCACCGAGCAGGAGCGCCAGCAGGGGGCCCGCGTGCACACCCAGCTGCTCCAGCAATTCGGCGACGTTTATTCGGGACGCCAGTCGGACTATGTCGTCCGGGTGGGGCAGCGTATCGCGGTTCAGTCGGGCCTGTCGAACGCGCAGACCGATTTCACCGTCAGCCTGCTGAATTCGCCGGTGCACAACGCCTTCGCGCTGCCGGGCGGCTATGTCTACATCACCCGCAACCTGGTCGGCCTGATGAACAGCGAGGCGGAACTCGCGTCGGTGATGGGACACGAGGTCGGGCATGTCGCCGCGCGCCACTCGTCGCGGCGGCAGAGCACGAATACGATCGGGCAGATTCTCGCCGTCGGGCTCGGTATCCTCACCGGCAGCGGCGATCTCGCCAATCTCGCCGGGCAGGCGGCCCAGCTCTACACGCTGCGCTATTCGCGGAGCCAGGAATATGAGGCCGACGAGCTGGGTATCACCTATCTGACGCGCGCCAACTACAACCCCTTCGCGGCGGCGGACATGCTGGCCTCGCTCGCGGCGCAGACCAGTCTCGACGCGCGGATCGCGGGCCGCAACGCGCGCTCGCTTCCCGAATGGGCGAGCACCCATCCCGACCCCGCCGCGCGCGTCAGCCGCGCCCGCGCCGAAGCGACCGAGCGCGGCGCCACGCCGGCCACCGGCGCCAGCGGCCGCGACGCCTTTCTCGACGCGATCGACGGGATGCTCTACGACGACGATCCCGCCCAGGGCGTGATCGACGGCAACACGTTCCGCCATCCCGACCTCAGGCTCCAGTTCACGGTGCCGCAGGGATATACGATGCAGAACGGAACCACCGCGGTCGTCGTGACCGGGCCGAACGGGCAGGCCCAGTTCGGCGGCGGCAACACGTCCGGCTCGCTGTCCGATCATATCGACCGGGTGTTCCGCGAGCTGGCCGGCAACAACCGGCGGATCGACTATGGCAATGTCCGGACCGCCCGGATCAACGGGCTGCCCGTGGCGCAGGCGAGCGCCCGTCTCGCCAGCGGGTCGAACCAGGTCGACGTGACGGTGACCGCCTATGATTTCGGCAGCAACCGCACATATCATTTCCTCACGGTGACGCGCGCCGGGCAGGGGATCGGGCCGTTCGGCGGGATGCTGAATTCGGTGTCGCGCCTGTCGAGTTCGGAAGCCGCGGCGATCCGGCCGCGGGTGATCGACGTCGTCACGGTGCGCCGCGGAGACACGATCAGCGGTCTCGCCTCGCGGATGGCCTATAGCAGCTATCAGGAAGAGCGGTTCCGCGTCCTGAACGCGCTCGGGTCGGGCGATACGTTACAGGCGGGAGATCGCGTCAAGCTCGTCGTCTATGGGCGCTGACGCCTGACGTCCGGACAAAAGAAAACGGGCGGCGAATTGCTTCGCCGCCCGTTCGCTTTTCGTGATGAAGCGGGGCTTAGCCCATTTCATTCGAAACGTTGTTGAACGTGTTGCCGAGGGTGTTACCCAGCGTGCTCATCGCGGTGATGGCGGCAACAGCGATCAGAGCGGCGATCAGGCCATATTCGATGGCGGTGGCGCCCTTGCTGTCCTTCAGCATCTTACGAAAATTCTTCATTTCTGGTCTCCTTGAGTTCCAAATGCAGGTTTCCAAATACCCCGCCAGCCCAACTCACTTGAACCGACCGTTTGCCTTCTAAGGGGAAGGTCTTGCAAAACACTTAATGTTGGAGATGTTCGCCCTGTTAACCAACGGCCGGACGCAGCTCGGCGGCGTGTCAGACCCTAGGTATTCGCCGAAACATTGTTCGACACGTCGTTCCACATATTCGTGGTCGTGTCGGCGAG
>NZ_JBQLZM010000151.1:0-7441 GCF_052168275.1 Parasphingopyxis sp. | reverse complement strand
CGCGTGCCGCCGGCCGAGGCACCCAAGACGCAGCGGCCGAAGACGGAGCGCCGGCCGCTGAGCCAGGACCAGATCGATTTCGCCCGGACGCTCGATTTCCACCGCGACAGGAGCGCGCTCGTCCTCAACAAGCCGCCGGGCCTCGCCACCCAAGGCGGCACCAAGACCAAGGACCATGTCGACGGGCTGCTCGACGCGCTCCAATATGAAGCCGAAAGCCGGCCCAAGCTCGTCCACCGGCTCGACAAGGATACGAGCGGCGTCCTGCTCGTCGCGCGCACGCCGCGGGCCGCCGCCTTCTTCTCGAAGACCTTCTCGACGCGCAAGGCGACCAAGATCTACTGGGCCATCGTCATCGGCGTGCCCGAGATCGAGGACGGAGTGATCGACCTGCCGCTCGCAAAACAGCCGGGCACGGGCGGCGAGAAGATGCATGTGTTCGACGAAGGTCAGTCCGCGAAGACGCGCTACCAGGTGATCGAGCGTGCCGGCAATCGCGCGGCCTTCGTGGCGCTCCAGCCCTATACGGGCCGCACCCATCAGCTGCGCGTTCACATGGCGGCGATCGGCCATCCGATCGTCGGCGACGGCAAATATGGCGGCGCGGAGGCGTTCCTGACCGGGGGGATCAGCCGCAAGCTGCATCTCCATGCGCGGCGGCTGAAGCTGCCGCATCCCGACGGCGGCCAGCTCGACGTGACGGCCGACCTGCCCGAGCATTTCGCCAACAGCCTGGAAGCGTTGGGCTTCTCGCCCGAACTGGGCGACGCCGTGTTTCAGGAGCCGGCGCGCGAGGATCCGAAACAGGCGCAGAAACGGGCCGCCAAGGCGTATGCCAAGGACAAGCGCAAGGCGCGGCGCGGCGAGCGGCGCGGTCGCGGCAGCCGGGGGAAGGCCTGATGCATCCCAATCCGCGTTTCCACTGGCAGGACCGCGAAGCGATGGCCGAACTCGTCGCGCAGGTCGGGTTCGGCATGGTTTTCGCCGACACGCCGGACGGGCCGCGCGTCGCCCATGTCCCGGCGATCTTGCAGGACGGCCGCCTACTCTTCCATCTGGCGAAGGGCAATGCGCTGACTAAATATCTCGACGGGCGGACCGCGCTGTTCGTCGTCAACGGTCCGGACGCCTATGTCAGCCCCGACTGGTACGGCGAACCCGACCGGGTGCCGACCTGGAACTATGTCGCGGTCGAGCTGGAGGGTCCGGTTTTGAAGCTTTCGAGGGAAGAACTGGTCGCCCAGGCCGATGCGCTGAGCGCGGCGCAGGAAGGCCGGCTCGACAAGAAACCTTGGACTCGCGCGAAGATGCGCGACGGCCTGTTCGAGAAGATGCTCGGCGCGATCACGGGCTTTGCGCTCGAACCCAGGGCCTGGCGCGGCACGATCAAGCTCGGCCAGGGCAAGCCGGCCGACGCGGTCCGCAATGCCGCCGATGCGATCGAGGCCAATGGCCGCCCCGCCATCGCGCACTGGATGCGCAGCCTCGAGCCATGAGCAACCGTCTCGCCATTTTCGATTGCGACGGCACGCTCGTCGACAGCCAGCGCAATATCTGCCTTGCGATGGAACGCGCGTTCGAAGGCGCGGGCCTTGCACCGCCGCCGCGCGAAGCGACGCGCCGCGTCGTCGGCCTCAGTCTCGTCGAGGCGATGCGGACGCTGCTCCCCGATGCCGAACCCGAGCGCCATGCCGTGCTCGCCGAAGACTATAAGCGGGCCTTTACCGCCATGCGCAGCGCCGGAACCGTCCATGAGCCGCTCTACGAGGGCATCGCCGACACGATCGCGACGCTCGACGCGGCGGGCTGGCTGCTCGGCGTGGCCACCGGCAAGTCCGACCGCGGACTGAAATTCGTGCTCGAATCGCATGGCCTGACCGACCGGTTCGTGACGCTCCACACGGCCGACCGGCACCCGTCCAAGCCGCACCCCGCGATGCTCGAAGCCTGCATGGCCGATGCCGGCGCCGCGCCGGATACGAGTGCGATGATCGGCGATACGACGTTCGACATGGCGATGGCGCGGGCCGCCGACATACTGGCCGTCGGCGTCGCCTGGGGCTATCATGACGCCCATGAGCTGAAGGCGGCAGGGGCCCATATCGTGATCGACGATCCGGCCGATCTCGCCGCCGTCCTGAAGGAGATTCCATGACCCCCGAAGACCGCGAACGGCTCGCCAGGTCGCGCTTCCAGACGCTCCAGCTGCTGCGCTTTACCGGGATCATCGTGATGATCATCGGCATGTGGATCTGGGCCGGCGACATTCTGCGCCCAGGCGGTTGGCCAATGCTGGGCATCCCGATCTTCGCGATCGGCCTGTTCGAAACGCTCGTGCTGCCCACCATTCTCGCCCGCCGTTGGAAAAGCCCGCCGGCCGAATAGACAGACACGCATGAAACGCTTTTACGACAATGCCGACGCCAAGCGGAGCAGCGATGGCTGGGCGATCGCGCTCGACGACCGGCCGGTCAAGACGCCCGGGCGCAAGCCGCTGGCCGTTCCCGCGCGCAAGCTCGCCGATGCGATCGCCGCCGAATGGGCGGGCCAGGAAGACAAGGTCGATCCCGCCGCTATGCCGCTGACCGGCTTCGCCAATGCCGCGATCGACCGGATCGCGCCGCACCGCGAAGCCTTCGCCGCCGAACTCGCCCAATATGGCGAGACCGACCTCCTATGCTATCGCGCCGACAGCCCGGCCGAACTCGTCGCCAATCAGTGCGCGGCCTGGGATCCGCTGCTCGACTGGGCGAGCGAGCGGTTCGATATCGGTTTCGAAACGACCACCGGCATCGTCCATCGCCGGCAACCCGAAAACACGGTCGAACGCCTGAAGGCGGCGATCGGAACCTATGACGCGTTCCGGCTCGCCGGCCTCTCGCCGATCGTCCGGATCGGCGGATCGCTCGTCGCCGCGCTGGCGCTCGCCGAAAACGCTTTCGACGAGGACACGGTCTGGGCGGCCACCCGCGTCGACGAGGACTGGCAGGCCGGCCAATGGGGCGAGGACGAGGAAGCCATCGCGGCCCGCGACGCCCGCCGCCGCGAATTCAGCGCCGGAATGCGGTTCCTGCGGTTGCTCGAGGGCTAGGATTCGCGGACTTTCTTGTCAGACTCAATCTTGCGGTTGAGCCCCGCACGAGTCTGCTCCCCCTATTCCTCCCCGAACCGGTCGTCGCTGTCGATATGCTTGGGCAGGAACCAGCGCGCGATGATCGCGCCCGCCACGATGAAGCTCAGCGCGTCGATGAAGAAGACGAAGCCGTGATAGATCCAGTCATGGTGCCACCAGACCGGATTGCCGAGATTCATGTAGAAGGCGGCGGCGATCCCGAACAGTGCGACGATCGACACCCGCGCCCCGAAATCGCGGACATGGCCGGACAGGGTGAACAGGGCGGCCCCGATGATCACCGCCGATATCAGCATATGGATGAACCCGGCGAGCATCGTCGAACCCGCGCCAATCTCGAAACCGCTGGGATTGTAGTGGATCATCGCGATCGGCCCGTCGAGATACATGCGCTGCTGCACCTCGCCCGATCCCGAGGGCACGAGGACCGTGCGCGCCCCGTCATTGTCCATGTTGGCGGCAAGCACGCTCTGGATCGCGGCCGCCTCGCTGTCGCCGACATCGCCGACCGGAATGCTGCCGAGCAGCCCGTAGGCGATGAACCCGATGATGAACATGGCGGCCGCCGCGACGATCGCACCCGGAACGATTTTGAGCATGAGAGTCTCTCCCCTGACTGTTGACGGGAAAGCTAGGCCTGTCGGACGGCGATGAAAAGCCCGGCCGGGCCTATCCGGTCAGCCCGCGGACGAAATCGACCAGACCCGTGCGGCGATTGCGGCGCAGCCGTTCGGCCTCGAGGATCGCCCGCGCCCGTTCGGCGCATTTCTCCGCGTCGTCGTTGACGAGCACATAGTCATATTCGGCCCAGTGGCTGATCTCGCCCGCCGCCCGCTCCATCCGCCCGGCGATCACCTCGTCGCTGTCCGTGCCGCGCCCGCGCAGCCGGGCCTCGAGTTCCTCCATCGACGGGGGCAGGATGAAGACGCGGACGATGTCGGGATCGACCTGCTTCAGTTGCTGCGTCCCCTGCCAGTCGATGTCGAGCAGTACGTCGCGCCCGGCATCGAGCGATTTGTTCACCTCGGCCTTGAGCGTGCCGTAGCGCCGGTCGAAGACATGCGCCCATTCGAGAAAGGCGTCCTCGGCGACCAGCCGGTCGAACTCGGCATTGTCGACGAAATGATAATGCTGGCCGTCAGTCTCGCCCTCGCGGATCGGCCGGGTCGTCGCCGATACCGACAGCGAAATCTCGTCGTCGGATTCGAGCAGCTTGCGCGCGATGGTGGACTTGCCGGCCCCGCTCGGCGATGAAAGCACATAAAGGAGCCCGCGGCGCTCGAGCGTGATCGGATCGGCCATGGGCCCGGTTCGCGCACGCAGGCGGCGAGGTCAAGATGGGAGGGCGATATCGCACGCCATTACTGGGTCATCGCGGCATCCATCGTCATCGCCGCCGCCCTCCTCTATGTCATGGGCCGCAATCCGATCTGCGAATGCGGCGAAATCAAATTCTGGGTCGGCACGGTCCATGGACCCGACAACAGCCAGCATCTGGCCGACTGGTACACGCCCAGCCATATCATCCACGGCTTCCTGTTCTGCGGACTGGGCTGGTTGCTCTTGCGAACGCGACCGGTCGGTCTCTGGTTCTGCCTGGCCGTCGCGATCGAAGCCGCCTGGGAGATACTCGAAAACTCGCCGATCATCATCAACCGCTATCGCGAGGCGACGGCCGCGTTCGGCTATTCGGGCGACGCGATCATCAACTCGCTCGCCGATATCGGCTGGATGGCGCTGGGCTTCCTGATCGCGCGGCGCATCGGGCTCTGGCCGACCGTTGCCGTCGCGCTGTTCTTCGAGCTGCTCACCCTCTGGATGATCCGCGACAATCTGACGCTGAACGTCCTGATGCTGGTCTGGCCGATCGACGCGATCCGGGTGTGGCAGGGGGGATAGCCAAGCCGGTTCCGATCCGCCATAGCGCGCGCGATGGCGACTCGGCTTTCCCTTCTGAAACAGTTGCGTAAGGATCGGATCCGGCTCCTGGCGGCGGTTCTGCTGGTCGTCCAGGCGCTGATCCCGAACGGCTTCATGCCGGTGTTCGGCGCAGACGGCCCGCGGATCATGCTGTGCACCGGGCAGGGGCCGCAAGGCGCGGCGCTGCCCGACAATGCCCCGGCCGCCATGCGTGCGCTCGCCGATGCTATGGACGGTGAACAGGCGCCGGAAAACGACAATACGCCCTGCGACTATGCGGCGGCGGCCAGCCCCGTCGCGATGGCCGGACCGGCGGCCGCCGGTCCGGTCCCGCCGCTCGATGCCGGCCCCGCCTTTCCGCCCGCCGGGCTGGTCGCCATCGGCACCGGCCTCGCCGCGCCTCCGCCGCCGCAGACCGGCCCGCCGCTCACCTTCTGAACCGACCGTCGCGCTCGCCCCCGGGCGCGAGATCCATTCGATTCAGCAAGGATATTTTCGTGAAACACGCTTCTTTCGCGGCGCTTGCCGCCGCGCTTCTCTCCACCCCGCTCGCCGCCCATGAGGGCACCCATGCCGACGGCCATGCGCCGATCGGCGTGATGGGCGATCACACGCACAATGCCGGCGAGATCATGTTCTCCTACCGCTTCATGCACATGGAGGGATCGGGCAGCCAGATCGGCACTGAGGACATTGCCTCCGACACCATCGCCACGACGATCCCGAACCGCTTCGCCGGTTTGCCGGGCCAGCCGCCGACATTGCGCGTCGTTCCGCAGGAGATGCGCATGGAGATGCATATGGTCGGCATGATGTATGCGCCCGTCGACTGGATGACGCTGATCGCGTCTGGCGGCTACGTGACCCGCGAAATGGAGTCGGTCACCTATCGGGGCGGCATGGGTCCGACCGTGCTCGGCGGCTCGGACGTATCGGTCGACGGCTTTGGCGACGTCGTCCTGGGCGCGCTGTTCCCGCTGTCGAAAGTGCCCGACGATCACGAGATCGTCGCCCGCGCCGCGATCAGCATTCCGACCGGCTCGATCACGGAGACCGGCGAGATGCTGACGCCGATGGGCACTGTGCGCGCGATGCGGCTCGCCTATCCGATGCAGCCCGGTTCGGGAACCTGGGACCTCAAACCGGCGATCACCTATCGCGGCTATTCCGGCAATTTCGGCTGGGGCGCGCAATATAATGCGACGATCCGGCTGGGCATGAACGACGAGGGGTACAGCCGCGGCGACATCCACGAAGTCACGGGCTGGGTGAGCTACGAACCGGCGCGCTGGATCAGCCTGTCGGCGCGGCTGGCCGGGCGCACGACCGGGCGCATTGACGGAATCGACTCGCGGATCATCGGGCCGAACCAGGCCGCCAATCCCGATTTCCAGGGCGGCGAGCGCATCGACGCCTTTTTCGGGATCAACCTCGCCGCGCAGGGATCGCTCGACGGCCAGCGGCTCGGGATCGAGATCGGCGCGCCGGTCCATCAGGACCTGAACGGCCCCCAGATGAGCGGCGACTGGTCGCTGACGATCGGCTGGCAGGGCAGCTTCTAGGGGATCACAGGCGGTTCGGCGGCCGGCGCGGCAGCGGCCGCGATACCGGTTTCGCCCTCGGCGCGCGCGAGCCCCATATCGGCGTCGCGCGCGTCGAGACCGCCGGTTTCGGCCGCCTCGCGTTCGCGCTTCCTGTCCCACAGATATTTGGCGAGAAGCCCGCCGCCGACCAGCGCCGCGCCGGGCAGCGAGCGGGTCGCGATCCGCGCGGCGACGAGGCCGAGCCCCGCGCCGAGAATGCCGCGCCCCGCGGTCCGGCTGCGCACGTTGCTGCCCAGCGCGCCTCGGGCTATGCTTCTGATCAGGCTCATCCTTTGCTCTCCAGTGGTACGGGTTCCTTGAATGTATGGGTAACGTACGGGAAGGGGATTTCGATCCCGGCATCGTCGAGCGCGCGCTTGACGGCGCGGATCACCTGGTCGCGGCTTTCGTGCATGTCGCGGGGCGTGGATCCCGACCACCAGCGGATGCGATAGTCGACCGAGCTGGAGTTGAACTCGGTGGCGAAGACGTCGACGCCCCTGGACTGGTCGACCTTGTCGCAGCCCGTGACCGCCTCCTCGATGACCTTCGCCGCCTCGTCGAGATCGACATCATAGGCGACGCCGCACACCACTTCGTGCCGGCGGCCCGGATCGTCGGTGAAGATCTCGACCGGGTTCTTGAACAGGATCGAGTTGGGGACGATCGTCACTTCGTTGGAAAGCTTGCGGATATGGGTCTCGCGCAGCGTGATCTTCTCGACCTTGCCGGTGATCCCCTCGCATTCGATGACGTCGCCGATCCGCATCTTCTCGCGGATCATGATCAGCACCCCGGCCAGGAA
>NZ_JBQLZM010000150.1:0-8505 GCF_052168275.1 Parasphingopyxis sp. | reverse complement strand
CCGCCACCGCCACCGCCACCGCCACCGCCACCGCCACCGCCACCGCCACCGGCGCAAGAGCAGGCCGGGGAGCCGGACGCAGCGGAACCGGCGCGCAACTGGGTGCAACTCGCGACCGGCCCGACGCAGGAGGGGATGCGGTTCACCTATCGGCGCTATGCGCGGGCCAATGCCGTCTTTGCGGGACGCGAGGGTTGGTACACGCCGCTGGGCCAAACCAACCGATTGCTCGTCGGACCGTTCGACAGCGGCGCCGAGGCCCAGGCCTTCATCAACACCCTGTCCGAAGCGGGCATCGAGGCGCTGCGCTGGCGCAGTCCCGAAGGCCAGGCGGTTACCCGTCTCTACCGCGAGGGCGGATCGCCCCAGCCGACCGAAGCGGCCATGGCGGGCGGAACCGCTGACGCCGCGCCCGAACCTGACGCCGCGCCCGCGCATCCCGCGCGCACCTGGGTGCAGGTTGCGATCGGCCGCGAACAATCGGCGCTGCGCTTCACCTATCGGCAATTCTCGCGCCGTGCGCCGAACGCGTTCGAGGGAAAAACGGGCTGGTTCACGCCGTGGAACGCGACCAACCGGCTGCTTGTCGGCCCATTCGACAGCCGCGCCGAGGCCCAGGCCTTTCTCGATGCGATCGCGGCGGAAGGCGAGATTGACGGCCACACCTTCCGCAGCGCGGAGGGGCAGGAGGTCACCCGCCTCGATCCGCGATGACGCTCGCGCCCTTCGCTTCCCGGCCGGCGCAATCCCGGGGCCGCCTGCATGACGAAGGGCGGGACGAAATGCGCGGACCGCGCGATGCGTTCCAGCGCGATCGCGACCGGATCATCCATTCGGTCGCCTTCCGGCGGCTGCGCGGCAAGACCCAGGTCTTCGTCGCGCCCGATGGCGATCATTTCCGCGTTCGCCTGACCCATAGCCTGGAAGTCGCGCAGATCGGCCGGACGATCGCCCGCGCGCTCGGGCTGAACGAGGATCTGACCGAGGCGCTGTGCCTCGCCCATGACATCGGTCATCCGCCTTTCGGCCATGCGGGCGAGGATGCGTTGCAGGCGGCGCTCGCCGATGCCGGCGGGTTCGATCACAATGCGCAGACGCTGCGCATGCTGACCCGGCTCGAGCATCGCTATCCGCGCTTCGCCGGGCTCAATTTGAGCTGGGAGACGCTGGAAGGACTCGCCAAGCATAACGGCCCTGTCGAAGACCCGTCCTGGGCGCTGGCCGATGTCGATGCCGAACATCGCCTCGACCTCGGCACGTTCGCGAGCCTGGAAGCGCAGGTGGCAGCGCTGGCCGACGATATCGCCTATGACAATCACGACATCGACGACGGGCTGCGCGCGGGGCTGTTCGACCGCGAAACCCTGTTCGCGATCCCCGAAATCGCGGAGATCTGGGAGCGCGCCGCATATCGCTTTCCGGATGCCGGTCCCGCGCAGCTTGCCTCCGAACTGATCCGCGAACAGATCGGGCTCATGGTCAACGATCTGATCGCGGAAACCCGCGCCTGCGTCGCCGATGCGGGCGTCGAAAGCGCCGACGATGTCCGCGCGGCCGGCCGCCGGCTCGCCGCCTTTTCGCCCGCGATGGCGGACCATGAGCGGACGCTCAAACGCTTTCTCTACGCGCATATGTACGAGCATCCGAAACAGGAGGAGGTCGCGGACGCGGTACGGACCGTCGTGGAAGGGCTCTATGCGGCCTATCACGCCGAACCCGTGCTGTTGCCCGAAAACTGGCGGAAGAGCTTGCCTGACGAAGAGCCGCATCGGGCGCGCCATATCGCCGATTTCATTGCCGGCATGACGGATAGTTTTGCGATCCGCTGCTATCGCGATGTGGTGGGTCCGCTGGAACTGCCCGACGGCTTTTGATCCCGGATGGATCAGGTCCGGCTACGTTTCTCCCTCAAAAGATGGTAGTTTTCGGCAAGCGCGGTCAACGGCGCGACGGTCGCGAACGTCATTCGGGAGAAGGGAGAGAAACATGGGCAGTTTCCTCGAAGATGTCGGGATCGGGCTGTTATCCGCCGTCCTCGGCAAGAAGAAGACCAACGCGTTCCTGATCAACCGGCTGGTCAAACGCGGGCGGAACCGGCCGCATGCCTGGAGCACGCGCGACGATTACATTACCTGGCCGGGCCTCAAGGATCGCAGCTATTTCGGCCGCCTCCTGCCGGGCACGCGCTGGCCCGGCGTTACGCCGCCGGCCTTGCCGCCGCCCGAAGAAGTGGTCGAACTCTTCCTCGCCGGTCCCAACGGCCAGCGGCTCTGCCCCAAATCCACCTGCCTGTTTCCGGCCTTCGCGCAATATCTGACCGACGGCTTCCTGCGCACCCAACTCTCCAACGTCGATGCGGAAGAAGACCGGACCCGGACCACATCCAACCATGAAATCGATCTCAGCACGCTTTACGGGCGTACCGGGTGGCAGACACGGGCGCTCCGGCTCCTGTCCGGCGATTCCGGACGCAAGGGCCGCCTCAAATCCGAGGGGATCGACGGCGAGGAATGGCCGTTACGCCTCTATCTGCCGGGCGGCGAACAGGTCGATCCGCAATTTCTCGATGCGGAGACCGGCCGGCCGATCCTCGATACGCCGCTCGGGATCAGCCACACGACGCCCGAAATGCGCGAAACGCTGTTCGCGGTCGGTGGTGACCGGGTCAATGCCGCCCCGCAGACCGCGATGATGAACGTCCTGTTCCTGCGCGAGCACAACCGGGTGGCGGCCCTGATCGAAGGCGATCATCCCGAGTGGGACGACGACCGGGTGTTCGAGACGGTCCGCAACATCCTGATCGTGATGTTCATCAAGCTCGTGGTCGAGGAATATATCAACCATATCAGCACCGCGAAGTTCAAACTCCGCGCCTGGCCGGAGGCCGCCTGGACGGCGGACTGGAACCGCGAAAACTGGATGACCATCGAATTCACGCTGCTCTATCGCTGGCATTCGCTGGTTCCGCAGAAAACGCGCTGGGCCGGGCAGGATATCGACGGCAATCTGCTGCTGCTCAACAACAGGGTGCTGCTCGATGGAGGGCTTGCGAGCGCCTTTGTCGATATCTCCGCCAATCCGGCGACCGAACTCGGTCTCGGCAACGCCGCCGATTTCATGCGCAAGGCCGAAATGGATGCGCTGCGCCAGTCCCAGGTGAACGCGGTGCAGGGCTATGCCGCGTACCGGAAGGCGATGGGCAGGGACGTGCCCGAAAGCTTCGTCAAGCTGGTCGGCACGTCGAAGGATCCCGCCGAACAGGCGCGGCGCAAGGCACTCGTGGGCGAACTCGAACGGCTCTACGGGTCGGTCGACCGGCTCGAATTCTATACCGGGCTCTTCGCCGAACCCCGCGAGCCCAACGGCCCCTTGCCGGACCTGCTGACAGCCATGGTCGCAATGGACGCCTTTTCCCAGGCGCTGACCAATCCGCTGCTTTCCGAACATGTCTGGGGAGATGCGGAAAATCAGCGTCAGACGTTCACCGAGCGGGGCATCGCGATCATCACGGAAACCGGAAGTCTCCGCGATATCCTGGCGCGCAACGCGACGGGGCTCGACGATCGCTTCGTTGGCATGACGCGGCCGGAATGGCGGCGCGAATGAATGCGGCGTGCCGCCGTCCACGAGCGGAATTGCCCAGCGCCCCCTGATCGTCTAATCGCCCGGCTCGCACAAGAACGGGAAGCCAGTGACCATCTACACCCAGTTCGCCGATCATATCGGCGCCATTCTCGATCGTCTGGCCGAAGCCGGGGACATTCCCGCCGGGCTGGATCGCGGCAATGTGGCCGTCGAACCGCCGCGCGATCCCGCCCATGGCGATCTGGCGACCAATGCGGCGATGGTGCTCGCCAAGCCGGCCGGCCGGAATCCGCGCGAACTGGCGGCGCTGATCGCGCCCAAGCTCGCCCGGCTCGATGGCGTATCCGCGGCCGAGATTGCCGGACCCGGCTTCATCAACATCCGCCTCGATGATCAGGCCTGGCGCGACGAATTGCAGACCATCGCCGCCGAAGGCGCAGACTATGGCAAATCGGCGATGGGGGCGGGCCGGACCGTCAATGTCGAATATGTTTCCGCCAACCCGACCGGGCCGCTGCACATGGGCCATTGCCGGGGCGCGGTCGTGGGCGATGCGCTGGCGAACCTGCTCGAATATGCCGGCTATCGGGTGATCCGCGAATATTATGTCAACGATGCCGGCGGGCAGGTCGATACGTTGGCGCGCTCGGCGCATATCCGATACCGCGAGGCGCTGGGCGAGGATGTCGGCGACATTCCCGAAGGCCTGTATCCGGGGGAGTATCTGAAGCCGGTCGGCAAGGCGCTCGCCGACGAATTCGGCGATCGCCACGCCCGGTCCGACGAGGCCGAATGGTTGCAGATATTCCGCGAGCGTGCCGTGGCGGCGATGCTGGACCTGATCCGCGCGGACCTCGCGCTGCTCGGCATCCGGCACGACATCTTCGCCTCGGAGGCGGACGTGCTCGCGGCCGGCAAGCCGCAGGCGGCGGAGGCCGAGCTGCGCGCCCGCGGCCTGGTCTATGACGGCGAACTCGAAAAGCCGAAGGGCAAGACGCCCGAGGACTGGGAGCCGGTCGAGCTGCCGCTCTTCAAATCGACCGAATTCGGCGACGACCAGGACCGGCCGATCCGCAAGTCGGACGGATCGTGGACCTATTTTGGCACCGACCTCGCCTATCATTTCCAGAAGAGCCAGTCGGCCGACATACTGATCGACATCTGGGGCGCCGATCATGCGGGCACGGTCAAGCGGATCAAGGCGGCGGTGGCCGCACTGACCGGGGGCGAAACGGAATTCGACGTCAAGCTCGTGCAGATGGTGCGACTGCTTCGCGACGGCGAACCGGCGAAGATGTCGAAACGGTCGGGCAGTTTCATCACGCTTGCCGATGTCGTGGACGAGGTCGGCAAGGATGTCGTGCGCTTCACGATGCTGACGCGCAAGGCCGACGCCCAGATGGATTTCGATTTCGCGCGCGTCGTCGAGGCGTCGAAGGACAATCCGGTGTTCTACGTCCAATATGCGCATGCGCGCATCCGCTCGGTACACCGCAAGGCCGAGGCCGAATGGATTGCGCCGGACGGCGAGGCGGATCTCGGCCTGCTCGACGGCGAGGAACTGGCGCTGGTCAAGCGCGCGGCACAGTTTCCGCGGATCGTCGAGGCGGCCGCCGGTGCCTATGAGCCCCACCGGATTGCCTTCTATCTTTTTGATCTTGCAGCAGAATTCCATGCTTTGTGGAATCGTGGTAATGACCATCCGGAAAAGCGGCTATTGATAGTTAACGACCCGGAACGGACCCGGGCCCGGCTGGCCTTGGCGGCCGGAATCGGGCAAATCATACGCAATGGCCTGGCGATCATGGGTGTGGAAGCCGTCGAGGAGATGGAGTGATGAGTAACGAGGACGTGCTGGATGCGCGCGAGGAAGAGCGTTTGCCGTGGCTCGAGGCGGTCGAGGAGGATGAGGATGAGGGCGTCAGCCTCATGAAGCTGATCGGCGGCGTGCTCGTGGTGCTCGTCGCCATCGCGCTGGTCGTCGGCGGGATTTTCTGGCTGCGCGATTGGGGGCCGGCCGCGCCCGACGGCGCCGAACTGATCGCCGCACCCGAGGAGGATTATCGCGTGCGGCCGAGCGAAGCCGGCGGCATGGAAGTCGAAGGCGAGGGCGATGCGGCGTTTGCGGCAAGCGAAGGCGGCAGCCCCCAAGGCCGGATCGACCGGAGCGCGACGCCGGAGGAACCGGTGTCCGGGCGGCGGGTCGCCGCGACCGCGGGCGAGAATGCGGGCGATGAAGCGGGCGACCGGCCGACGGGCGCCGCGAGCGCGCGCATCCCGGCGTCCAACCGCAGCCTCGCCGAGTCCGCGCCGCGCCCCTCGGGCGGCAATGCCGCCGCCTCTTCGGCCGGCGCGACGGCGGCGAGCGGGCGACTTATCCAGCTCGGCGCGTTTTCCAGCGAGGCGGCTGCGAACCGCGCCTGGACCGAGATCGGCCGACAGAATAACAGCCTGAATTCATTGCAACATTCGGTGACGCCGGTCCAGGCCGGCGGGCGCACGCTGTACCGGCTCCGCGCCGCCGCCAGCTCGCGCGAAGCCGCCCGATCGCTCTGCACCCGCTTGCGCAATGCCGGGCAAGCGTGCAGCGTGGTGGTTAACTGATCGAGGGCCCGCTGGGCGTACACGAGATCGACAACGAGAAAGCGAAATGAAGCCCGTCGTCTTTGGCATTGCCGCGGAAAGGGTGAATGACGAAGAGCGGGCGCTGTTCCGCGACAGCGATCCCGCCGGCTATATCCTGTTCGCGCGCAACGTGGTGGATCGCGATCAGCTGCGGGCGCTGACCGACGAACTGCGCGCGATCTCCGGCCGCGACAATGTGCCGATCCTGATCGACCAGGAAGGCGGACGCGTCGTCCGGATGAAACCGCCAGTCTGGCCCGAATTTCCGCCCTGGGCGACATTCGATGCGCTCTACGACAAGGCGCCGATTTCGGCGATCGAGGCGGCGCGCAGCAATGCGCACGCGATCGGTCTCACGCTCGCGGAATGCGGGATCACCGTGGACTGCCTGCCGCTGCTCGACGTCCGCCAGTCCGGCGCGCACGACGTGATCGGCGATCGCGCGCTCGGTTTCGAACCGATGCGTGTGGCCGCGCTCGGCCGGGCGGTGCTCGACGGCCTGGCCGATGCGGGCGTGGCCGGCGTGGTCAAACATATCCCCGGACATGGCCGCGCGATGGTCGATACGCACAAGGCACTGCCGCGCGTGACCGCCTCGGCCGAGGAACTCGCCATCGACGTCGCGCCGTTCAAGAAACTGGCCGACGCGCCGATGGCGATGACGGCGCATATCGTATTCGAAGCTTGGGACGCGGACCGGTGCGCGACACTGTCGCCGATCGTGATCGACACGATCATCCGCGGCGAAATCGGGTTCGACGGGCTGCTCTTTTCCGACGATCTCGACATGCAGGCGCTGGCGGGAGACCCGGCCGACCGCGCCGTCGCCGTGGTCGAGGCCGGCTGCGATATAGCTCTCAACTGCTGGGCCCGGATGGACGAGATGAAACGCACGGTCGAACGGCTCGACGATATATCGGCGGAATCCCGGGCACGTCTCGACCGCGCGATGGAGAGCGTGCGTCCGGTTCAAACCGCCGACGCGCTCGATGCGCTTCTGCAGAAACGCGACAGCCTGTTGGCCCTGGCGTGAGCGAAGCGGAAACAGACATTTTCGAGGACGCGCCCGAGGTCGCGGAGGCGGAGCGGCTGACGCTGGA
The DNA here is from genome assembly GCF_052168275.1 of Parasphingopyxis sp. Taxonomy (GTDB): domain Bacteria; phylum Pseudomonadota; class Alphaproteobacteria; order Sphingomonadales; family Sphingomonadaceae; genus Parasphingopyxis. Next base: position 1,195 of record NZ_JBQLZM010000150.1, on the reverse strand, counting down.
CCTCGACGGCTGGGAAGGGCCGCTCGACCTGCTGCTCAGCCTCGCGCGGACGCAGAAGGTCGATCTGCGCGAGATTTCGATCCTCGAACTGGTCGAACAATATCTGGCCTTCATCCACGACGCCAAGGCGCTCAAACTCGAAATCGCCGCCGACTATCTCGTGATGGCGGCGTGGCTGGCCTATCTCAAATCCTGTCTGCTGCTCCCCAAGGAGGAGCAGGAGGATCCGAGCCCCGAGGAACTGGCCCTGCGCCTCCAGCTCCGGCTGCAACGGCTCAACGCGATGCGCGAGGCGGGCGCGCGGCTGATGGCGCGCAACCGGATCGGACGGGACGTTTTCCTGCGCGGCGCGCCGGAAGGCATCCGCGTGATCCGCAAGAGCCGCTGGCAGGCCGAGCTCTACGACCTGATCGCCGCCTATGGCCAGCTGCGCGCGCGCACCGAGCCGGCGGTCCATATCGTCGCGCACCGCCCGGTCATGACGCTCGAAGAAGCGCTGGCGCGGCTCGAGCGGCTCGTCGGCCTGACCGTCGACTGGACGACTCTCGAAAGCTTTCTTCCGGACAGCGCAGACAGCGGCTATCGCCGGTCGGCGCTGGCCTCGAGCTTCGTAGCCGCGCTGGAACTCGCCCGCCAGGGCAAGGCGGAAATTCAGCAGGACGACCATTTTTCCGATCTGATGGTGAGACAAGGTAAATGACCGAAATCAGCGACGATGTCCGGGCGATCGAGGCGGCGCTGTTCGCCGCCGAGGAGCCGCTGACGCTCAACGACCTGTCCCAGGCCGTCGGCGAGGATGTCGATGTCGGCGCGGCGCTCGACGAACTGCAGGCCCATTATGCGGGGCGCGGCATAGGCCTGGTCGAGCGCGGCAAGCGCTGGCATTTCGAAACCGCGCCCGATCTTGCCCATGTCCTGCGCCGGGAGCGCGAGGAACCGCGCAAGCTGAGCCGCGCGGCGACCGAAACGCTGGCGATTATCGCCTATCATGAGCCGGTCAGCCGGGCCGAGATCGAGTCCATTCGCGGCGTGCAGATTTCCAAAGGCACGCTCGACGTGCTGATGGAGGCGGGCTGGGTGCGCCCGGCGGGTCGCCGTGAAACGCCGGGAAGACCGTTAATATACGCAACAACCACTGTATTTCTCCAGCATTTCGGGTTAGAGAACCGGCGCGACCTACCCGGTCTTGATGATC
>NZ_JBQLZM010000149.1:0-36965 GCF_052168275.1 Parasphingopyxis sp. | reverse complement strand
GGATGCCGAGGAAGAGGAAAGTACAGGCGCCGAACAGTGCGACGACCGCCGCCGGAAAACGCTCGAAGAGGAAGGCGATGAACATCACCGCCAGGATCGCGAGACCGAGAACCGCCTGATTGGCTTCGATAAAGAGCCGGATTTCTTCCAATATGTTACCCCTGAACCATCCGGTCTATCAGGAGCATTGCGCCCGGTGAAGTAGCATTTGATCGGCGAGGACCAGCGCCATCATCGCTTCGACGACCGGTACGCCGCGAATACCGACGCAGGGATCGTGCCGGCCCTTGGTGGAGATCTCCGTCGCCTCGCCGTCCCGGGTCACCGTTTTCAGCGGCGTCAGGATCGAACTCGTCGGCTTGAACGCGGTTCGGCAGACGATCGCGTCGCCGTTCGAAATGCCGCCGAGCACGCCACCCGCATTGTTCGACAGGAAGCGCGGGCCTTCATCGCCCGGTGCCATCTCGTCGGCATTGTCGCGGCCGGTTATCCGCGCGGCCTCGAAACCATTGCCGATCTCCACGCCTTTCGTCGCGTTGATCGACATCATCGCCGCGGCGATCTCGCCATCAAGCTTGGCGTAAACGGGCGCCCCCCAACCCGCCGGCACGCCGGTCGCGACGCACTCGGCCACCGCGCCCAGCGAATTGCCGTCCTTGCGCGCCGTGTCGACCGCGGCTTCCCACTCGCCCGCCGCCACGGGATCGGGACAGAAAAAACCGTTCGCATCGATCGCCGCGTCGTCGAACCGGGCACGGTCGATCGGGATGCCGCCCAGCTCGGTCAGATAGGCGCGGATCCCGATCCCGTCGCCCAGGACCTTGCGCGCCACGGCGCCTGCCGCGACGCGGGCCGCCGTTTCGCGCGCCGAAGATCTGCCGCCGCCGCGCGGATCGCGAAATCCGTATTTGGCGTCATAGGTGTAATCGGCATGGCCGGGGCGGTATTTGGCGGCGATCTCGGAATAGTCCTTCGATCTCTGGTCGACATTGTCGATCATCAGATGGATCGGCGTGCCTGTCGTGCGCCCCTCATAGACGCCAGACATGATCTTTACCGCATCGGGCTCGCGCCGCTGCGTCGTATGGCGGGACTGGCCCGGACGGCGCTTGTCCATCCAGGGCTGGATATCGCTTTCCGCTAGCGCGATGCCGGGCGGACAGCCGTCGATGACGACGCCGAGCCCCGGGCCATGGCTCTCGCCCCAGGTCATGAAGCGGAACACGCGTCCAAAACTGTTATAGCTCATCAGCTTCCGTGCCTAACCTTCGAACGCCGCAAAAGCCCGAGCATAGTCGGCCTTGCCGGTTTTTGGCAGCACAAAAAGATCATCGAAGATCAACGCCTGAAAATAGGGCCCGGCATAGGGCGATGCGAACGGCGCCGCCGTTTCGGCGCGAAAACCGAACCGGCGATAATATTCGGGATCGCCGAGCAGGAACATCGCCGTGAGACCTTCGGTGCGCGCCCAATCGACCGCTTCGCGCATCAGCGCACTGCCGATGCCCTCGCCGCGCCTGGTCGGAAGCACGCCGATCGGCCCGACCGCGGCCGCTTCGACGAACCTGCCGTCCCCTTCAACTTGCATCGGCGACAGGATGACGTTGCCGACCGGTTCGTCGCCGTCGAAGGCGATCAGCGAAAGCAGAATGTCGCCATCGCTGCGCAATCGCCTCACAAGGCGGGCTTCCAGATCGGTTTCGAATGCCGCCTCGTGAATCGCGTGGACGGCCGCTCGAGGCGAATTGCGATCACTTCTCGAGCGCGATGTCCGGTGCGTCTTCGGCCTTCATGCCGATAACGTTATAGCCGGCGTCGACATGATGGGTTTCGCCGGTAACGCCCGAAGCCAGATCGCTGAGCAGATAGACGCCGGCCCCGCCGACATCCTCGATCGTGACGTTGCGACGAAGCGGCGAATTGAGCTCGTTCCATTTCAGGATATAGCGGAAATCGCCGATCCCGCTCGCGGCCAGCGTCTTGATCGGTCCGGCCGAGATCGCATTGACGCGGATATTGTCCGGCCCCAGATCCATCGCCAGATACTGGACGCTGGTTTCGAGTGCCGATTTGGCGGGCCCCATCACATTGTAGTGGGGCACGACCTTTTCCGCGCCATAATAGCTGAGCGTCAGAATCGAACCGCCGTTCGGCATCATTTCGCTCGCGCGCTTGGTCACGGCGACCATCGAATAGACCGAGATGTTCATCGTCAGCAGGAAATTGTCGAGGCTGGTATCGACATATTTTCCGCGCAGCTCGTTCTTGTCCGAAAAGCCGATGGCATGGACGACGAAGTCGATCGTCTCCCAGCGTTTCTTGAGCGTCGCGAATGCCGTGTCGAGCGCGTCCATGTCGGAAACGTCGCATTCGATCAGAAAATCGGATCCGACGCTTTCGGCGAGCGGTCGCACGCGCCGCTCCAGCGCCTCGCCCTGGTAGCTGAACGCCATTTCGGCGCCCTGCTCGTGCAACTGCTTGGCGATGCCCCATGCCAGCGACCGGTCATTGGCGAGCCCCATGATCAGCCCGCGTTTTCCTTCCATCAATCCCGTCATTACGGTTCCTCGATTGCAGTGTCAGACGGTGCTTCGTCTGCGACGTCCCTTAGCTCGCTTTCGGGCACTTCCGCCAGTGCCGCGTTGAAATGCGCGGCGACGACGACGCCATAGCCGATGACCCAGAAAAACATCAGCGACAACATGAAACCGGCGAGGCTGCCATAGGTGAGGTCGTAACTGAGGAAGTTGGATAGCACGACGGGCATCAGGGCGGTGGTTCCCAACCACCAGACGGTAACGAGCAGCGCGCCGGGCCATTTCGGGTAGCGCCGACCGCGATACCGACGAGGCGTCAACGACCAGAACATGAGATAGAAGCCGAGGAATATCGCAAGAGCGGGAACGAGCCGCGAAAGCGAGACGAGAACGCGATACTCCTCCATCAGCGGCAGCACGCGGTAGATGAACTGCTCGATCCCGGTCATCACGAATTGCAGCGCGAAGGCGAGCAGCGCCAGCGCGACGGATATGATGATCAGCCCGATCGAAAACAGCCGATATTCGTAGAAGGGGCGGCCATAGGGCGTTCCATAGGCGCGCCGCAGGACCTCGCGGACGGTCTCGATAAAACTCGCGGTCGTCCAGAGTCCGATTGCCGCGCCGATCCACAACAGATTGCCGGTTCGCGCCGACAGCACGCTGGCAATCGGATCCTCGAGCGCCGAGGCCACCGTCGGGGGGACGTTCTGCAGGAATATCGATACCGCCTGCAGACCATCTTCCGTACGGCCGAACACCTGAGCGAGCGCCGCAAGGACGATGAAAAACGGGAAGAGCGCAAGCAGCGCCATGAAGGCAAGATTGCCCGCATGAATGAAGCCCTCGGCATACACACCCTCGACCGTCCGCGTGAGCGTGGTCCAGCCCCAGGTGCGTGGGTGCGGACGCTCGACTGGACGGCCCTCGCGGATCCGGGCCTCGGCCAGCCTGCGGCGCGCCTCAGGCGATTGCGAGGCTTCATGCGTCAAAGGCTAGACACCCAGTTGCGAACGGGGATTTTGCGGTTTGCCCGGCTTCCAGGATTTGACGAATTCCGTCAGATCCTTGTCGTCTTCCGGAAGGTCGATCTCGAGCTTCACTAGCTGATCGCCCCGGCCGCCGCCTTTCTTGTGAAAGCCCTTCCCTTTCAGGCGCAGCGTTTTTCCCGATGCCGCATTCTTGGGCACCGTCAGCATTACCGGACCGTCGACGGTCGGAACCTTGATCTTCGCTCCCAGCACCGCCTCGTCGAGACCGATCGGTACGTCTATGCGGATATTGTCGCCGTCGCGTTCGTAGAATTTGTGGTCCTGGACGAGGATCGTGACGATCGCGTCGCCGGCGCCGCCGGGGCCTTCCTGCCCCTGGCCCGATAGCCGCATCTGCGTCCCGCTCTCCACGCCCGGCTTGAGCTTGAGATCGATCGTCTTGCCGCTGGAAAGGGTGATCCGCTGATCATCGAGCCGTGCCGCGGCTTCGAAGGGCACCGCGAGGCGATAGGCCATGTCCGCGCCCCGGGGCGGCGGCGCCTGTCTCCGGAAACCGCCGAACGGCCCGCGCGAGGAGCTCGCGCCGCGTCCGCCGAACAGGCCTTCGAAGATATCGCCGATGTCCCCCGCCTCGGTCGAGAATTCGAAATGGGAGCCGCCTGGGCCGCCCTGGCCGCCGCGAAAACCACCGCCGCCGAACGGATGCGTCGGATTTCCTTCGGCATCGATCTCGCCGCGGTCGAACTGGGCGCGCTTGTCCTTGTCGCTCAGCAGGTCATAGGCATTGGTTGCCGCCGAGAATTTCTCGGCCGCCTGCGGATTGTCCGTGTTGCGGTCGGGATGCAGCTCCTTGGCGAGCTTGCGATACGCCTTCTTGATTTCGTCTTCGCTCGCGCCGCGCGAGACTCCGAGGGTCGCATAAGGATCAGCTGCCATTGTGTCCGTGTCGTATATCATGTGCCGTTAGCCAACTGTTGCAATTATACAACAGCCGAGATGGGCGGGATGTTCCTCGATTTCAAGCGGTTTTCCGGGCGCCATGTATGCGCCGGACGATCAGATGGATAAGCAGACCGAACGGCCCGAACAGGAAGGTCGCCAGCAGGATCGGCGCCTGGACGATCCGCGACAGCGCGATTTCGTCTGCGTTGCGCGCGACCCACAGACCGACGAACAGGTCGAACGCTAGATAGTGGATCCAGCCCAGCGTTAGGCCGATATCCGTCGCGAAGATCGCGCGCACCCCCTCGATGGTCGTGAAATCGGACCCTTCGCCGCCCGGTTGCGGCGCGATAGCCATCAGATAGATCAGCAGGACGGCGTAGAAGAGGCACAACAGCCCGACAGCGCCCTCGCGCAGGATCGTGAACATGATCTCGCGCCTGGGACCGAAGATCAACGCGACCCAGGCCAACATGGCCGACAGATTCGCGATGCTGAATATAGTCGGCCAATCCATCGTGAGTCCCCAAATGTCGATTTGATTTGCATCATTGATAGACGATGCCCCGCTGCCCTAGAAGCCCCGGCATGACAGATGACCCGCACGCCCTTTTCTCCGCCTGGGCCGCCGAAGCGCGCGCCAGCGAGCTCAACGATTCTAACGCGATGGCGCTGGCCACGACGACGCCCGACAACCAGCCCTCGGTGCGCATGGTGCTGCTGAAGGGCCATGATGAGCGCGGTTTCGTCTGGTACACGAACCTCGAAAGCCGCAAGGCGGACGACCTGTTCGCGACCGAGAAGGCCGCCTTGCTATTCCACTGGAAGTCGCTGCGCCGCCAGGTCCGGATCGAAGGACCGGTGAGCCGCGTCTCGGACGAAGAAGGCGACGCCTATTTCGCCACGCGCAGCCGGGATTCTCAACTCGGCGCCTGGGCATCCGACCAGTCCCGCCCGCTCGACAGCCGCGAGACGTTCGAAGCGCGGTACGAGGACGTTCGCGCCCGCTTCGAAGGCGGTGACGTGCCTCGCCCGCCGCACTGGTCGGGTTTCCGGCTCGATCCGCAACGGATCGAATTCTGGGAAGACCGCGATCATCGTCTCCATCACCGGCGACTGTTCACTAAGACGGGCAGCGGCTGGGATGAAGGACTGCTTTACCCCTGATCAGATAATCGCGCTGTGCGTTCGCGGATGCCGGGCCTAAGCGGCGATCGAAAGGATATTCGCCATGCCCACTCTTCGCATCGTCCAGATCGACGCTTTTTCCGAAACCGCTTTCGGCGGCAATCCGGCGGCCGTGATGCCGCTCGATACATGGCTGGACGACGCCACGCTGCAGGCGCTCGCCGAAGAGAATAATCTCAGCGAAACGGCCTTCTATCTGCCCGCTGCAGGCGATGCGGAGGCCGATTACGAGCTGCGCTGGTTCACGCCGACCGCCGAGGTCGCGATGTGCGGACATGCGACATTGGCATCGGGACATCTGCTGCTCGGCGAACATCCTGAGATCGATCGCGTCCGCTTCCGCACCCGCAAGGCCGGGGTGCTCGAGGTGCGCCGCGCGGGCGACGGCTATGAGCTAGACCTGCCGATCACGCCGGTCGAAGGGGTGGAGCGTCCCGACCTGCTCGACGCGCTCGGCACGCCGGACGCCGAGGTCTTCCTTTCGGTGGCGGATTCGGCCGAGGATACGGCGATCATCCTGCTCGACGACGAAGATGCGGTGAAGGCCGCGGCGCCCGACTTCAAAGCGCTGGCCGACATCCATTTGATGGCCATCGTTACGGCGCGCGGAAGCGAGACGGATATCGTCAGCCGGGTATTCGTGCCCGCCTGGGGCATCGACGAGGACCCGGTCACCGGATCGGCCCATGCCGCGCTGACGCCCTTCTGGGCCGATCGGCTGGGCCGCGACAGTTTCACGGCGTTGCAGGCCAGCGCACGTCGCGGGCTGCTCGGCTGCCGGCTCGCCGGCAACCGCGCGATCCTGTCGGGGCGCTGCGCGACCGTTATCGAGGGCGAGTTCTTCTTCTAGTCCCCGCCACGGACCACGCCGAACTGTTCGGGCAGAGTCACGAGGATATCGTCGACTTCGACGCTGCCGCGCTGCACCACCAGCTCCTGGTGGTTGCGCTGCGCATCGCCGGTTTCCGCCTCGATACAGTTGCGTCCGTCGCACTGCTCACGGAAGCGGTAGCGGAGATAGGAAACGAGTTCGCCGGCGGTGATATTGCCGTCGGCATTGTCGTCCGCCTGCCCGCCGACACCGTCCGAGAAAAAGCGCGACAGATAGCCTCCGGCGTTGAATTCCGACGCGACGAGGCTCGTCAGATCCTCTTCCGAGCTGAACAGCCCCATCATGTTGGGGCGCGTAATCAGGTCACGCTCGAACCCGCCCGAAAAGCAGGCGTCGAGCACGATCATCGTCGTGCCTGCCCGCACATCCGCGAACATAGCGGCGAGATCGTCGTCGGTCAGCTCCTCGCCATCGGCAAAGACCAGCGTCTCGTCGCGGCCATCCAGTTCGCCGCGGTCGTCGGGGTCCTCGATCTGATTGCCGTGCCCCGAATAGAAGAAGAGGAAAATATCGTCCGGACCGGCCTGGGCGGCCACGCGCTCGAAGGCGCGCCGAAATTCGGACAGCGTCGCCTGCTGGTTGGTCAGCAATATGCTTTCCTCGCGCAACATGCCCAGTTCCTCGAATTTCTGATACAGTTTGCGCGCATCGGTATCGGTGTAGCTGAGATCCGACGTGTTGCCGCCATAGTCTGCAATCCCGACCGATATGGCGAAGACCTGCCGCTGCTCGGGATTTGCCGGGATGCGCGTCGTGCCCTCGCTGAGCGCCAGCTGGAAACGTCCGGTAGCGCCGGGCGCATAGCTGGTGGCGATGATGGTGTAGACGCCGTCTTCCTCGAGTACCCGTTCGAACCGGCTGTTCAGCGATTCGCCCGTATCGTCGATGTCCTGTTGATCCCCCGACGGCGCCCGCAGGATCAGGTAGGTGTCGAAATCGTCCGAGCTCAGATCGACGGTGACCGGCTGGCCTCGCCGGCCGGTAAAGCTGTATCGTTCGACATATTCGCCGCTGTTCAGCGTATCGTCCTCCTTGCCGAGTTCGCTGGTCAGCGTCCGGCCGAAGGCGAGCGGCGCGGCGTTGGCCGTCACCGTTTCGGTATCGGCGATATCGCTGCGATTGAGGCTCGTCGCCAGCGCATAGTCGCCGGTCGTGCCGCGGCCATAGCTCGTTACGGAAATCGTATAGCGACCATCCGCGGGGAGCGTGGCCAGCAACCGGCTGTTCAGCGTCTGCTCGCCGGCAGTCGTATCGTCGTCGTTGCGAACCGAGAAATTGTCCGGCCCGGTCAGCGAAAGCATCGTGTCGAAATCGCCCGACGCGCGCAGATCGACGCGCTGGCCGCGAGTACCGGTAAATTCGTAGCGATCCGTGTATCTCCCGGCGATGCTGCCATCTTCATCCGACGACAGCGTGCCATTGCGCGTCTCGCCGATTGTGATCGGCAGCGCGGGAGCAGCCGCTTCCGCCGCCACCTGCAATGACTCGGTCGGTACCAGCCTTATCGTATAGGCGCCGGTTTCCGCCGGGCGGAAAGCCTGGGCGCGCACGGACAATCGGCCCGAACCCGGCACCACCACATCGAGCCGGCTGTTGGTCGTCTCCGCGATCCAGTGATTATCGTCATTGACCAGCGTCGTGCCGTCCGGAAGCCGCGCCTGGAGCTGGGTATCGAACGCGTCCGACTCCATAACAATCGAAAGCCGTTGTCCGGGCGTGGCGCGGACGCTCCACTGATCGTAATATTGCTGCTTGCCGCCCGAGACCTGGTCGTCAGCGGCAAGTTCGCCCTCGAACGTACGGCCGACGGCCAGCGCGTTTTCCTGCGACTGCCCTTGTACCGGCGGTGTAACGGCCAGCGCCGCAAGCGCAACGCCCAGACCTGCATAGAATTTGGATTGTATCGTCATTCTCATCCCCCATCGGCCGACCCGCCTATCATGTGGCACGGCTGCGGTGAAGCGGGGCTGAACAGCGATGAAGCGATTGCGGCCCGCATGTGGCGTCTCGGTACCGCGAGCCGGCGGACCTAGCTATGATCTGCGACACATCATCCGACGGTTTCGAAAATACGAGCCAGCCGCATGACGATCGCCTCCCGCAACTCGCTATCAGGCGTATTGCCGAGGCGGACGACGGTCAGACGCTGTTCGGGCGATACCATCACATATTGGCCGAGATGGCCGTTGAAGGAAAACAGGGTGGCCGGCGCCCGGCCGGGAAACAGCACGGGCGTATCGTAGACGCCGCCTTCGCGATTCAGCCAGGTCTGTCCGCCATACTCGCCGTTGCGCGGCGATGGGGCGAGCATGAATTCGCGCCACTCCGGCGAGATGATCTGCCGGCCGTCCGGCCCCTGCCCGGTCCGCATCACTTCGCCAAGCCGCGCCCAATCCCGCGCCGTTGCATGAATCAGGCTGCCGCCTATCTGGGTTCCCTGCGCGTCGAACTCAAAAAACACGCTCGCGATGCGCGCCGGCCTGAGCAGCCGCTGTTCGGCAAACCGCCGATAGGCGGCCGCGCGCTCGCCGGGATCCTCCGAATCCGTCAGGGCGTCGGCGATGATGCGTGAGAGGATCACCGTCGTCGCGCTCGAATATTCGAACTTGTCGCCGGGATTGGCTTCGAGCGGCCGGGAAACCGCATAGCCCGCCATGTCGTCCGTATGGCGGCCGAACAACATCTGGTTGGTATCCGAATCCCAGATCGGATCGTTGACCTCGGTGTGATCGAGGCCCGACGCCATGTGGAGCAGATGCCGGAGGGTTATGTTGCGCCGCGCGTCGTTCTCACGCTGCCATTCGGGGATCGGCACGGGCGCGTCGAGCGCGAGCACGCCGTCTTCGACGAGAAAGCCGACCAGCATGGCGGTCACGGTCTTCGCCATCGACCACGAAACATAGCGCATATCGGCCGAATAGCCGGGCGCATAGCGTTCGGCGATCACCTCGCCGTCATGCAAGACAAGCACCGCCCGGGTTTCGCCCACGCCCTCGTCGGTGAACAGCGCCTCGACGAGCGGGGCGATATCGGCGCGACTGAATGCCGGCGCTTCGTTCGCGGTGATCGTTGCTTCGCCCTGGTCAAGCTCGATCACCGGCGCCGCTGCGCTGACGAGGAGTGCGAGTGCCGGTGCGAACGGGATAACCCATCTTTGCTTCATCATCGCTTCAGGCTACGTCTCGCCACCATGAAAGTGAAGCGGCCTTTTCTCGTGGGTTCGATCATTGTGCTGCTCGTCCTGCTGCTCGCGGTTATCGTTTATGCCATACGCATGCGGCCGACGATCGAACTCGGCGTCGGCTATGGCGCGCATGTCGTCTGCTCCTGCCGCTATATCGGCGGGCGCGACATGCAGAGCTGTTACAACGACTATGAGCCTGGCATGGAGATGATCTCGATGACCGAAGACGCCGAAGAGAAACGCATCACCGCCAGCGTTCCCCTGCTCGCCAGCCGGTCAGCGCAGTTCCGCGAGGGGCTGGGCTGCGTGCTGGAGCCGTTGCCCGGAGAATAACGGACGGGACCGATGATCGGCCTAGCGGCGGCATCCATGCCGGCACGTCCAGTTCAGCAGATGCGCGCGGACCAGCAGCACACTGCCGACCGTCGAGAGAAGCATATCCAGAACCGTTTCCGGGAAAAACAGCGTCGCGAACGCCAGCAGGACGAGCCCCAGCGCTCCCGCAACCGGCGGCCGATGGTCGCGATGAACGCGATAGCCGGACAGCAAGACGAGGCCGGCCACCGGCGCGACAAAGCCAAGCAGCCAGATATGCAGCGCCTCGGGCAGCGCAACGAAAGCGGCAAGCGCGGGCAACAATGCGACCGCCACCGGCAGGATCAGGCAATGAACGAGACACAAGAGCGATGCCCCGATCGCGATGCTCTCCATCCAGTCATGACCCGAGTGTATTCGGTCGCCCACCTTATCCTCCTTATAAATGATATAATATCACATAAACATCACCGGGCTCACATGTCCAGTATCGGAGATGAAAATCCGTGCGATACACCCCGCTGCCCCGATGTCCGGATCCCGCGATGGTAGAAACCGCGAGATCAGCGAACCGGGAGGGGGAACTGCGGTCTCTATCTCGAAGTGTCAGGCGCTTTGCCGGTTGTCAGCCAAGCCCAGCCGAACAATAGGGCGAACAGCAGGTCTGGGGCAGCGGCCGCGGCGACCGGCGCGTCCACGCGGCCAGCCACATAGAGCAGCGCCGACGCCCCGAAAAAGGACAGCTTGCTGAAAATCCCGATCAGCATCGCGGGCCGGTAGCGCACGGGATCGGTCGCGATCAGCGCGTAGAGAAGCTGCGTTGCGAGGACGACGCCGACAAAGCCGTAATAATATTCCGGGTGTGTGATCGCCGGCGGCGCGTTTTCCGATATCGCGCTTTCGAGGAAATAGAGCGGCAAAACGACGGCGATGCCCCAGATCGCGGCGATGCCGAAAGTCCATCGCGCAAACCGCATCAGGCCGCCAGCGCCGCTTCGGCCGCGATCGTTTCGGCGATCCAGCCGCCGCCCATGACGCGGTCGCCAGCATACAGCACCGCCGCCTGGCCGGGCGCAACGCCATATTCGGGTGCATCGAAGGTCACCGTTTCACCGTCGAAATACGCCGGTGCCGGCTTGGCCAGCGAGCGGACCTTGGCCGTCATCTCACCCTCGAACCCGTCACCCAGCCAGTTCAGATCCTCGATCCGGGCGGCACGGACCGCCAGCGCTGATTTCGGGCCGACGACAACGCGCCGTGTCTCCGGCTCCAGTTTCACGACATAGAGCGGCTCGGGCTGACCGCCGATCTCGAGGCCGCGCCGCTGGCCGACAGTGAAATGGATGAGCCCCTGATGCTCGCCGAGCACTTCGCCCGAGCGCGTCACGATTTCGCCGCCCTCGCCCGCTTCGGGGCGCATCTTCTTCACGATCGTCGCATAGTCGCCATCGGGTACGAAACAGATATCCTGGCTGTCCGGCTTGAGCGCTACGGCAAGGCCGAGCTCTTTCGCAATATCGCGCACCTCGGCCTTGGGCAGCCCGCCGAGCGGGAAGCGCAGATAATCGAGCTGGTCCTTCGTCGTGGCGAAGAGGAAGTAGCTCTGATCGCGCGCCGGATCGTGTGCCCGGTGCAATTCGGGACCGCCATCGCCGATCACCCGCCGAACATAATGACCGGTCGCGAGGCAATCCGCGCCGAGATCGCGCGCCATGCCGAGAAGGTCGCGAAACTTCACGCTCTGGTTGCAGCGGATACACGGAATTGGCGTACGGCCCGCCATATATTCGTCGGCGAAATCATCGATCACCGATTCCCGGAAGCGGGATTCATAATCGAAGACATAATGGGCGATGCCGAGCTTTTCGGCGACGGCGCGCGCATCGCGAATATCCTGGCCGGCACAGCAGCTCCCCGTCCGGCCCGTCGCTTCGCCGTGGTCGTAAAGCTGCAGGGTGATACCGATCACCTCAGCCCCCGTCTTCGCAGCCAGCGCGGCCACGACCGAGGAATCGACGCCGCCAGACATGGCGACGACGATGCGACTTTCGCCTGCGGGGCGATCGAGCTGGAAATCGGCTTTCGTCATAAACGGCCATTTAATGTTTCGTAGCGCCGCACGCAAAGGGCAATCCGTCGCGGATTTACGCTTTGCCAACCACGATCCCCGTTTCGCCGCCGAATTCCTAACCAAAGCGTTGCCCGCGCCTTTACCACGTTTTCAACCTTCTTCCCTATTAGCCTCGTTCATGGACATGACTTTCACTCCATTTGGCAATCGCATGGACGCGGCCGGCGGCATCCGGCCGGACTTTCGCGCGCTCGTCGCCTTCGTGGCCGCGAGTCAGGCCGCGCAGCCGACAGGCCGGATTGCGACCCGGCTTGCCTTGGGCGGCGACCGGCAGATGGCGGCGACGGAGTCGCTGATCGCATTGTTCGCGCCAAGACCGCGTGGTGAAGGTTCCGAAGTCATGGGGCGGGGGCAGGCTCTGAAGGGATGTTTCAATCCGACAGTGCCAATTTCGCACATCCCGCTAACCAAAAGGAAGGATTGGTAAAATGCCTGTTTACCTTGGCATTTTAGGCTTCTTTCAACGAGCTTTGCTTATAAGGCGTTCATCGTAATGCTGACGACCAAGCAAGGATCGGCTGATCCCATTGAGGAAAGAATGATCGAGAACCAGAAGATACGACCGGCGCAGGTGATCGGCCCCTTGGGCGAGCCGCTGACGATGGAATCGCTGCCGCCGCCCTCGACCCGCCGCTGGGTCGTCCGCCGCAAGGCCGAAGTGGTGGCCGCGGTGAACGGCGGCCTGCTGACCGTCGACGAAGCCTGCGAGCGCTACGATCTGACCGTCGAGGAATTCGCGAGCTGGCAGCGAGCGATCGACCGGTCCGGCATGCCCGGCCTCCGGGTGACCCGGATCCAGCATTACAAATCGCTCTACGAACGCCAGCAGAAATATTAGGGATTGTCGCACGGCCGAGCAGCGGTCGCCAGCGGACAACGGATTCCCCGGTCGCCATCTCCGTCGGCGGCCGGGGAATTTGTTTTTTGCGACCGACAGTCTAGCGTCCACCCGGACATACAAGAATCGCCCGGCGGAACGAATGACCGTTACCGCGCGTAGGTAGGGCATATGTCGAAACGCGTCCTCGCGGTGAGGACGCGGCAAAGGGAGGAACGCAAATATGGGTATCATTATCGCAATCGTCGTGGGCGGCATCATTGGCTGGCTCGCCAGCATCGTGATGAACCGCGACGCATCGATGGGCATTTTCTGGAATATCGTCGTCGGAATCATCGGCTCGTTCCTCGGACGCTTCATCGGCGGATTCTTCGGCGTTGGTGCTACCTTGACGTCCTGGTCGCCGATCGGCCTGCTGATGTCGTTTATCGGCGCGGTCGTCCTGCTGATGATCATGAACCTGATACAGCGCGGACGCGTACGCTAGATCCAAAGAACTGGACGAAAAGCGATGGGGCCCGGCGCGGAAGCACCGGGCCCTTTTTTTGATCGACCGCTATTGCAGTTCGAACGTCACCGAAACATCCGCTGTCAGTCGCTGCTCGCCCGGCGCGATCCGCGCGCCCGACTCCGCGACGGCATCCATCGCCATCTCGCGGTTCGCCATCATCATCGGCGGACGTGCCGCACCGGCCTCGCTGACGGCAACGATCCGCACGACCCGCATACCCAAGGCGTCCGCATAAAGCTCCGCCCTTTCGCGCGCCTTGCGGATCGCATCGCGCCGCGCCTCGTCCAAGGCCGCATCCGGCGAGTCGATTTGAAGGCTGGGTCCGTTTATCTGGTTCACGCCCTGTGCCACCAGCGCATCGAGCATGGCGCCCGCATTTTCGATCTCGCGGAAGCGGACGCTGAGCTGGTTGGAGGCCGTATAGCCCAGCAACCGCGGTTCGCTGCGCTCGGAATAATCGTAGCGCGGATTGAGGTTTATCGACGCGGTCTGGATATCGCGTTCATCGATACCGGCGGCGGTCAGGGCGCGGAAAACGCTCCGCATCCGCTGATTGTTCTCCGCAAGCGCCGCCGAAGCCGTTGGCGCTTCGGTCACGACGCCCGCATTGATCACTGCAATGTCGGGCGTCCGGCGCGACTCGCCGGAAGCGACGACATCGAGCCGCGTACCCTCCATGACGGGCATGGGCATCGCAATCTGCGCCGATGCCGCCGATCCCGCCGATATGGCCGCGCAGGCCGCGGTCAGGCTGATAATCATATGTCTCATCGTTGGGCTCCCAGGATTGTGGGGTGGAGTACAGAACATGTTCCGGTGTATCCAGCAGAGTTCGGGTTTCGCTTCGATGAACAGTCGAATCCCTACGGCGGTCAACCTTGATTTTGCACTGCAAAAAACGCAAACGAGCCGCAGATTTCAGTTCCGGCTTGAGCCTCGTGTTATATTCATGTAATACAGCATGACAGTGAGGTATTGCGGAGTTTGGCCAAGGTGGCAGATATGAACGTTGAACAACGCTTCGCGGAGGAGCAGACCGCGCAGATGAGCACATTCGAGGATGAAGAACGCCGGCGGGACAGGCGACGGCGGTTCATCATCATCGGCACCGTCGTCGGCGCGCTCCTGATCATGGCCGCCTATTTCATGCTCCAGGGCGGCGCGGGCGAAAATGCCGGCGCCGCGGCGGGCGAAAACGGCCCGGCGCGGGTCCTGCCAACCGTTACCGTGATCGTGCCCGGATCGCAGGCGGTATCGAACACGATTTCGGCCAGCGGCACGCTTGCTGCGCGCCGCCCCATGCCGGTCGGCGTGGCCGGGGAAGGCGGACAGATAGCGCGCGTTCTGGTCGATGCGGGCGACTGGGTAGGCGCAGGGCAGGTGCTGGCGACGATCGAAAGCTCGGTTCAGTCGCAACAGGTTGGCGGTGCGGCGGCGTCGCTGGAAGTCGCCCGCGCCAACCTTGCTCTCGCCCAGGCCAATCTCGATCGCTCGCTCCAGCTCGTTGAGCGTGGCTTCATCAGCCAGGCCGATATCGACCGCCTGACCGCCACGCGCGATGCCGAACGGGCACGCGTGAACGTCGCCGCTGCGCAGCTCAACGAGTTGCGGGCCCGTGCCGGACGTCTGGCGATCCGCGCGCCGTCTGCCGGCCTGGTCCTCGAACGCAACGCGGAGCCCGGTCAGGTCGTCAGCGCCGGCAGCGGTGCATTGTTCGTGCTGGCACAGGGCGGCGAGATGGAAATGAATGCGCAGGTGTCCGAATCCGATCTGTCGCGATTGTCGGTCGGTCAGCAGGCAACGATTACGCCCGTCGGAACGACGGATCGCTATGAGGGTCAGATCTGGCAGCTGTCGCCGACGATCGACGCGCAAAGCCGGCAGGGCACGGCGAGCATCGCGCTATCCTATCAGGAAGGTCTGCGGCCAGGCGGCTTCGCGAGCGCCGAAATCGTGAGCGGGTCGATCGACGCGCCGATGCTGCCGGAATCGGCGGTCCAGAGCGACGGCGACGGCAATTATGTGTATATTATCAATGAGGATAATATCGTCGAGCGTCGCGATATTGCCGTTGGCTCCGTGGGCAGCGCGGGTATCACCATCCGCGAAGGCCTGCAGGGCAATGAGCGGGTCGTGCGGTCGGCGGGTGCGTTCCTCAATCCGGGCGACGAGGTCATCCCGCAGCGCATGTCCAGGGATGACGAGAACTAGGAGCCACTGATGAGTTTCCGCACCGTATCGACCTGGGCGATCAAGAACCCGACGCCGCCGCTCGTGCTGTTTCTCGGGCTGATGCTGGCCGGGATCGTCAGCTTCGCCCGGCTCGACGTCAATGACAGCCCGGAGGTCGACTTCCCGGCGGTTCAGGTGATTATCGCGCAGCCGGGTGCCGCGCCGACGGAGCTGGAAAACCAGGTTACCCAGCGCGTCGAAGCGGCCGTGCGGAATATCAGCGGCGTCAATACGCTGTCTTCGTTCGTCAACGAGGGCAACTCGCGGACCTTTATCGAGTTCACGATCGGCACGCCCGTCGATCGGGCGGTGAACGACGTCCGCAATGCGATTGCCCAGATCCGCGGCGATTTGCCGGAAGGGATATTGGAACCGCAGGTCATCCGCGTCGAAATCAACGGCGGCGGCACGATCGCCTATTTCGCCGTCGAGAATGTCGACATGACGCTCGAAGAGCTGAGCTGGTTCGTCGACAACACAGTCGCGCGGCAACTGCTCTCGGTCGACGGCATGGCGGCGGTCGACCGCGGAGGCGGGGTCAGCCGCGAAATCCGCGTAATCCTCGATCCCGCGCGCCTGCAATCGCTCGGTATCACGGCGAGCCAGGTCAACGCCCAACTGCGCGCGACCAACCTCAACGCCGCCGGCGGCCGGGCCGAAGTCGCCGGATCGGAACAATCCGTCCGCGTGCTCGGGAACGCCGAAACGGCTTATGAGCTGGGCCAGACGGACATCGCGCTGGGCGGCGGCCGGACGGTCAAGCTCGCCGATATCGCCGAGGTGCGCGATCTTTATGGCGAGCAGCGGTCGCTTTCCAAGATGAACAACCGCCAAGTGCTGAGCTTCGGCATCGAACGCGCCAAGGGCGCCTCGGACGTCACCGTCTATGACGAGGCCGAGCGCGTTCTCGCCGAAATCGAGGAGAATAATCCTGGCGTGCAATTCACCCGGCTGTTCACCACGGTCGAATATACGCGGGAGAACTACGAATCCGCGATGATGGCGCTGATCGAAGGCGCGGTCCTGGCGGTCATCGTGGTCTGGTTCTTCCTGCGCGACTGGCGCGCGACCCTGATCGCGGCCATCGCCATCCCGCTGTCGGCGATCCCGACCTTCTGGTTCATGGACCTGTTCGGCTTCACTCTGAATTTCATCAGCCTGTTGGCGCTGAGTCTGGTGGCCGGTGTCCTTGTCGATGACGCGATCGTTGAGATCGAGAATATTGTCCGGCATATGCGCATGGGCAAATCCTCCTACCAGGCGTCGATCGACGCTGCGGAGGAGATCAGCCTCGCCGTGCTCGCGACAACCATGGCGATCGTCGCCGTATTTCTGCCCGTCGCGCTGATGCCGGGCATTTCCGGCCAGTTCTTTATCCAGTTCGGGATGACGACGGTCGTTGCGGTGCTGATGAGCCTGGCGGTGGCGCGACTCATAACACCCTTGGTCGCAGCCTATTTCCTGCGCGCCGAAGGTGTGCGCGAACATGGCGAAGGGCCGGTCATGGATCGCTATATGGCGCTCCTCAAATGGTCGCTCGTCCATCGCTGGAAGACCGCGCTGCTTGGCGGCGGCGGCGCGCTGGTTGCGACGATCATCGCTTTCTACACCCTGCCGATCACCTTCCAGCCGGAAACCGACGACGATTTCAGCCGGGTCAATATCGAGATGGTGCCGGGCACGACGCTCGATGAAACCGAACGCGTGTCGGATCAGGTCGCCGCGATCCTGCGCGAACAGCCCGAAGTCCGCACGGCCTTCCAGCGCATCGAACCGGGCAGCGGTCGAATCTTCATGACGCTGCGCGACGATCGGGAACGCAAGAGCACCGAGTTCGAGCGCGAAACCGCCCCCTTGCTGCGCGCCATTCCCGATGCGCGCGTGACGTTCCAGTCGCAGCAGGGCGGGTTCAGCGGCCGCGATATCTCGATGGTCATCGGCGGCGACGATCCCGACGTCCTGGATGCGGCGGCCGATGAACTCGTCCGCCAGATGAGCGAGCTGGACACGATTGTCGCGCCGCGCATCGACGGCGATCTTCGCCGTCCCGAAATCGTCGTAACCCCGCGGCTCGACCTCGCCGCCGATCTCGGCGTGACTACGGCCGAACTCAGCCGCGCCATCCGCATCGCGACTCAGGGCGAGATCGACCAGAATGCGGCGCGTTTCTCGCTCAGCGACCGGCAAATCCCGATCCGCGTCGCACTGGCCGAGGAGTCGCGGCGCGATCTCGCAACGATAGAGAATCTGCCGGTAGCGACCGCCAATGGCGGCTCCGTCCCGCTGCGCCTCGTCGCCGATATCGGCTTCGGCTCCGGCCCGACCGAAATCCGACGCTACGACCAACGACGTCGCATCGTCGTCGGCGCCGATCTCGCACCGGGCCTGGTGACGGGCGATGCCATGTCCGAAATCAACGCCCTGCCCTTCTGGGAAGACCTGCCGCCGGGCGTCAATCGCGTCATCGCCGGGCCGGAAGAATGGCAGGCGGAGATGCTGTTCAACTTCTTCGTCGCGGTGCTGTCCGGCGTGCTGCTGGTCTTTGCGGTCCTCGTCCTGCTCTACCGGAGGATCATGGCGCCGCTCGTCAATATGGGCTCGCTGATCCTCGCCCCGCTGGGTAGTGCGATCGCGCTCCATATCGTCGGCCAGCCGCTTTCCATGCCGGTGTTTATCGGGCTGCTGATGCTGCTCGGCATCGTCGCGAAAAACTCGATCCTGCTCGTCGATTTCGCGATCGAGGAAATGGACAAGGGCGTCGACAAGGATACGGCGATCATCGATGCGGGCCACAAGCGCGCCCAGCCGATCGTCATGACGACCGTCGCCATGACGGCCGGCATGATCCCGACAGCGCTGGCGCTGACCGGCGACGGCGCCTGGCGGGCGCCGATGGGCTGGACTGTCATCGGCGGCCTGATCCTGTCGACAGTGCTGACGCTCGTCATCGTGCCTGCCTGTTTCAGCCTCGCCGACAGCATCGAGAAACGGCTGCGGCGCTTCTTCGGACGGGCGCTGACCTACAAGCCCGGCGACGATGATAAAGCGACTATCCAGCCGGCCGAATGACGGCACCTGACAACACCCGGCCCGTCGGCCGGTTCAACTCGACCGAAGATCGCGGACGGGCCATGCGCCGGACGGCGACGGCGATGCTGTTCCTTATGGCGGGGATATTCGTCCTCGCGCACAATATGGAGGAAGCCCATCCGGCCTGGGGGTTCGTCCGCGCCTTCGCCGAGGCGGCGATGGTCGGCGGGCTCGCCGACTGGTTCGCGGTGACCGCTCTCTTCCGTCATCCGATGGGCATCCCGATCCCCCACACCGCCATCGTGCCGAAGAACAAGGACCGGATAGGCGAGCAGCTCGCCTGGTTTCTCAAGGACAATTTCCTGACGCCCTCGATCGTCGCGCGCCGGATGAAGCGCTTCGACGTCGCCGGGGCGATCGGCGCCTTCCTCACCGATCCGGCCGGCGGCGAGGGCCGGATGCGGCAGGGCGCCTCGAAACTCGTGGCGATGATCCTCGAAAACCTCGACGACGAAAAGCTCGGTGGCACGACCAAGACCATGATCGCCAACCGCCTGCGCGAGCTCGACGTCGCACCCTTGCTCGGCCAGTCGATCGAGGCGGCGATGCGCGAAGACCGCCACATCCCGATCGTCGACGGTATCGTGCGCTGGGCGGCCAACATCCTCGACTCCAACGAAGAGATCGTCCGCGCGATGGTCTATGAGCGGGCCAACAATTTCATGCGCTGGCTGGCGATCGACGACCGGCTTTCCGACGCGATCATCAACGGATTGCGCCGGCTGCTCGTCCAGATGGAGGGCGATCCCTACCATCCGCTGCGCAGCCAGGCGAACGAGGGGTTCGTCCGCCTCGCCTTCGATCTCCAGCACGACAGGGACATCCAGGAACGGGTCGAGCATTTCAAGCTCGAGATGATCGACAATCCGGCGATCACCGACTGGCTCGACGGGCTCTGGGAACAGGCCCGCGAAGCATTGCTGCGCGCGGCGCGCGACCCGGATCGGGCGATGGAGGGCCGGTTCGGCGAAGCCCTGCACGAACTCGGCCGGACATTGCAGGACGATCCCGAACTCAAGCGCGCGATCAACAGTTTCGCCCGCCGCGCGACGGTCGGCGCGGTCGCCGATTACGGCGACAGCATCGTCCGGCTGGTGTCCGATACGGTGAAGGGCTGGGACGCGGAAACGATTACCGCGCGCGTCGAGAACGCGGTCAGCCGCGATCTTCAATATATCCGGATGAACGGCACCCTGGTCGGCGGCCTGGTCGGCCTGACCATCCACACGATCATCACGATTTTCTAGGGGGCTGGCGGGATCGCCGGCCGGTGCGGCGCGCGAACGCTACTTCGAGTCCGACAATCAGATCCCACGTCGCGCCCGACCGGGAGGTCGAGCTTGACCAACGAGGTACTCAGCCCTCGCTGATACGCTCGATATCGGCGCCGACACCGCCGAGCTTCTCCTCGAGCCGCTCGTAACCGCGATCGAGATGATAGACGCGCAGCACCTTGGTCTCGCCCTTCGCGGCAAGCCCGGCGAGCACCAGGCTCATCGAGGCGCGCAGATCGGTCGCCATGACATTGGCGCCGACCAGTTCGTCGACCCCCTTCACGACCGCAGTGCGGCCGCGCACCTCGATGTCCGCGCCCATGCGGGTCAGTTCGGGAACATGCATGTAGCGGTTCTCGAAGATCGTTTCGGTCAGCATGCTCGTGCCGTCCGCCAGCGTCAGCATCGACATGAATTGCGCCTGCATATCGGTCGGGAAACCGGGGAAAGGAGCCGTCGAAATCGTCGCCGGCCGCAGCCGGCCGTTGGCGGCGACGTGCACGCCATCGTCGCGCTCGTCCACTTCCAGCCCGACGTCGCGCAAACCGGCGATGATGGACGGCATGTCCGAAGCCCGTGCGCCCCTGAGCATCAGCTCACCGCCGGTAATCGCCGCGGCACAGGCGTAGCTGCCCGCCTCGATGCGATCCGGCATCACGCTGTAGGTCGCGCCGTGCAGCCGGTCACTGCCATGGACGACCAGCCTGTCGCTGCCGATATCCTCGATCTCCGCGCCCATCGCGACGAGGCAGTTGCACAGATCGACGATTTCCGGCTCGCGCGCCGCATTTTCGATAATGGTCTCGCCCTTGGCGAGCGCCGCCGCCATCAGCGCATTTTCCGTCGCGCCCACGGAAACGAAGGGGAAGGAGATCGTCCCGCCCCTCAGGCCGCCATCGGGCGCATGGGCCTTCACATAGCCGGCGGCGAGTTCGATCTCGGCCCCCAGCGCTTCGAGCGCCTTCAGATGCAGGTCGATCGGCCGGTTGCCGATCGCGCAGCCGCCCGGCATCGAAACCGTCGCCTCGCCCGCGCGCGCCACAAGCGGCCCCAGCACGAGGATCGAGGCGCGCATCTTGCGGACGAAATCATAGGGCGCGACGGTCGAGGCGATCGCCGCCGCCTTTACCGTCATCTTCCGCCCGCCGCCATTGTGGCCGCCTTCGAGCATCGTCGATGCGCCATGCTGGTTGAGCAGGTGCATGAAGCTGTCGACATCGGCGAGACGCGGCAGATTCTCGAGGCACAGCGCCTCGTCCGTCAGCAACGCGCAGGGCATCAGGGTTAGAACGGCGTTCTTCGCGCCGGAAATTTGCAGGGTACCGGCGAGCCGGTTGCCGCCGCGGATTACGATGCTGTCCATGCGCGGCTTCTACCGAAAGTTGCGCAGCGCGCAATCCCGACAGCGATCAGCGACCGTCGGTCACGCCTTTTCGAGCGTGCATTGCAGCGGGTGCTGGTTCTCGCGGGCGAAATCGATGACCTGGTTCACCTTGGTCTCGGCGACCTCGTAACTGAAGACGCCGCATACGCCGACGCCCCGCTGATGGACATGCAGCATGACCCGGGTCGCATCGTCCATGTTCATGCTGAAAAAGCGCTGCAGCACGAGGACGACGAATTCCATCGGCGTGAAATCGTCGTTGAGCATGAGTACCTTGTACGGCGACGGCTTTTTCGTGCGCGTACGCGTCTGGGTCGCGACGCCCAGCCCGGTCCCGCCGGACTCGTCGTCGCGATCTTCATCGTCGCCGGAGGCCAAGATTACGTCGCTGTCGAGCATGGTTCCAAGAATATCGTATCAGTGCGGCACGAAGCAAGGGGTTGGTATCGCGCAAAAAGGTTATTCGTCCCTGAACGCCGGTCGCGGCATCGCAGCCCCAACGAAAAGGGCCGCCCCGCGCACATGGCGGGGCGGCCCCTTTTTATTCGCGTTCAGGCGGAAGCTTAGGCAGCAGCCTGCTTCACCTTCTCGGCGGCAACCGCGAAGCGATTGGAGATCGGCTCGGCAACGTCGCCGGCGAGCTTCAGCCAGGCTTCGCTCAGCTTTGAACCTTCCTGAACCATCGCTTCGAAAGCGTTCTTGGCATAGTCGCCCTGGATCTGGAAAACTTCGGTCGGCGACTTGGCGGCGGCGACTTCCTTGACCGTGCTGGTCAGGGTCTCGAAACGCTTGCGGCCGAATTCGACAGCTTCGCGCGCGATTTCACCGGTGCCTTCGGCGGCGATGCGGGCCGAAGCGACCATGGCTTCGACATTGCCCTTGTTGAACTCGCCGATTTCGCGAGCGACTTCGCCGCCCTTTTCCATCGCGGTCTTGGCACGCTCGTTGATGTCGCCGAACATTTCCTTGGCACGCTCGGTGGCGGCTTCGGCGGTCTTCTTCACAGTGTCCTGTGCTTTTTCAGCTGCATTCGTCATGATCGTTCCTTTCTTGGCGGCCGCGGGCTTGGCCACGGCCTTTTTCGTCGCTGTTTTCTTGGTCGCCGTCTTTTTGGCGGCGGTTTTCTTGGCCGGTGCGGCTTTCGCCTTGGCGGCAGTCTTCGTAGTGGTAGTCATTCGGATGGCTCCGTGAATCTCGTTTCAATCTTTATGTTGCAGTGCACAATATAGAAATCGATCCGGAATTGCAAGCGTTTTTTGTGCGCTGCAGCATAGCGCATTTGACAAACGGTCTGCCGCACGGAGCCGCAGTTCCGCTTGCGATTGCAATAATGACAGAAAATCCCTGATTATCGGGTCTTTACATAGCTCCCCGGCGCGTCTTCCAACGCCTTCAGCTTGCCTTTTCCGGGTTGTCTGGCACCCTTTACCGCGACTTTTTCGCCGGAATGTCCGGCGAGCCAGTCGAGCCAGTCCGGCCACCAGCTGCCGGGAGTCTCTTTCGCGCCCGCAACAAAATCGTCGAGCGTGTCGGCGCGTTTCGCGTTCGTCCAATACTGGTATTTGCGCGCGTCGGGCGGATTGACCACGCCGGCGATATGGCCGGACCCGGCCAGCACGAATTTGAGCGGGCCGGCGAAATGCTCGGTTATCTTCCATACGCTTTCGGGCGGCGCGATATGGTCCTCGCGACCCGCCTGGACATAGGCGGGCGTCTTTACCTTCGTCAGGTCGACCGGCACCCCGTCCACCGACAGCCCGCCCGGCTCGACGAGCTTGTTGTCGCGATAGAAATCCCGCAGATAGTTCCGGTGCCATTTGGCCGGCAGGTTGGTCGTGTCGCCGTTCCAGTGCAGCAGGTCGAACGCCGGATAGTCCTCGCCCATCAGATAATTGTTGACGACATAGTTCCAGATCAGGTCGCGCCCGCGCAGCAGGTTGAAGGTCGCGGCCATGTAGCGACCGTCGAGATAGCCTTGGCCCTCTCCCAGCTGTTCGATCAGCTTGGCCTGCATATCGTCGATAAACAGGTTGAGGTCGCCGGCCTCGCTGAAATCGACCTGGGCGGTGAAGAAGGTCGCACTCGCCACCTTCTCCGCCTCGCCCTCTGCCGCGAGATACGCCAGCGTCATCGCCAGCGTCGTGCCCGCGACACAATAGCCGATCGCATTGACCGAGGGCACGTCGAGCAGGTCGCGAACCGTGTTGATCGCATCGACCTGCCCGCCGATGATGTAATCGTCCTGGGTGACGTCGGCCATGCTCTCGTCCGCCGATTTCCACGACACCATGAAGACGGTGATGCCCTGCGCGACCGCCCAGCGGACGAAGCTCTTCTTCTCGTTCAGGTCCAAGATGTAGAAACGGTTGATCCAGGGCGGGAAGATGATCAGCGGCGTCTCGAACACCTTTTTCGTCGTCGGCTCGTACTGGATCAGCTGGTAGAGCGGCGTCTCCTTGACGACCTTGCCCGGCGTCGTCGCGATATTCTCGCCCAGGGTGAAGGCGTCTGGGTCGGTGTGCGTCAGCTGGCCCTTGTCGAGATCGGCGAGCATGTGTTCGAGCCCCTTGAGCAAACTCTCCCCCTTGGTCTCGACAGCTTTTTCGAGGACCAGCGGGTTGGTCAGCGCGAAATTGCTCGGGCTCATCGCGTCGACGAACTGTTGGGTCGCGAAGCGCACCTGCTCCTTCTGCTTGGGGTCGACACCGTCGATCGCATCGACGCTGCGCAGCATATGATCGGCGATCATCAGATAGCTCTGCCGGATCATGTCGAAGACCGGATTGTCCTGCCATTGCGGCGCGGCGAAACGCCGGTCCTTCGTCTTGGGCGCATCCTCGCCCTCCTCGTCCCCGGCGCCCGGATTGAGGAATCGCGTCCAAAGCTTGAGACTGTCTTCCCAGAAATCGCTCTGCGCCTTGGCGAGCTTTTCGGGATCCAGCGTCATCGTCGGAAAGCCGGGGAACATGGCTGAAAGCCGGTCCGGCGTCGACACCGCCTCGGCAAGCTTCTCCTGGCCTTCCTCTCCGGCGCGCTGCATCTGCGCCGCCGCATATTCGAGCATCATCTGCTGCGCCCGGCCCAACACGCCGGTCCAGTGCTGCATGTCCTCGAGGGTCGGGATGAGCTGTTGGGATGGTGGTGTGTCGTCGGCCATAAGATTCTCCATCCTTTTCTGATACCGCAGTGGCGCGCCGAGACATACCCGTCATTGCGAGCGTAGCGAAGCAATCCAGTGCCGGGGACAATACGATTCGCCGCCCTGGATTGTTTCCTCGCTTTGCTCCTCGCAATGACGACGCGCGATAGCGACAAGTTCAGCATGACGAAGCCAAAAACTGACGTTATGGCACTCGCACCATGAACGACGATTTCTACCGCATCCGCCGCCTGCCGCCTTATGTCTTCGCCGAAGTGAATGCGATGAAGGCGGCGGCGCGCGCGCGCGGCGAGGATATCATCGATCTCGGCATGGGCAATCCGGACTCGGCACCGGCCCGGCACATCATCGACAAATTGTGCGAAGTCGCCAACGATCCGACCGCCCACCGCTATTCGGCCTCCAAGGGGATCAAGGGTCTGCGCAAGGCGCAGGCGGCCTATTACCAGCGCCGCTTCGGCGTCGATATCGATCCGGAGAGTGAGGTCGTCGTCACGCTCGGCTCGAAGGAAGGCCTCGCCAATCTCGCCCAGGCGATCACCGCCCCCGGCGATGTCGTGCTCGCGCCGAACCCCAGCTACCCGATCCACACCTTCGGCTTCATCATCGCGGGCGCGGCGATCCGCTCGATCCCCGCCGCGCCGGGGCCGGATTTCTTCACCCGCCTCGAATATTCGCTGAGCTATTCCGTGCCCAAACCGTCGGTGCTGGTCATCGGCTATCCGTCCAACCCGACCGCCTATGTCGCCGATCTCGATTTCTACGCGAAGGTCGTCGATTTCGCACGCGAGCACAAGCTCTGGGTGATCAGCGATCTCGCCTATGCCGAAATCTATTATGGCGACGAGCCGACGCCCTCGCTGCTGCAAGTGCCGGGCGCCAAGGACGTTGCGGTCGAATTCACGTCCATGTCGAAGACATACAGCATGGCGGGCTGGCGGATGGGTTTCGCGGTCGGCAACGAAAAGCTGATCAGCGCGCTGACCCGGGTGAAGAGCTATCTCGATTACGGCGCCTTCACCCCGATCCAGGTCGCCGCGACCGCCGCGCTCAACGGCCCGCAGGACCATATCGACGAGGTCCGCGCGATGTACAAATCGCGCCGCGACGTGATGGTCGAAAGCTTCGCCCGCGCCGGCTGGAACGTGCCGTCTCCCGCCGCCAGCATGTTCGCCTGGGCCCCGCTCCCCGAGCAATGCGCGCATATGGGCGCGATGGAGTTTTCCAAGGAACTGCTCCGCCATGCGGGCGTCGCGGTGAGCCCTGGCGTCGGTTTTGGCGAGGAAGGCGAAGGGTTTGTCCGGATCGCACTGGTGGAGAACGAACAGCGCATCCGGCAGGCGGCACGCGGCGTGAAGAAATATCTCGACGGTTTCCGATCCAACAGCGCGGGTACCGACGCCGATTGATGCCGGGCCCTTTCACCCATCGGTTCCGTGTGCGCTATGCCGAGGTCGATCCGCAGTCGGTCGTGTTCAATTCGCGCTACCTCGAATATGCGGACCTGATCCTTACCGAATATTGGCGCGCGCTCGACCTGCATTTCAGCGGTGACGATGCGCTGGAATTTCATGTCGTGAAGGCCGTGGTCGAATATAAGCGGCCGATCCGCGCCGACGAGGAAATCGACGGCACGGCCGAAACGCTGCGGATCGGCACGAGCAGCGTCACTACCGAGATTGCGCTTTACGGCCTTGACGGGGAAGACGATCTGCGCGCATCGATCGAACTCGTCCACGTCCATGTCGATCTGGAGAATGGGACGCCGGTACCGATCCCCGACCATGCACGGGCGCGCCTGCTTGCAAAATAGGATGTAGGCTGGAAGAGTCGGCGGCGAGAACAGATAACCGCACTGCCGGAGAGGGACGCTGAGACTGTCGGGCGAAAGGTCGCACACGAAGCCGCATAATAATTGTTTTTCAAAGGCTTGGCGGCCCGCGAAAACCCCGTCCGCTGTCAATCAGTGTCGACCTCGTGGCGAGGCACCGGCATGATCGATCTCTATTTCGCGCCGACGCCGAATGGCTGGAAGATCAGCATCATGCTGGAGGAATGCGGCCTGCCGTACACCGTAAAATGGGTGAACATCGGCGCGGGCGAACAGTTCGAGCCGGATTTCCTCGCGATCAGCCCCAACGGCCGCATTCCCGCCATCGTCGATCAGGAACCGCTGGGCGGCGGCGAACCCCATTCGATATTCGAAACCGGCGCCATCCTCGTCTATCTCGCGGAAAAAACCGGCCAGTTCCTGCCCTTCGATCCGGTCGGTCGGTCGAAGGTGCGGCAATGGCTGATGTGGCAGATCGGCGGGCTCGGACCGATGATGGGCCAGCATGGCCATTTCAGGCTCTATGCGCCCGAAACCATTCCCTATGCCGTGGACCGCTATGCCCGCGAGACGAAACGCCTCTTCGGCGTCCTCAACCGCCAGCTCGAATGGAACAGCCATGTCGCCGGCGAGGAATACAGCATTGCCGACATGGCCTGTTTCCCTTGGATCCAGACCTATCGGCGGCAGGAAATCGATCTCGCCGAGTTCGTGCATGTCCGCCGCTGGTATGAGGAACTGAAGCAGCGGCCGGCGCTCCGGCGCGGCATGGATCTCGGCCGCGACCGGATCAACCGCAATCCGCAGAACCATGCCGAGGCCGCGAAAATCCTGTTTGGGATAGAACAAAGCGACTGAACAAGCACACAACCGTCATTCTGGACTTGATCCGGAATCCAGGGCCATAAGCCGCATCGCCTGCCGCCCTGGACCACGGATCAAGTCCGGGGTGACAAACAAGGAAATACCAAGAAGGGCCATAGCATGACCGCCAAAATCGAATTCTTCTTCGATCTCTCGAGCCCCTGGACCTATCTCGCCTTCCACAATATCCGGCCGATCCTCGACGAGACCGGTGCCGGGATCATCTGGCGGCCCTTTCTCGTCGGCGGCGTGTTCAACGCGGTCAACAAATCGGTTTATGCGGCGCGCGAGGACAGCAATGGCCCCAAGGCGCGCTTCTTCATGAAAAGTCTGCGCGACTGGGCGGCCTGGTCCGGCCTCCCGCTCAACTTTCCGGCGCCCTGGCATCCGGTGCGCAGCGTTCATGCCATGCGCGCCTGTTGCGCGCTCGAAGACGACCAGGAGGCGCTCGTCCGCTTCGCGGAAGCCGCTTTTTCCGCCTATTTCGACCGGCAGGAGAATCTCGACGAGCCGGATATACTCGCCGCGATCGCCGACGGCATCGGGATGGACGGGGCGGCGCTCGTCGCGCGGACGCAGGAAGGCGCCGTCAAACAGAAGCTGCGCGCCAATACCGACGAGGTGATCGAACGCGGCGGTTTCGGATCGCCCTCGATCTTCGTCAACGGTACCGACATGTATTTCGGCAACGACCAGTTGCCCCTCGTCCGGCGAGCGATCCGGAACGCCGATTGACGAATCAGGTGTATTATTCGACAAACACACCTTTAGTTTGCCGTACGCCTGCGATAGAATAGCGACACAGAGACAAGGACCTTACCGTGACTTCCGACCGCACCCCCGAGCCCGATCCGCGCCGAAAGCGAGCGCTGTACATCGGCGGCGCCATCGTACTGGCGGCCATCGTTTGGAATATCGAAGACTGGAATGACGATCCGGTCGAGGTGACCGTCATGGGCGATCGGGAAGACATCCACGAAGCGCGCGACGCGATCCGCGAAGCCATTCGCGACGAAGTGCGCGCCGGTTTCCGCGACGACGGTGAACCGGCCGAGGCGGCGACCGACGAAACGGCTGACGCGGGAGAAGCGGGGACGCCGGAAAGCGAAGAGAAAGCCGGCGAGACGGCCGACGGGGAACGGCGTATCGTCGAAACGGCATCGGGCGACAATCAGCGCAGCTTCCGCATCGAAGGCGATGACGGCAGCGGCGTGACGATCAGCATCGATACCGACGGCACGAACTAAGGCGCGCCGCGGCCGGGGCAAATTGTCACCGGCCGTGCGGGCGCCTATATTGACCCAATGCGATATCAACTGGCCTATACTATCGGGTTGTTCTCGGCCCTCGCCATCGTCGCCGGCTTCTATGCCGGCGGCCTGTGGCTCGTCGCCATGGTGCTTGCGCTCTATTTCGTATTGCCCGTCGCCGAACGGCTGGTCGGGGAATCGCGCTGGCCGTCAAATGCACGGATTGCACAGATCGATCGCCGGACGACCGCCCGCTACGATCTGATCCTCTATCTCACCGCGGCGTCCTTCATCCTGCTCGTCGGATGGGCGTTGTGGGCGGTTTCCGTCACCCCGCTTACCTGGTGGGAATTCGCCGCGTTCGCGCTGCTGATGGGCGAATATGGCGGTTTCGTGGGCATCGTCACCGCGCACGAGCTGATGCATCGCAATCGCCAGAACAAGCGGCAGCTCGCCTTTTTGCTGCTCTCGCTCGTCAGCTACGCCCATTTCTGCATCGAGCATGTCCGCGGCCATCATGTCCGTGTCGCCACGCCCGAGGATCCGGCGACGGCGCGGCGCGGCGAAACGCTCTATGCATTCCTGCCCCGCACGATCATCGGCGGATTCCGCAGCGCCTGGGGCCTCGAAAAGGAACGGCTCGCGCGTAAGGGCCTGCCGGCCCTCTCCCGGCAGAACAATATATTGGTCTGGTGGGGCGTCACGATCGCGCTGATGATCGGGATCGGGCTGTTTCTCGGGCCGCTGAGCCTGCTGCTCTTCATCGTTCAGGGCGCGGTCGCGATTATCGCGCTGGAGACCATCAACTACACCGAACATTACGGGATGGAGCGGACAAAGCTCCCCGACGGTAGCTATTCGCGGGTCAAACCCGAACATAGCTGGAATTCGAGCCATATCCTGTCGAACATCAACATGTTCAACCTCGGGCGCCATTCGGACCATCACTACCAGTCCAACCGGCCCTATTATAAGCTGCGCCACTATGACGACGTCCCGCAATTCCCCTACGGGCTGGCGGGGATGATCATGCTCGCGACGATCCCGCCGCTCTGGTTTCGCGTGATGGACCGGGAGCTCTCCGCGTTCGAGAACCGCGCTCGCTAGGCGCCGCTCGGGTCCGCCGCCATCAGCTCTTCGGTGGCTCGGAAACTTTCTTCATTGTCGACATCGATCGCAAGCCGGCCGTCGTCGAACAGATGGGCCGCCATGGGAACGCCGAAGCGCCGGGACAGCCGCCGCATCGCGCCGTCCAGCGTGTCCATCTTGAAGCGGAAGCGGATCAGGCTCACGAGGCCGAACGCGCGTCGCAGTTCGCCCTTGCGCTTGGCGAACTGGCCGCCGCCGCGAAACGGTTCCGCCGCCGCCAGCGCGCTCCGGTCGCGCAGCCAGAAGAGATTGCAGTTCGAGATCGCGACGTCGCGGAATTCGTAAAAGCCCTTCTGCTTGTAAGGGTAGGCCGCCTGGATCGCCTCGCGGCTGACGACGCCGATCACGGCATCGGCCCCCTTCTCGTCGCCGATCGCATTGATCGTGTGGAGCGCGTCGACGGTCACCAGCGCATTGTCCCCGGTCGTGATGAGCAGCGGCCACTCGGCCGTCCTTGCCGCGGCGTCGACGCTGTCCAGCAAGCCGCCCTGCGCCTCGACGATCTCCAGCCGCCCCGCCTCGCGGAGCCGCCGGACGATCGAAACATGATCGAGGACATGGGGGTCATGTATGGAGACGATGATCTTCGCGTCGCCCCACGCTTCCTCGATCTTGCCGAGAACATGGGCGATCAGGGGTTTTCCGGCGACGGGAATCACGGCCTTGTGGCTGACCCCGGCACGCTCCGCGAGCGGATCGAGCGCGCCGTCGCGCTTCCCGGCCAGAACCAGGATCGTCGGTACGGAACCATTCATTATGCAGCCGCCCCCATCAACTCTTCGGTCACACGGTAAGTGCGCTCATTATCGACATCGATAGCCAGGCGCCCATCCTCGAAAAGATGCGCGACGACCTTGACGCCGAACCGTTTCGACAGGCGCTCCATCGCTCCGTCCACCGTTTCCAGCTTGAGCAGAAAGCGGATCAGGTTGCCCAAACCGAAGGCCTTGACGATCCGGCTGCGATTCTTGAAGAACTGGCCGCCGCTGCGAAACGCCTCGACGGCGGAGAATGCCCGCGGATCGCGCAGCCAGAATAGGTTGCAGTTCGAGATCGCCATGTCCTTGAACGGGTAGAAGCCATATTGGCCGTCCGGATGCGCCGCCTGGATATCCTCGCGCCGTGCCAGGCCGAGCACGACGTCCGCGCCCGCATCGATGCCATGCGCATGCAGCGCTTTCAGCGCATCCCCGGTCGTCAGGGCATTGTCGCCGGTGGTGATCAGCAGCGGCCATTCGGCGCGCTTCGCTGCTTCCTCGACGCTTTCGACGATGCCGTGCTGGGCCTTCGCCATTTCGAGCCGCCCGGCCGCCCGGAGCCGCCGCACCTCTTCGACCTGCTCGAGTATGGCCGGATCGTGGATCGAGACGATGATCCGCGCATCCTCCCACGCCGTTTCGAGCGTCGCCAGGACGTGGCCGATCAACGGCTTCCCGCCGATCGGAACGACGGCCTTGTGGCTGACGCCCGCGCGCTCCGCGAGCGGATCGAGCTTGCCGTCGCGCTTGCCCGCAAGCACGAGAATGGTCGGGGCCGGGTGGTCGGTCATTACATTTGTCCGGTAGCATTTGAACCGGGACACAATTAAGGCCTCCCCTGCACGAGTTAAAGGGCGAACGAAATGAGCGAAGCTTTGCGCGTAGCGCTGGCCGGACTGGGGACCGTCGGAGCGGGCGTCATCAAGCTGCTCGACGAGAATCGCGAGCTGATCGAACGGCGGGCCGGACGGCCGATCGAGATCACCGCCGTGTCCGCACGCGACCGCAGCCGCGACCGCGGCGTCGACCTTGCTCCGTTCGCCTGGGAAGACAATCCCGACGCGCTCGTGGCGCGCGACGATGTCGACGTGGTCGCCGAACTGATCGGCGGATCGGACGGCCCGGCGCTCAACCTTGCGCGCAACACGCTTGCCGCCGGCAAATCCTTCGTCACCGCGAACAAGGCGATGATCGCGCATCACGGGCTCGAACTGGCCGAAATCGCCGAAAAGGAAAAGGTCGCGCTGAAATACGAAGCCGCCGTGGCGGGCGGCATCCCGGTGATCAAGGGGTTGCGCGAAGGCGCTGCGGCGAACGCCATCACCTCGGTCTACGGCATCCTCAACGGAACCTGCAATTACATCCTCACCGAAATGGAGGCGAAGGGAGCGGACTTCGCCGAGATGCTCGCGGACGCCCAGGCGCTCGGTTATGCCGAAGCCGACCCGACGTTCGACATCGACGGCATCGACGCGGCGCACAAGCTGGCCATTCTCGCCAGCCTGGCGTTCGGCACGGCGCTCGACTTCGACTCTGTCGAGACGAGCGGCATCCGCAAGGTCATCGCGGAGGATATCGTCGAGGCCAGGGCGCTCGGTTTCAAGGTGCGGCTGGTCGGCACGGCCGAGGCGAGCGGCGGCAAGCTGTTCCAGCGCGTCCATTGCTGTCTCGTGCCGCGCAGCCATCCGCTCGCCCATGTGGCGGGGTCGCTCAACGCCATCGTGGCGCAGGGCAATTTCGTCGGCCGCCTCTTCTTCGAAGGCGCGGGCGCGGGCGAAGGCCCGACCGCCAGCGCCGTCGTCGCCGACCTGATCGACGTCGCGCGCGGCGAATATGGCCCTGCTTTCGCCATGCCCTTCGCGCGCCTCACCGAAGCCGGTCCGGTCGATGCCGGCGACCGGCGAGGCCGCGCCTATCTGCGCTTCGCAGTGCACGACCGGCCGGGCGTACTCGCCGAGATCACGGCCGCGATGCGCGACGCCAATGTCTCGATCGAAAGCATGATCCAGCGCGGCGGAGCCGAGCCGAGCGAGGACAGCGACGATATCGTCAATCTGATCATGGTCACCCATGAAGGGCCGGAACGCTGCGTCGCCGACGCGCTCGAACGGTTGCGCGGCTCGCAGAGCCTCGCCGGCGAGCCGATGCTGATGCACATTCTCGATTTGTGACACTGCGGAAAACGGATTTGACGCCCTGAGAACGCCGCGATTTTATCTGCTCACCGGATCCACCGTGCAGGCGACGAACGGTGGTCTAAAGAAATGATTGGGGGTTCATGCAGGGCAGGATATTGGGCTTTTCCGCAGACAGCGGAGCCATCTCGGCCGACGAAGCTTCGCGAAATCCTGACGATGGCCGCCGTCCTGTGGGCGGTCCTCTTCTGCTTCATCGCGCGCGGTCTCGTGGCCGAAATCGCCGGAACGTACACCCAGTTCAGGAGCGCGGATTCGGTCCGGGACGCCTGGTCGCTCGGGTTCGGCGGCTGGCTGATGCTGCTAATCGGCGCAGCTCTGGGCGCCAAGGCGTTCGGCATCTGGAAGGTCGGCGGGTCGGCGAGCGGGGCGAAACCAGCGGACGCGGACAACAAGGCCTGAAGGAGGGGCCGGTCACGCAGACCGGCCGGAGCGGTTACGCGGCTTGCAAAGCCCGGCTGGCGGACCGATGCTGATCTGCATCGTCGACCTAAGAGGAAAACCCCAGTTGTGACCAGCGAAGCCATCGACATTTTCACAACCGGCGGGACGATCGACAAGGTCTATTTCGACGCGCTTTCGGAGTATCAGGTCGGCCCCACGGCCGTGGCCGACATACTGGCCGAGAACAACGTCCGGTGCGAGCATCGTGTTACGCAGCTCATGCGCAAGGACAGTCTCGAACTGACCGACGAGGATCGGGCGGCCATCCGGGCGGCGGTGGAGAAGAGCCAGGCCGACCGCATCCTGATCACGCACGGCACCGATACGATGATCGAGACGGCGCGTGAGCTTGGCAACATCGCCGGCAAGACGATCGTCCTGACCGGCGCGCTGCAACCGGCAACGCTCAAGCATAGCGATGCCGAATTCAATATCGGCTTCGCGCTCGCCGCCGTGCAATCGCTGCCGCCGGGTGTGTATGTCGCGATGAACGGGAGAATTTTCGATCCCGCGACCGCGCGGAAGGATCGCGCGGCCGGACGGTTCGTCGACAACGGAGGCTGACCGACATTTGGGGCCGCCAAGAACTGGCGGTGCGGATTTCGCGTTACTGTCCCGCTCGGCGGGTACCCCCCAATAACGGCCGCGCGGCGCCGCCTAAAGCGACCCCTATTCCGATGCCAACACTACCGCAGCCGACCTGGAAAAAGGTCGCAGAGCGGCACGTACCCGGCGCGGCTTGGAGCCGATCGCGTTCGGCCCAAACACCTTCATTGTCCGGATCGCCCGGCACGACGGTTTCGAAGGGGAGCCGATAGCGGTCATCCCGATTCTGCTCTGCGCAGACGACGATTTCGCGTCCCCGCTGCCGGCATTCCTCGTCCGCTACGGCATATATCTCGTCCGCCCGGGCTACGAGCTGTTCGGCGGTGACCTGCGCAGCCGCGAAACTCGACGCCGCAAAAGCGGGCAGAGAAATCGGAAACGCGATTCTCGACAATGTCATGGCGCTGGCTTATCGCGCCCGAAACATGACTGAAGGATGACCGGATAATGCCGAAGCCCAGCGAGGTTCTGGACCGCGTACTCGTGCTTGAAATGGTCCGCGTGACCGAAGCCGCCGCAATCGCAGCGTCGCACCTGATCGGACGCGGGAATGAAAAGGCGGCGGATGCCGCGGCGGTGGAGGCGATGCGCGCAGCCTTTAACGGGCTCGATTTCGACGGCACGGTCGTCATCGGCGAAGGCGAACGCGATGAAGCGCCGATGCTCTATATCGGCGAGAAGGTCGGCCAGGCGACCGAGGGCAGCCCGAAGGTCGATATCGCACTCGATCCGCTCGAGGGGACGACGATCACGGCCAAGGCCGGGCCCAACGCGCTTGCGGTCCTCGCCATCGCCGAACAGGGCTGCCTGCTCAACGCGCCGGACACCTATATGGACAAGCTCGCAATCGGCCCCGGCTATCCCGAGGGCACGATCGATCTGTCCAAATCGGCAACGGAAAATGTCGAGGCGATCGCCAAGGCCAAGGGCGTCAAACCCAACGAAATCATCGCCTGCGTGCTCGATCGCCCGCGCCACGAAGCGCTGATCGCGGAACTGCGCGAGATCGGCTGCGGCGTGCAGCTGATCCCGGACGGCGACGTCGCCGGCGTGATCGCGGTCACCGACGAGGATACGACGATCGACGTCTATATGGGCCAGGGCGGCGCGCCCGAAGGCGTGCTCGCGGCCGCCGCGCTGCGCTGTGTCGGCGGGCAATTCCAGGGGCGGCTCGTCTTCCGCAATGACGACGAGAAGGCCCGGGCCCGCAAATGGGGCATCCCGGACGAGGATTTCGACCGGATCTACGCGCTCGAGGAGCTGGCCAAGGGCGACGTCATCTTCGCCGCCACCGGCGTCACCGACGGATCGATGCTCGACGGCGTCAAGCGGCTGCGCAAGGGCTGCATGACGACCGAGAGCGTCGTGATGCGCGCTTCGTCAGGCACGGTCCGCTGGGTAAAGGGCGAGCATTACAAGGGATAGCGACGCCGAACCCGGCCTCGGACCAGATTGGAAAAGCCCCGGGGAGGGTCGCAGGTTCCCCGGGGCTTTTCGCGGTCTGCGCCGGGTTCAGGGGCGGCAGACGAAATACATGCTCGTGATGTCGTGCGGCAAGCGATGGGTTTCGATGCTGCTGAAACCGGCATCCTTGAGCATTGCCGTGGCGAGCTGTTCGCCCCAGGCCGCGCCGAGGCCGACACCGCCCTGCGCCAGCGACACGGTCATGCAGTGCATACAGGAGATCGTGTAGGTGAAGGTGCCCAGCGGATTGTCGAGATTGTCGGCAACCGCAGTCTGCGCGTCGATTTCCTGGACCAGGTAAACACCATCGTCCTTGAGCAGCCGGCGGATATGGGACAGCACCGTGGCCGGGTGCGCCTGGTCGTGGACGGCGTCGAACGTGCAGATCAGATCGAACAGGCCCTCGCCGTCGAGCAGCGTCGCGTCCTGCTTTTCGAAATGCACATTGTCGAGACCCTGTGCTTCCGCTTCTGCCCGCGCCCTGGCGATCGTTTCCTCGCACAGGTCGAAACCGGTGAAGCGGCTGTCCGGATAGAGCGCGGCCATTCGGTTGAGCGCCCGGCCCGCCCCGCAGCCGATATCCGCGACATCGATGCCCGCCTCGAGCCGTTCGACCAGCCCGGGCGCCAGCGGCAGGATCGCGTCTTCCAGTGCGACGACGATCGTGCCGTCGCTTTCCTCGGCCATGCACTCGTGGAAACGGTCATAGGCTTCATAGGGCACGCCGCCGCCATTGCGGAAACAGTCGACGATCCTGTCCTCGACGCCGCCGAGCACGGCGATGAACTGGAACATGCCCGCCATGTTGGAGATCGCCGCCTCGGCGCCGAGAAAGGCACCATGGTCCGCCGGAAGGGTGAACCGGCCGCTTTCCGGATCGACCCGGACGATCCGCGCCGTCGCCATCGCGCCCAGCCATTCGCGAACATAGCGCTCGTCCAGCCCGGCCTTGGCAGCGAGCTCGTCGCTCGTCACGGCCCGCCCGTCCTGCATCGCGTCGAACAGGCCGGTGCGGTAACCAACCGAAATCATCAGCGCGGCCGCCGCATGGTTGATCGTGGCGAGCAGCTCTTCGGAAAAGGCCTGCTGCGCGGGGGTCATATCGGGCTGCGCCGGAACTTCGGGCGTCAGCGTCAGCGAATTGCACATCTTCATACTCCTCATCGGTCAATCGATGCGGAGGCTTTGTCAGGGCAACGTTGGAAACACCGTTGGAACGACCGTGGGAATTGCGGGAGCCGATCGATTCCGGCTCAGAATACGCCCATTTCGAGACCCGCCGCCAGCGCCGCCCCGATCTCCCGGCAGATGTCGAGATCCGTTTCACCGATCCGTTTCTCGGCGAGGATCTCCTCGGGCGTCTGCGCGTGGGTGCAGACGATCGGCGTGTCCGCGATCTTTTTCAGCCGCCAGCCGGTGGCGATCCGTTCGAGCTGCTTGCGCGCATTCTCGCCATCCGAGCCCGCGCAGATCATCGCGGCATAGGGGCGGCCCTCGATACGCCCGAGCACCGGATAATAGCAGCGGTCGAAAAACGCCTTCATCACGCCGGCGATCGCGGCGAGATTTTCCGGCGTGGCGAACAGATATCCGTCGGCGGCAAGCAGGTCCTCCGGCTGGGCGTTCGGAGCCTCGAGGACGATCACCTCGGCGCCGTCCGTATCCGCCGCCGCCTGGGCCGCCGCCTCGGCCATCTGCCGTGTCCCGCCGGTCATGCTGTGATAGACGATCAGC
>NZ_JBQLZM010000148.1:0-27300 GCF_052168275.1 Parasphingopyxis sp. | reverse complement strand
CGATATCGGTGTCGGCGTGAGCGTCGCCGGGATCGGTGCCGGTGTCGGCGCAGAGGGCAACCTGGAAGCCTGCACGATCGCTGCCGGATGCGGCGACCCCGGCGCGGCGGCCGATATAACCGTCGGTGTCGGGCTCGGCGCCGGATCCGGTACGTTCGGTGCGCAGGAGCAGAATTTCGGCGCCGGCAACGGCCAGGGATCACCCCGCGGGCCGGGCAATCGGCTCTGATCGGCGGCGGACGCGGGCGTGGGCCGTAGACTATATGCCTTGACGGCCCCGTTTCGGGGCATCCGGATGACGGTATTGCTCGCGGCGCTCGGCGCCGCGGCGGCCGTTCTGGTCTGGGGCAACGGGATCGTCGAGGATCAGTTGCGGACCGCGCGCGATGCGGTTCGCAGCCATGACGCCAGCGGCGAGGTCGTGATCGTCGAAATCGATGCGGCGAGCCTTGTCGCGATCGACAGCTGGCCCTGGCCACGCAGCCATCACGGTCGGCTTGTCGAGCGCCTGAACGAGGCGGGCGCGCAGACCATCGCCTTCGACGTCGACTTTTCCAGCCGGTCGACGCCCGACGAGGATCAGGCTTTCGCCGATGCGCTCGCCGCCAGCCAGGCGCTCGTGCTGCTACCGGCGTTCCGCCAACTCGCGGGCGCGGGCGAGACCGAGATCGTCGACAGCGAACCCATTCCCGTTCTGCGCGACAGCGCATTCCTCGCCGCGGTCAACATCCGGCCGGACCGCAACGGCAGCGGGCAGGTCAGGCGGGCATTGCTGGGCGTCAACACCAACGGGCTGCCGCGACCCTCGCTGCCGGCGATGCTGGCCGGGACCCAGGGCGCCTCGGATCAGGACTTTCCGATCGATTTCGCGATCGATCCCGACACGATCCCGCGATTGAGTTTTGCCGATGTCGAGACCGGGGCGTTCGATGCCGCGGCGGTTCAGGGAAAAATCGTCATGATCGGCGCCACGGCGATCGAAATGGGCGACCGCTACGCCGTTCCCGGGCATGGCGTGCTGCCCGGCGTCGTGATCCAGGCGCTTGCCGCCGAAACGCTGATGGCCGGCGGAGTGCCGGCGGAACACGGTCCCGGTGCGGCGCTGCTGATGGCGTTGGTCGGCGTGATGTTCCTGATCGTGCCGGGCGCGCTGTGGATACGCGGCGCCGTCTTTGCGGCTTCGGGCCTGATGATCCTTCTCTGGCCGCTGGTGCTGGAAAGCCGGTTCAACGCGACCGCGGCGATCGTTCCCGCGATCGCCATGCTCGCGGCGGCGGCCGCCACGGCCCTGGCGCTGGCCGGCATCCGGAAATATCGCCAGGCCGCGCTCGAGGACGAAATCTCAGGCCTTCCCAATCACGCCGCGCTCGTGCGTGACGCGAAAAGAAGTCCGCATGCCAAAATCGTGGTCGGGAACATCCAGGGGTTCGCGGAGGCGGCGGCATTGTTCTCGGCCGACGAGATCGGCGTGCTGTTCCAGGAACTGGTCCGGCGGCTCAGCATCACGACGAACAGCGCGTTCTACCGGATCGACGACAGCCTCATCGCCTGGCGTTGCGACCATGTCGCCGACGACAATCTGGAGGACCATATGGAGGCCGTGACAACGCTGTTGCGCGCGCCGATATCCATCGGTTCGCAGCGTATCGACGCGCTTCTCGCCCTTGGCGTGGCGATCGGATCGGGTAGGGATGCACCGAAGCTGGTCGCGGGCGCCGCCGCGGCCGCGGAACGGGCGGCAGCGGCCGGCCAGCGCTGGGAGCGCTACGTTGAAGGCGACGATCCGGACGGCAAATGGCATCTTGCGCTGCTCGGCGAACTCGACGACGCGATGGAATCGGGCGATCTTTGGGTCGCTTTCCAGCCGAAGATCGATCTTGCCAGCATGGACGTGACCGGCGCCGAGGCCCTGGTGCGCTGGCAGCATCCGGTTCGCGGCGCGATTCCGCCGGACAGTTTCATCCCGCTCGCCGAGAAGCGCGGCCGAATTGCCGACCTGACCCTCTTCACCGTCGATCGCACACTGGACGCGCTGG
Source organism: Parasphingopyxis sp. (assembly GCF_052168275.1). Classification (GTDB taxonomy): domain Bacteria; phylum Pseudomonadota; class Alphaproteobacteria; order Sphingomonadales; family Sphingomonadaceae; genus Parasphingopyxis. Next base: position 25,264 of record NZ_JBQLZM010000148.1, on the reverse strand, counting down.
CGAGCTGGCAGAAGGCCGGCAACAAAACCGGACTGTCGGTCAACGTTTCGGCGACGCTCCTGCATAACAGCCGGTTCATGGAGGCGCTCGTCAAGCGTGTCGAAAATTCGAACGTCGAGCCCGGCCTGTTGACGGTCGAGGTAACCGAGTCAGCGGCGATGGAAGACGAGGAATCGGCCATCGCCGCTATGCACCGGCTCCGCAGCAAGGGCATTCGCCTGTCGGTGGACGATTATGGAACGGGGCAATCGACCTTGTCCTATCTGAAACGCCTGCCGGCCGACGAGATCAAGATCGACAAGAGTTTCGTGCAGGGCGTCGACACCAATGCGAGCGATCGTATTCTCATCCGCTCGACGATCGAACTCGCGCACGAGCTGAACCTGAAAGTCGTCGCGGAAGGGGTCGAAGATCTCGATTGCCTTAACATTCTCACCGAGATGGGCTGCGATGTCGGCCAGGGATTCTTCATCGGCAAGCCGATGCCCCGGGAAGAGTTCGAGATCTGCATCGGCGCGGTCGAGCCGAAGCGCAAGGCGGCCTGAGCGCGCCCGCCGCCTCGCAGGCGGGCCCCCGAAAAGACTGGAAGGATGGTGGACGCACCAGGGCTCGAACCTGGGACCCGCTGATTAAGAGTCAGCTGCTCTGCCAACTGAGCTATGCGTCCTTACCCGTCGGGAAGGCGGGGCGGTTAGCATGGCGTTCGCCGTTCCGCAAGCGCCAGTTGCGACCCTAGCGGCGCCGCATCCGGTTTTCGCGGTCGATCGACATCAGGATGCCGATGCAGATCAGCACGGTCAGCATCGCCGAGCCGCCATAGGAAACGAGCGGCAGCGGGATGCCGACGACAGGCGCGAGGCCCATCACCATCATCAGGTTGATCGCGAAATAGAAGAAGATGGTCGTCGAGAGGCCCGCCGCCGCCAGCTTGGAAAAGGTCGTCTGGGCGCGCTGGCCGACCCGGATGCCCCAGCGGATCAGCAGCGCGAAGCCGAGAATGAGGAGCAGCCCGCCGACCAGGCCGAACTCCTCTGCCATCGTAGCGAAGACGAAATCGGTATGGCCCTCGGGCAGATAGGCGAGATGGCTCTGCGTGCCGTTGAGGAATCCCTTGCCAAACAGTCCGCCCGAGCCGATCGCGATCTTCGACTGGGTGATATGATAGCCGGTGCCGAGCGGGTCGTTTTCGGGGTTGAGGAAAGTGAGCACGCGGTTGCGCTGATAATCCTCGAGCAGGAAATGGAAGGCGAGGGGGATCGCGGCCGCCACCGCCACCGCACCGCCGATGAACAGCCGCAGGGGCAGTCCGGCGAGGAACATCACCGTCACGCCGGCGGCGACCAGCACCACCGTCGTTCCGAGATCGGGCTGGATCACGACCAGCGCCGCGGGCAGGCCGATCAGCAGCAGCGCCGGCCAGATCGCCACGGCGCGGCGCAGTTCGCCCGAGGGGAGCGTGTCGTAATATTTGGCGAGTGCCAGGATCAGCACCGGTTTCATGATCTCAGACGGCTGGATCGTCATGAAGCCGAGATTGAGCCAGCGCTGGCTGCCGCCGCCGACCTGCCCGATGATCTCGACCCCGAGCAGGCCGAGCAGCGTCACCGCGTAGAGCGGGAAGGCAAACAATTTCCAATATTCCTCGGGAAAGCGCGACAGCATGATCGCCATGGCGAAGAAGACCAGGAAGCGGATCGCCTGGTTCAGCGCCCAGGGCTGCAACTGGCCGCCGGCCGCCGAATAGAGGACCGCCAGGCCGAAACCCGATATGGCGAGGACGAGCAGGATCAGCCGCCAGGGCAGGTTGGCTATGGGCTGCGGAATGAGGGAATCGTAATTGCTGGTCATCGATTTCACGCCGGCCCCTCGTCTTCGGAGGATGTCGGCGGGGCGACGGTCGGCAGATGAGGCAGCGGAGGCAGTCCGTTTGCCGCGCGATACCGGGCTTCATGGCGCGCCATTCGCTCGCGGATGTTACCGCCCCAGCCTTCTTCGTGCCGCGCCAGCCTTTCGAGCGCCTGCTCGCGATCGAACAGATAGAGCAGCGAATCGGCGGCCACGGGCGAGGCGGCCCGACCGCCGGACATACCGTGCTCGACGACGACGGCGCAGGCATAGAGCGGCTCTTCGACCGGCGCGAAGCTGACGAACAGGCCGTGATCGCGATAGCGCCAGGGCACGCCCATGCCGCCGCGGCCCGCGGACAGGTTCACGACCTGGGCGGTGCCGGTCTTGCCGCCGAGCCGGATGTCGTCGAGCGGCAGGCGCGCGCGCGGAGCCGTGCCCGCTCCGTTCACCACCTCGTCCATGCCCGCGCGGATCCGGTCGAGATGCGCCGGGTCGATGCCGGCAATCACCGGCGGCGGGGCGGTTTCGCGCACGAGACGCGGCACGACCGACCGGCCCGACGCGATCCGCGCCGACATGACGGCAAGCTGCAGCGGCGTCGTCAGCAGATAGCCCTGGCCGATCGAGGTGTTGAGCGTGTCGGCGTCGGTCCATTCCCGGTTATGGCGGCGCACGACCCAGCGGCTGTCGGGAACCGTGCCGTAATTCTGATTGGGAACGGGGATCGGATATTCCTCGCCCAGGCCCAGTTTGCGGGCGACTTCCGCGATATGATCGATGCCGATGCGCCGGCTCATCGTGTAGAAATAGGTATTGCAGCTGCGCGCGATCGCGCGGTGCAGGTTCATCGGTCCGTGGCGGCCGAGGCAGCGGAAGAAGCGGTTGCCGAGCCGGTAGCCGCCCGGGCAGTGGACGATCTCTTCGGGATCGACGCCGGCGGCCAGCGCGGCGAGGCCGGTAACCGGCTTGAAGGTGGATCCCGGCGGGTACATGCCGAGCAGCGACTTGTTGCGCAGCGGGACGCGCTCGTCCTCGGAAAGCATGTTCCATTCGGCATGGCTGATGCCGTCCGAAAAGCTGTTCGGATCGAAGGCCGGCATCGAGGTCATCGCCAGCACATCGCCCGACCGGCAGTCGATCACGACCGCCGCGCCCGATTCGTTGCCCAGCCGCCGCGCCGCGAATTCCTGCAGCCCGGCATCGATGGTCAGCTGGACGGTGTCGCCCGGTTGGTCCTCCCGGGTATCGAGTTCGCGGACAAGCTCGCCGCGCGCCGTGACTTCGGCGCGCCGTGCGCCGGGCTCGCCGCGCAGCCGGTCTTCCATCGTCTGTTCGAGGCCGTCCTTGCCGACCTTGAAGCCCGGGAAAAGGAACAGCGGGTCGTTGCCCGATTCCTCATATTCCTCGCGGTTGGGCGCGCCGACATAGCCGACCAGATGACCGACCGCCGCGCCCGCCGGATAGTGGCGCGCAAAGCCTTGCAGCGGGGATACTCCCGGCAGGTCCGGCAGGCGGACGTTGACCGCCGCGAATTTCTCCCACTCGAGGCCGCTCGCCACCTGGACCGGCTGATAGCCGGCCGCCCTATCGAGCTCCTCCCGGATACGGTCGACATTTTCCTCCGTCAGGTCGAGCAGGTCGGCCAGCGTGGCGATCACCCGTTCGGCATCCTGCAACCGGTCCGGGATCAGGTCGACGCGGAAGTCGGAGCGGTTCATCGCGATCGGCTGGCCCGCCCGGTCGACGATCCAGCCGCGCCGCGGCGGGATCAGGTTGAGCTGGACGCGGTTGCTCTCGGAAAGCAGGTTCCAGCGCTCATTCTCGGCGATCGATATCCAGGCCATGCGCGCGCCGAGCAGCCCGGCCACGCCGAGCTGGGCCCCGCCCAGCAGCATCGCGCGGCGCGAAAACATGGTCTTGCGCATATTGTCGTTGATCGACAGCGAAGGCCGCCGCCGCTTCACAGCGCGAGCCGCCGCTGGTCGAGCCGCGCGCACAGACGCAGCACGAGCGGGAAGAGCAAGATCGTAGCGGCAATCTGGGGGACGAGCGGCCAGAAGAGCCAACCGCCGCCCGTCAACGCATTCAACACCATGGATGCCATGATATAGAAAGTCAGCGCGCCTGTCGCGGCCAGCCAGTCGATCCAGTAATCGCGCCACATCGCCCGGTTCTCCGCGAAGTCGAGCGCGAGCAGGATGGCCGTCCACAACAGCATCCCGCTGCCGATCGGATTGCCCGAGAGCAGGTCGTCGAACAGCCCGAACGGCAGCCCAGACCAGATCGGCCAGATTTCCGGGCGGAGAAAGCGCCAGGCCAGAAAGATCATGAGCGCGAGCGGCGGGAGCAGGGGCGCCTGGCCGATCAGCGGCACAAGGCAGATCAGCGAGCCCGCGATTACGCTCGCCGACGGGATCAGGCTGAGCCGCGTGCGGATCAGCGCGAGATTCTCGTCCGCTGCGTGCAGCCGCCGGTTCACGGCGTTTCCGAAAAGCCGGGTTCGGCGTCGGCCGTCCCGCCTTCTCCGGGCGTTTCGGCGTCCTCGACCGACGGTTCATAGGCCGGCTGGACGATGGCGAAGTCGAGCGATGCGGGATTGGCGAGCGGCGTCGCGAGCGCGGTATCGCCGAACACTTCGGAGATGACGGCGACCGGAATGTTCGGCGGATAGATGCCGCCCGTTCCGCTCGTGACGAGGATATCGCCCTGTTCGAAGGGGTTGCGCCCGGCCTCGAGCGAGCGGACCTCGACGCTGCCGTCGCCGCGGCCCGTCGTGAAGGCGGGCGTGCCGTCGCGCGTCAGCCGTACCGGGACGATGTTGGAGCGGTCGGTCAGCAGCAGGACCCGCGATGCGAGGCGTCCGCTGTCGATTATCCGCCCGACAAGCCCGTCGGCGGCGCGCACCGGCTGGCCGGACATCACGCTCTGGTTGCGCCCCGCGAACAGGGTCGCCGTGCGTCGCGCGCTGGTGAGGCTGGAATTGACGAGCCGGGCCGTCGCCAGCGTTTCGGTGCCGCCCTCGATAAGGTCGACCATTTCGCGCAGCCGGCGGTTTTCCAGTTCGGTGGCCCGGGCTTCGATCAGCCGCCGCCGCGCGATCTCCAGCTCGGCGCGCAGCTCGGCATTCTGCCGACCCGCATTCCACCAATTGGCGACATAGTCGTCGATCCGCCCGCCGCTCTGCACCGCGCCGCGGCCGGTCGAGGAGATCGGCGCGGTGACATCGCTGACCCCGCCGCGGATCGCGGCGAAGCCCTGCGGGTCGAAGATCGCGATCAGCACGAGGCCGGCGCCGATTAAGGCACCGGTGATCGCGGTGACATATCCGGCGAACAGGCCGAAACGCGCGCGACGGGAAAATCCGGGGCGCTTCGATCCGTTTGAGGCCATCAGGCCTTCTCCCTTGGCTTATATGGCCGGACTATCCCGTGCTCAGGACGCCGTGGAAGATTTCTTCCTCGAGCGCGCGGCCCGTGCCCAGCGCGACACAGGTCAGCGGATCCTCGGCCACGGTCACGGGGAGGCCCGTCTCGCGGCGCAGTACCTCGTCGATGCCTTCGAGCAGCGCGCCGCCGCCGGTCAGCACGATGCCCTGGTCGACGATATCGGCTGCGAGTTCGGGCTGCGTGTTTTCCAGCGCGATGCGCACGCCCTCGACGATCGTCCCGACCGGTTCCGAGAGCGCCTCGGCGAGCTGGCCCTGGTTGATCGAGATCTCCTTCGGCACGCCGTTCACCAGGTCGCGGCCTTTGATGTGGATCGTCTGGCCCTTGCCGTCGGCCGGCATCAGCGCGACGCCGACTTCCTTCTTGATCCGTTCGGCGGTTGCTTCGCCGATCAGCAGATTGTGGTTGCGGCGGACATAGGAGCTGATCGCTTCGTCCATCTTGTCGCCGCCCGTGCGGACTGACGTCGTGTAGGCGAGACCACGCAGGCTGAGCACCGCGACTTCGGTCGTGCCGCCGCCGATATCGACGACCATCGAGCCGATCGGCTCGGTGACCGGCATACCGGCGCCAATCGCGGCGGCCATCGGTTCCTCGATCAGGAAAACCTGGCTCGCCCCGGCATTGGAGGCGGCGTCGCGGATGGCGCGGCGCTCGACCTTCGTCGAGCCGGAGGGGACGCAGATCACAATTTTCGGCCAGCGCGGAAAACGGCGCGCGCCGTGCACCTTCTGGATGAAATGCTTGATCATCTGTTCGGCGACGTCGATGTCGGCGATCACGCCGTCGCGCAACGGCCGGATCGCCTCGATCGCGTCGGGCGTCTTGCCCATCATCACCTTGGCGTCCTCGCCGACCGCGCGGACGCGCTGGATGCCGTTTTCAGTCTCGATGGCGACGACGGAAGGCTCGTTGAGAACGACGCCGCGGCCGCGGACATAGACGACGGTATTGGCCGTGCCGAGGTCGATCGCCATGTCGTGGGACATGATCTTGAAGAAACGTTGGAACCACATGGTAGGAATAGTCTCGCAAAGTGTTTTGAAGCTTCGGGAATCGGCGCTTGACAGGCCTTGACACCCCCATAGCGCCAAACAGCCCGTTTGCACTAACAATTTGCGCGAATCATTGTGGATCAACCGCTCGTGCGGTCGCGGGACATGCGGTAAAGACTTTTTATGCCAATTCGCCGCCTGCCCGAACATCTCGTCAACCGCATCGCCGCGGGCGAAGTCGTCGAACGGCCGGCGAGCGCGCTTAAGGAATTGGTAGAAAATGCCGTGGACGCGGGGGCCACGCGGATCACCGTGCGTCTCGCCGCGGGCGGTATCGACCGGGTCGAGGTGATCGACGATGGCTGCGGGATGAGCGCCGTGGAAATGGCGCTGGCGCTCGAGCGGCATGCGACGTCCAAGCTGCCGGACGACGATATCGAGGGCGTCGAAACGCTCGGTTTTCGGGGCGAAGCGCTGCCGTCGATCGCCAGCGTTGCGCGCCTCACCGTGGAGAGCCGGGTGCGCGGGGAAGAAGGCTGGTCGCGGATCGTCGACAATGGCGCGCTGGTCGAGGAGGGGCCGGCGGCGCTGCCGCGCGGGACGCGGGTCGTCGTCGACGATCTGTTCGCCAAGGTGCCGGCGCGGCGCAAATTCCTGCGCACGCCGCGCTCGGAATATGCGGCCGCCGCCGACGCGATCCGGCGCCTGGCCATGGCGCGGCCCGATATCGGCTTCACGCTCGAGCATGACGGCCGGCGCAATATCTCGGTACAGCCCGGCGAGACGCGCGCCGAGCGGGTCGCCGCGCTGACCGACCGGCAGCTGACCGAGAACAGCGTCGCGGTCGATTACGAGCGCGGCACGGCGAAGCTCGAGGGTGTCGCGAGCCTGCCGACCTTCAACCGCGGCGTCGCCGATCACCAATATCTGTTCGTCAACGGCCGGCCGGTGAAGGACCGGGTGCTGATCGGGGCCGTGCGCGGCGCCTATCAGGACCTGCTGGCGCGGGACCGGCATCCGGTGCTCGCGCTTTTCCTGACCGTGCCGCCGGGCGAGGTCGATGTGAACGTCCATCCGGCCAAGACCGAAGTGCGGTTCCGCGAGCCGGGCAATATCCGCGGCCTGATCGTCGGCGGCCTGCGCCACGCGCTGGACGAGGCCGGTTTCCGCAGCGTCCAGCGCCCCTCGGCGGGTGCGCTCGGCAACTGGCAGGCCGAACCGGTGGGCGCCCCGCCCACAGCTTATTCACAGAACTATCAACAGAGCGGCCAACAGCGCGCGGCCTTCTTCACGCCGCCACCCGGAGCGGCGCAAGCCAGCGTCTGGGATCGGGCGCGCGACTACCAGCCCGCGCCCGAAGGCCGGGCGGAAGCGGCGGAGACGCCGGTGCCGGACGCGGCAGATCACCCGCTCGGGATCGCGCGCGGGCAGGTCGCGGAAACCTATATCGTCGCCGAGGCCGAGGACGGGCTCGTGATCGTCGACCAGCATGCCGCGCACGAGCGGCTGGTGCTGGAGCGGATGAACCGCGCGATGGCGGAAGGCGGTGTGGCGAGCCAAGGCCTGCTCGTGCCCGAAGTCGTCGAGCTGGACGAGAGCGCCTGCGACGCGCTGGAGGAGCGAATCGGGGAACTGACGGAGCTAGGCCTCGAGTTAGAACGGTTCGGCCCCAAGGCGATGCTCGTCCGCGCGACGCCCGCCATGCTGGGCGCCGGCGATGTAAAAGGCCTGATCACCGACCTTGCCGACGAAATCGCCGCCTATGACCAGCATCTGAGCCTCAAGGAAAAACTCGACCATGTCGCCGCGACCATGGCCTGTCACGGCTCGGTGCGGGCGGGTCGGGTACTCAACGTCGCCGAAATGAACGCGCTGCTTCGCGAAATGGAGGTGACGCCCCATAGCGGCCAATGCAATCACGGCCGCCCGACCTGGGTAAAGCTCGGCCATGGCGATATCGAGAAGCTGTTCGGACGGAAGTGATGGCGCGCGTCAGTCCGGCGAACCGGCGCGATAATGGCCGGTCGCCGTCGTGCCGAAGCTGATCGCGCACATAGTTTCGAAGCGCGCGTGATCGCCGCAGCCGACCCCGGCGTAGCGGAATTCGTCGGTGAAGATCAGGTGGCGATGGCCGCGATCGGGGACGCCGTCGTCGACGATAAGCTGGCGGACGACCTCCGCGCCCTCTGAGGGGCCGTAGGATATCGCCTCGGCAACATAACGGCCGCCGCCTTGCCTTTGCGCGCGGTCTCCGGCCCTGGCTCCGTCTTGCGAGGCATGACCCAGCGCGCCGCGCGGGCCTTGTTCGCGGACATGGTCGTCCGCGGCCCGCGCGAGAAGCGGGCTTGCGCCGAAAGGCGGCAGCGGCTGCTGTTGTTCGAGAAAGGCGATGGCTTCATCAACGACCGACACGCCTTCGGTCGTCAGTATGCCGACGGGATTTCCCGGTAACCGGAGAATCCGGCCGTCGAAATAGCTGCGATACCGGCGCAGCACATCGGCATAGGCCGCCGGGTCGGCGCGTGCGCGATTCATTTCCGCAAGCACCGCGGATTCGCGCGCTGAAACCGCATCGTCCGACTGGGCGAGCGCTGCACCCAAAACCCGCAAATTGCCGCCGCAATAATCGCCAGATGTTTTGTGATACGGTGATTCATGTCGATGCCGCGATAGCTGTTCGCCCGTGGCTGTCAGGTTAACGCGATCCCGCTTGGTTTGGCAGGCGGAGTTGCTACAGATGCGGACATGCCCAGCGGACCGCAGCCCATGCACATTGTCGCCGTCTCCCGCAAATCCTCCCACGGCATCGCCAAGCCCAATTCCGAGGCGATCCGCCTGATCGCCGGTCATGGCGTGGAGGGCGACGCGCATTGTGGCGCGACCGTGCAGCATCGCTCGCGCGTCGCGCAGAATCCGGACCAGCCCAATTTGCGCCAGGTGCATCTGATCCATGCCGAACTGTTCGACGAGCTGGCGGGGGAGGGCTTTTCCGTTTCGCCGGGTGACATGGGCGAGAACGTCACCACCCATGGGATCGACCTGCTGGCGTTGCCGGAAGGCGCGGAACTGGCGATCGGCGGGACGGCGCGGGTCCGGGTCACCGGGCTGCGCAATCCGTGCAAACAGCTGAACGGCCACACACCGGGCCTGATGGATGCGGTGCTCGAGCGTGATCCGGACGGAAAGCTGATCCGCAAGGCCGGGGTGATGGCGGTCGTGCTGGAAGACGGCGAGGTGCGCCCCGGCGATTCCATTGCTGTCCGTCTGCCAGAGGGCGAGCATCGGCCGCTCGAACCCGTTTAGCCGACCCCGTTTGCCGCGCTCAGCACGGCTCGTACGCTCGCCGTCGCGACGTCGCGGCTGATGCCGACGCCGAATACCGTTTTGCCGTCGCCGTCCGTGCATTCGAGATAGGCGGCGGCCTGGGCATCCGAGCCATGGCCGATCGCGTGTTCGTCATAGTTCAGGACGTCGAGCTGGATGCCCCATTCGTCGCGCAGCGCCGCGAGGACCGACGAGATCAGGCCGTTGCCGCGGCCCGATACCGAGCGCTCCTCGCCCCGGTGCACGATCGTGCCGGTGAAGATGCGGTCGGCACCGGCGCGGCTTTCCTCGTAATCCAGCAGCTCGAACCGCTGCTCGCCGGCCAGGCCATAGCGTTTCTGGAAGGCGTGCCAGATATCGTCGGCATCGAGCTCGCGGCTCGTCGCGTCAGCCAGCTCCTGCACGACGAGGCTGAAATGGGCCTGCAGCCGCTTGGGCAGTTTCAGACCCTGATCCTGTTCGAGCACCCAGGCGACGCCGCCCTTGCCGGATTGCGAGTTCACGCGGATCACGGCTTCGTAGCTCGTGCCGATATCGGCGGGGTCGAGCGGGAGATAGGGCACCTCCCACAGTTCGTCGTTGCGCGCTTCCTGCGCGGCGAACCCCTTCTTGATCGCGTCCTGGTGCGAGCCGGAGAAAGCGGTGAAGACCAGATCGCCGGCATAGGGATGACGTGGATGGACCGGGATCTGGTTGCAATATTCCACCGTCGACTTGATCTCTTCGATATCGGAAAAATCGAGGCCCGGATGCACGCCCTGCGTGTACAGGTTCAGCCCCAGCGTCACGAGATCGACATTGCCCGTGCGCTCGCCATTGCCGAACAGGCAGCCCTCGACCCGGTCTGCGCCAGCAAGTAGGCCCAGCTCACTCGCCGCTACGCCGGTTCCGCGGTCGTTATGGGTGTGGAGCGAAATGACGACGCTGTCGCGGCAGGAGATGTGCCGGCAGAAATATTCGATCTGATCGGCATAGATATTGGGCGTTGCCGCTTCGACCGTCGCCGGAAGGTTGAGGATCAGCGGCTTTTCAGGGGTCGGCCCGACAATGGCGATGACCGCTTCGCAGGTTGCGATACTGAGGTCGATCTCGGCGGTGCTGAAGGTTTCGGGCGAATATTCGAAATGCCAGTCGGTTTCCGGATATTTCGCGGCCTGCTCCATCAGCATGTCGGCACCCTGTTTGGCGATATCGATTACGCCGGCCTCGTCCATCTGAAACACGATCTTGCGCCAGGCGGGCGAGATGGCGTTGTAGAGATGGACAATCGCGCGCGGCGCGCCGGCCATGCTCGCAAAGGTCGTTTCGATCAGGTCACGGCGGGCCTGGGTGAGCGCTTGGATCACCACGTCATCGGGTATTTTGTCGCCATCGACGAGGCCCCGGATGAAATCGAAATCGGTCGCGCCCGAGGCGGGGAAGCCGACCTCGATCTCCTTGAGCCCGATCTTGACGAGCAGGTCGAAGAAGCGGCGCTTCTTCTCGCCGTCCATCGGATCGATCAGCGCCTGGTTGCCGTCGCGCAGGTCGGTCGAGAGCCAGCGCGGCGGGGCGGTGATCGTCCGCGACGGCCATTGGCGGTCGGGCAGGTCGATCTGCGGAAAGGGTCGGTATTTTTGCGACGGATCGCTGAGCATGGGCATAGGACTGGCCTGTTTTTCTTCGGTTCTTACGGGATTTTTAGAAGGAGCCCTTAGGTCGTGTGTGCCGCTTGCAGCACGAAAGGCACGCCTAAGGGCGTGTAAGTCGAAGAATAAGCAGGGCGCGATGCGCTTTCATGGCGACGGGTTGTGACGGCAAACGGTTAACAAGTCCAGTGTTTCCCGTTCGGATTGTTTTAACGGATAGTTCATCGCTTGTGCGCATTATCCGGCGGAATTCCGGTTCCCGTCGGGGGAGGGTCATGTACCGTCTCATCTATGTCAGCACCGCGCGGCCCGGCATCGGTCCGGCCGATTTCGACGATATTCTCGTCGCCGCGCGGGCGTGCAACTATGCCAGCCACGTCACCGGACTGCTGGTTTTCGACGGCCGGTTTTTCGTCCAGTATCTGGAAGGCCGGGAGGGGGCCGTCGAAGCGACGTTCGGGCGGATATTCCGGGATCGCCGCCATTCGGGCGTGGTGGTGCTTGCCCGTGGCGAGGTCGACGGGTTGCGGTTTCCCGGTTGGGACATGACCGAGAAGAATGTCGCGGACGGCATGTCGATGGCCGAAACCGTCTTCGAGATGATGCCCAATTGCGGTCCGGGGATCGCCGCTCCGCTCATCGACTATATCCGGATGGCCGACCGCGCCGCCTGATCGCGCGCGCCCCCAAGCGGAACCATGCGGGAGGCAACCGAAACTTGTGTAACGCGCCGGGACGGACCGGCGAAACCATCGGGGAGCCCGGCCGACGGACCATCCGGCTGCCGGGCCAGAACAAAGACCCGATGGAGGACAGACATGAACAAGTTCGTTTTGGCCTTGGCGGCCGCCGCCCTGAGCGCCGCCGCCTGCGCGCCGCAGACCGTTACCGAAGAAGCGTCCGCGGAGGACATTCTCGCCGAAGTCAGCGACGGGCGCACCGGACCGGTCTATACCGGCTCGGGCCGCAATATCGCGCTTTCGGGCTATGACGCGGTTTCCTATTTCACCGGCGACGGGACGCCGCAGCCCGGGAACGAGCAGTTCGCCGTCGTCTATAACGGCGTCCAGTATCATTTCGCGAACCGGGCCAATGCCGAGACCTTTCAGGCCGATCCGGCGCGCTATGCGCCGGCCTATGGCGGCTTTTGCGCCTGGGCGACCGCGCGCGGCGATCTCGCCCCGGGCGATCCCGAAATCTACCGGATCGTCGACGGCCGGCTCTATCTGAACTTCAACGGCGCCGTGCAGCAGCGCTGGGAAGCCGACATTCCCGGCTTCATCGAGAGCGCCGACGAAAACTACCCGCTGTTCGCGTCCGACGACCGGGAAGGCGCATCGCTTGCAGGCTGAACCGCGGGGTTCCGACGAAAGCCGGGCGGCGGGCGTCATTGTCCGCCGCCATTTTCGGCCTTCAGTAACAGTCGATCGTCTCGATCCGGTCCTCGGCGTCCAGTTCGAGGTTGAGCCGGTCGGCGCGCAGATCTTCGATCACCGCATCGCCCGGCCGTATCCAGCGAATATCGTCGGTTTCGACGAGCGCCTCGACGGCCCGGCGCGTGTCGGCATCGGCCAACCTGCCGACGAAGTCGTCCAGCCGGTCGGCTCCGCATGCTTCCGGCAATATCCCCAGACAGTTCGATCCCGCAGGACGGCGGATGTCCGGGTTGATGCCGGGGCAGGGCGGCAGATCGCTTTCCCGCGCCAGGTCGGGGGACATTACCGGCGTGTCGCCATCGGCTGCCGCCAGCTCCGCCGAGCGCGCGGCGGCCTCGCGCGCCTCGCCGGTGTCCGCCATTCCGGCCCGTTCGGGCGCCGCGCCGCAAGCCGACAGGCCGAGCAGCGCGAGGGCGGAAGCCGAGGCAAGAAGAATGATACGCATGATACACCTCACTGTTCGAGGCCCGGCAGTTTAGCGCCGTTTCTCGATATGGGCCAGCATGTTGGCATCGGCCGGTGCCTGGCCGGACGTTCCATCCAGCCGCTCGGGCGTCGCTACCGGGCGTCCATCGGCCGGGTCGAACAGCGGCGAGCGTTTCCAGTCGCCGGACAGCCGATCGGCGAGTATCCGTTTCAGGGCGCGGTAGATCATCACGGGCGTAGCGGTCGTCGGCACGTTGCCGACATCCCCCTCGGCAAATTTCGTGAACACATGGCCGCTGGGCGGACCGAGCGTCTCATCGCGGCGGTCTTCATCGAGCGCGAAGGTTAGGACGCTCAGAAACGGCTGTTTCCCGGAACCCATCGTATTGAACAACGGGGTCTGGCAGCATCGCGCATACCAGCGCAGCGTCGCCTTGTCGGTGAGATGGATGGCCGCAAGCTGATCGACGCCGGAATCCAGCACCAGCTTGGCAACCCGCGTCTGGTAGACCGACGTGCCGGCATGGGCGTCGAGCACCTCTTCGGCCCGCCCCAGCCTGCGGACGAAAGCCTGGCAATCGTCGCAATGGCACACATAGCGATCGCCCTTGCCGGGTCCGACGTCGCGCAGCCTCCCGCGCACTTTCCCGCAAATGCAGCTCAAGCGAAGATCTTCGGCCATGTCGCGGGGCACTAGGCTCAGTTTTTTTCCTTGTCCACCAGCTTGTTGGCGCCGATCCAGGGCATCATCGCGCGCAGCTCCGCGCCGGTCTTCTCGATCGGATGCTCGGCCTGCAATTTGCGCGCCGCCTTCATCTCGGGATTGCCCATCCGGTTGTCGGTGATGAAGCGCTGGACGAACTTGCCCTTCTGGATATCGTCGAGCACCCGTTTCATCTCGGCCTTGGTTTCCTCCGTGATGACGCGCGGGCCGGTATGGTAATCGCCATATTCGGCCGTATTGGAGATCGAGTAGCGCATGTTCGCGATGCCGCCCTCATACATCAGGTCTACGATCAGCTTCACCTCGTGCAGACACTCGAAATAGGCCATTTCGGGGGCATAGCCGGCTTCAGTCAGCGTTTCGAAGCCCGCCATGACCAGGCTGGTGAGGCCGCCGCACAGCACCGCCTGCTCGCCGAACAGATCGGTCTCGCATTCCTCGCGGAAGGTCGTCTCGATGATACCCGAGCGCCCGCCGCCGACGCCGCTCGCATAGGCGAGGGTGACGTCGTGGGCGTTGCCGGTCGCGTCCTGCGCGATCGCCATCAGGCAGGGTACGCCGCCGCCGCGCTCATATTCGGCGCGCACCGTATGGCCCGGGCCCTTCGGCGCGATCATGATCACGTCGAGATCGGCGCGCGGCTCGATCAGGCCAAAATGCACGTTGAGACCGTGGGCGAAGGCGAGCGCCGCGCCCTCCTTCATGTTGGGCGCCAGATCCTCGGCATAGATCGCCGCCTGGTGCTCGTCGGGGGCCAGCATCATCACGATATCGGCCCAGGCGGCGGCCTCGGCGTTGCTCATCACCTTGAAGCCCGCGTCTTCCGCCTTTTTCCGGGTTGCCGAACCTTCGCGCAGCGCGATCGCAACGTCGCTCACGCCGCTATCGCGCAGATTCTGCGCATGGGCATGGCCCTGGCTGCCATAGCCGATGATCGCGATCTTCTTCCCCGTTACCAGGCCCAGATCGGCGTCGGCATCGTAATAGACGCGCATAAGTTCACACTCCCTGTTTTTGTTTCGGACGGCGGAAATAGTCGGTGACCCGCGTCCAGTAATAAGAAACGACATAGATGGAGACGGGCAGGGCGAGCGCCACGCCGTCATACCAGACCCAGCCCCAGACATTGACCGCGCCGATCACGGCGAGGACGGGCAGTAACGGCCAGAGCCGCAGGATGATGATCCAGGCCATCGCGAAAAGGGCGAGCACCCAGTGCATCTCGTTTTCGAGCGCCATGAACACCGCCGAACCGAACGCCAGAAAGTAGAAAAAGGCGATCACGATCGCCGATATGCTGATGATTTCGCGCATCGTTTGTTTCTAGAACTTCGGCCCGCCAGACATATTCCGGATCCGTTCGGGCTGGGCCTGTCGAAGCACCTTCCTTCTTTTAGATCCGGAAGAAACGGGCGACCCTTCGACAGGCTCAGGGGGAACGGGAGTCGTCACGTGCCGCACCTCTAGCTTGCTTCCTTGCCGCGGCCAATGGCGACGACGCCCGTTCGGGCGACCTCGACGAGGCCGACTTCGCGCATCAGGTCGATGAAACTGTCGACCTTGTCGCTGTTGCCGGTCACCTCGAACACGAAGCTCTGGGTCGTCGAATCCACGACCCGCGCGCGATAGACGTCGGCAAGGCGCAGCGCCTCGATCCGGTTGTCGCCGGTGCCCGCCACCTTCACCAGCGCCATGTCCCGTTCGACATGCGGACCGATCTCGGTCAGGTCGGTGACCTTGTAGACGGGCGGCATCCGTTCGGTCTGGGTGATGATCTGGTCGATCACATGCGGCGAGCCGATGGTGACGATCGTGATCCGGCTGATCGTCTCGTCCTCGCTGACATCGGTCACCGTCAGGCTTTCGATATTGTAGCCGCGCGCGGTGAACATGCCGGCGATCCGCGCCAGAATGCCCGGCTCGTTGTCGACGAGAATGGAGAGGGTGTGACGCTCGGCGGTTTCGGTACGGATTTTCATCAGACCAGCGCCTTGGCTTCATCGTCCATCGTGCCCGACACGGTGTCGGATTCGAGGAGCATTTCGGTATGCGCCGCGCCCGACGGGATCATCGGGAAGCAATTGGCGAGCTTGGCGACGCAACAGTCGACGAGCACCGGCCCGTCATGTGCGAGCATCGCCTCGACGCCGCCGTCGAGATCGGCGGGATCCTCGATCCGGATGCCTTTCCAGCCATAGGCTTCCGCCAGCTTCACGAAATCGGGCAGCGAATCGCTGTAGCTTTCGGCGTAGCGGCCCGAATAGGTCAGTTCCTGCCACTGGCGGACCATCCCCATATATTCGTTGTTGAGGATGAAAATCTTGACCGGAAGCCGGTACTGGCTCGCCGTGCCGAGCTCCTGGATGTTCATCTGGATCGAGGCTTCGCCGGCGATATCGATCACCAGCGCATTGGGGTTGCCGATCTGCGCGCCGATGGCGGCTGGCAGGCCGTAGCCCATCGTGCCGAGTCCGCCCGAGGTCAGCCATTTGTTCGGATTTTCGAAGCCGTAATGCTGGGCCGCCCACATCTGGTGCTGGCCGACTTCGGTCGTGATGATCGGGTTGCGATCGTGCGTCGCCCGCCACAGCGCCTGGACGGCGGCCTGTGGCATGATCTCCTTCTTGTTCTCCGGAAAGGCGAGGCAGTCGGTCGCCCGCCAGCCGTCGATCCGCGCCCACCAGTCCTGCATTTCCGCCTTCTTGAACTGGCGCCCCTTCCAGATCTTGACGATGTCCTCCATCGCCCGGCCCGCATCGGCGTTGATCGCGAGGTCGACCGGCACGATCTTGTTGATCGAACTGCGGTCGATATCGATATGGATCTTCTTCGAATGGGGCGAGAAGGCGTCGAGCCGGCCGGTCACGCGGTCGTCGAACCGGGCGCCGATCGCGACGATCAGGTCCGCCTTGTTCATCGCCATGTTGGCCTCGAACGTGCCGTGCATCCCGAGCATGCCGAGCCACTGGTCGGACGAGGCCGGGAAGGCGCCGAGGCCCATCAGCGTGGACGTCACGGGCGCGCCGGTGATCCGCGCCAGCTCGCGCAGGATCATGCTGGCGCCGGGCCCGGAATTGATGACGCCGCCGCCCGTGTACAGGACCGGGCGTTCGGCCGCCGCGATCATCTCGGCGGCGGTCTCCACATGCGCGGGATCGGGCTTGTCGCGCGGAACATAGGCCTTGTGCGCGATGGGACCCGACTTGCGATAGCGGCCGGTGGCGACCTGCACGTCCTTGGGGATGTCGACGACGACGGGCCCGGGGCGGCCGGTGGTCGCGATGAAAAAGGCCTCCTGCACGACGTTGCCGAGCTTGTCGGGGTCTTTGACCAGATAGTTGTGCTTGGTGCAGTGGCGCGTGATGCCGACCGTGTCGGCCTCCTGGAACGCGTCGGTGCCGATCAGCGTGGTCGGGACCTGGCCGGTGATGACGACCATCGGGATCGAGTCCATCAGCGCGTCGGTGATTCCGGTAACCGCGTTGGTCGCGCCCGGGCCGGAGGTGACGAGGACGACGCCGGGCTTGCCGGTCGCCCGCGCATAGCCCTCGGCGGCGTGCGCCGCGCCCTGTTCGTGGCGGCAGAGAATGTGGCGGATGCGCTTCTGCTTGAACAGCGAATCGTAGATCGGCAGCACCGCGCCGCCCGGATAGCCGAAAATGACGTCCACGCCGCAATCCAGCAGCGCTTCGACCAATATATCCGCTCCAGCTTTCTCGGCTGCCATGATCCTCGTCCATTACCCGATGTTGCGCTGCAATAGCAGCGCGGAGACCGGGCTGCTAGACAGGCAAAAATTGTCTGTCAACGTATATCATAGTAATTTAGTTACAATAAAACTCTCAAAATCATTATATTCTGATTCCGAGATGCGCGGCCAATCGGCCGGGGGCTGGTTGGAGAACCATGTGTATTGGCGCTTGGCATAGCGGCGCGTGGCTTGGGCTGCCGCCGCGACGGTTTCGTCGCGGTCCGTGTCGCCGGCCAGAAAAGCCGCGATTTCAGGGACTCCGATGGCGCGCATGACCGGCAGGGCGGGATCGAGTCCGCGATCGAGCAGGCGTCGCACCTCGTCGACCGCGCCGCTTTCGATCATGTCGGCGAAGCGCCGGTCGCACCGCTCGTAGAGCCAGTCGCGATCGGGCAGCAGGATCAACGGCGCGAGCCGGATCTCGCCCGCGATGCCGCCGCGTTTCTCGCGCTGCCACGCGCCGATCGGCCGGCCGGTCGAGCGGATCACTTCGAGCGCGCGGGCGATTCGGCTGGTGTCGGTCGGGTTGAGCCGCTGCGCCGATGCCGGATCCTCGCGTTGGAGGGCGGCGTGGGCGTCGGCGACGGGCAGCGCGCGAATCTCCGTGCGGATGCCGGCGTCGATTTCGGGGATCGGCGCGATGCCGTCGAGCAGCGTGCGGTGATAGAGCCCCGTGCCGCCGACGAGGATCGCGGGACGGCCTTCTCGATGCGCGGCGGCGATCTCCGCCCTGGCGTCCCCGGCCCAGCGGGCGGCCGAACAGGCGTCCGCCCCGTCGACATATCCGAAGAGGCGGTGGGGCAGGGCCGCTTCCTCGGCCGCGCTCGGCCGGGCGGTCACGACCCTGAGGTCGCGATAGACCTGCGCGCTGTCGGCGTTGACGATGACGCCGCCCGTCCGCTCCGCGATCCGCATCGCGAGAGACGACTTGCCGCTGGCGGTCGGCCCGGCGATAAGCGCGACCCTGGCTTTCGTGGAGTTTCCCCGCATGTTCATCGCAACGCTCATAGCAGCAGATCGGCTCTCCGCAGGCGATATTTCGCTGGCATCGGACCTGCTCGCGGACGCGGGCGGGGATATCCTCGGCCATGAGTGGATCGAGCCGGACAAGGCCGCCGATATCCGCTTTTCCGGCGATCTCGTATCGGCGCGCCGGGCGCTGGCGGCGCTCGGCGCCGGCATCGACCATGTCGCGCAGCCGGAAGCGGCCCGCGCCAAGAAACTGTTCGTCGCCGACATGGATTCGACGATGATCACCGTCGAATGCCTGGACGAACTGGCCGATTATGCGGGGTTCAAGCCGCAGGTCGCCGCGATCACCGAACGCGCGATGCGCGGCGAACTCGATTTCGTCGAGGCACTCGACGAGCGGGTGTCGCTGCTCGCGGATATGGATGCCGGAGTCGTCACCCGTTGTCACGACGAACGGGTCGCCCTTTCGCCGGGCGCCGTCACGCTGGTCCGGACGATGAAGGCGCGCGGTGCGCATACGGTGCTGGTGTCGGGCGGATTCACCTTGTTCGCCGATCGCGTGGCCGCCGAGATCGGGTTCGACCGGGTGGTTGCGAACACGCTCGACATCGCGGCCGGCCGGCTGACGGGCCGGGTCGCCCGGCCGGTCGTCGACAGCGCGACGAAACAGCGCGTCCTGCAGGAAGAAACGGAGCGGCTGGGGCTGGCCGCGTCGGAAACGCTGGCGATCGGAGACGGCGCCAACGATCTCGCCATGGTCGAGCAGGCCGGGCTCGGCGTGGCCTATCGCGGCAAGCCGACGCTGCGCGACGCCGCCGACGCGCGGATCGATCACGGGGATCTGACGGCATTGCTGTACGCGCAGGGCTATCCGCGCAAGGGCTGGGTCGAAAGCTAGCTCGACCGCGTCATGTCGGACGCGACGGCGCTGAGCGCGAAGGCGACCGAAGCCTCGTCGCCGGCAAAGCTGAGCTCGATCCCGGTTTCGGAAATCGCATGCACCTCCGCGACGATCTCGCCGGCTGCCGGATGGACCAGCGTGACGGTCGCGCCGCAGGCCGGTTCGGCATTGCTCCGTACCGTCGCGCCGCGGCCCGACACACTTTCGAGCGCCGCCGGCACGGGCGCATCGGCGTGGAGCACGCACATCCGCCGCCGCCGCCATCGTGACGCCATCGATCCGCCCTGCATTCTGTACGGTCGGGTCATACACCTTCCCCTTGGGAAGGCGCAGTAGCCGCGATCGGCAAATATTCGGTTAAGCGCGCCTAGCGTCGGCGGACGGCGATGCATTCCGATCCGGCGCGGGCCGCCGCCGCACACGCCTGTTGCGCCTCGGCCCGTGTACGGAAAGGCCCGGCCTGAAGGCGGGTATAGGGTCCGGCGCGCACGAGATAGGGCTGCAGATTGGCGAGCGACGACGCGCGCCCGCTGACCTGGCGCCACAGGCTTTCGGCCCGCGGCCGCTCCCGGAACGAACCCAGCTGGATCCGCCAGTCGCCGCTCTGCGCCGCGGGGGCAGCGGGCGGCGGGGCCTGGGTCAACACCACGGGCGGCTGCTGCGCCGGCGCGGCGGCAGGCGGCGAAGCGGGCGGCGGCGTCGCCGCGGGCGGACTGGCAGCGGGCGCGGGAACCGGCACCGGCGTGAAGGTCGGCGACGGCGCGGGGGCCGGCGGCGGTGGCGGGGCGACCGCGACCTGGGTCACCGGGTTCGCCTCGGCCATCTGCGCGGCCATCGCGGTTCCGGCCTCGCGTTGATCGAGCGGGATATAGCGGTCCATCTGCTGCAGGCTGGCCGCGGCCTGGGGCAGGCCGGCGGCGCTCGCATTGCTCATCAGCGCATAGGCGCGGACCCAGTCGCGCGGCGCGAGATCGCCGTTGAACAGCGCGGTGCCGTAGATGTATTGCGCGCGGGGTTCGCCGCGATCGGCGGCGCGAACGATATAGGGCATGGCCTCTTCCCGATTGCCGTCCTGGAACAGGATCAGGCCGTAATTGGCCTCGGCCTGCAGATGCCCCTGATCGGCGGCCTGTCGGAAGAGGTCGCGGGCGCGCTCCATGTCCTGCGGAACGCCGCGGCCGAGCTTGTAGGCCTGGCCCAGATTGAACTGCGCGTCAGGATCGCCGGTTTCGGCGAGCGGCTGCCATTCGGAAATGGCGCGGGCGTAATCGCCGTTGCGCCAGGCTTCGACGCCTTCCTGCACCCCGGCATTAACCCCCCATGGTAACGCCATCAGCGCCAACGCGGCGCCGATCGCCGTCCTGTGTCTTACCGCCATCTGCCGATCTCCCCGATTTTCAGGACCTTGCCTATCGCGAATAATAGCAGGGTTAAAGCCGGATTAGCAAAACCGCGCCGTCCATTTCCGGGACATCAATCAAAATTTAACGCCAGACGTTAACCAGATTTTAGTCACCCGAGTGGCAATGCCGCTGATGAAATACCGCCATCAAAGGGGATATCATGCGGGTATTGGCATTAGCATCGCAGAAGGGCGGCTCGGGAAAGACGACGCTTTCCGGGCACCTTGCCGTAGAGGCGCAGCGAAGTGGCGCGGGACCAGTGGTGTTGATCGATATCGATCCCCAGGGTTCGCTCGCCGATTGGTGGAACGAGCGTGAAGACGATATGCCTGCCTTCGCGCAGACGACCGTCGCCCGTCTCGCGGCCGACCTCGAGGTTCTGCGTCAGCAGGGTTTCAAGCTGGCCGTCCTCGATACGCCGCCGGCCATCACCATGGCGATCCAGAGCGTCATCCAGGTCGCCGAACTCATCGTCATTCCGACCCGCCCGAGCCCGCACGATCTGCGCGCCGTCGGCGCGACGGTCGATCTGTGCGAACGGGCCGGCAAACCGCTGATCTTCGTCGTCAACGCGGCGACCCCCAAGGCCAAGATCACCTATGAAGCCGCCGTCGCCCTGTCGCAGCACGGCACGGTCGCGCCGGTCACGCTGCACCACCGCACCGATTTCGCCGCCTCGATGATCGACGGCCGGACGGTCATGGAGATCGATCCCAACGGCAAGTCCGCCGCCGAAATCCGTGAGCTGTGGGCCTATATTTCCGACCGGCTCGAAAAGAATTTCCGCCGGACCGTGTTCAGCGGGCCGAAATTCGCGGCCCAGCCGGGCACCGTGCAGCGTCCCGCGACAGGCGGTTTCGGCCGCCGGGTGACAGGCCAGTAGGAGCGACATAATGGGCGAAGAAAAATTCGCGTCGCTTTCCTCGGGTCTGCTTGCTCGCAAGGGCACCGCAAAGCCCGCCATGCGACGCCAGGGATTCATCAATCCGCAGGGTGACGTCACCGAGGATCTGGGCTGGAACGATATGGGGTTCGAAGCCCCCCGCCCGATCGACGGCGATTCCGAACATCATGGCGAGACGCCGCTTCCGGAGGTCCGCAAGCAGCAGGACCAGCTCGCCGAGGGGCTGAACGAGCTAGGTCAGGATCCCGCCGAGGCGCCGCTTCCGCCCGCCATCGACGAGATGGATGCCGAGCCCGAACCCTATCGGCCGAATGGTCGTGGCGGTCTGACGCCGATGGACGCGACCGAAGGCGACGTCGAACCGATTGAATATGACGATGGCGACGACGACGTCGATACGCCGGAACCGCGCCTGGAGGACGGCGTGCGCCAGCATGGCCGCTCGCCGCTCTCGGAAAAGAAGATCCCGAGGGCCGGGACGCGCATGGAGACGGCGGCGGAGCCGCAGGACAGCGATGTCCCGGCGCGCGAGAAGGTCGCCTTCACATTGCGGCTCGACAAGGAGCGGCACCTGAAGCTGCGCCTGGCATCGGCCGTCACCAACCAGTCGGCCCAGCGCATCGTCACCGAAGCGCTCGACCGGTTCCTGGAACAGAATCCCGAAGTGCGGGCGCTCACCGGACAGGCGTCCGGCGGCAAAACGCACTGATTGAGGAGGGGTATAATGAAACCGAGCATCATCAAAATCGCCGCATCGTCGCTGGCCGTCGGCGCGTCGCTTGTCGGACTGACGCCGCTTGCCAACCAGGCCTTTTCGACCGGCGCGACCGAAACCGACAGCCGCTCGGCCCAGCAGGCCGTAACCGCGGCCGGCGAAGCCCGCGAAGCGCTGGGCCGGAACGACAGCATTGCTGCCATCCGCCACGCCGAGCATGCGGTGCAGTCGATGCCGAACAGCGCCGAATATCGCCATCTTCTCGGCCGGGCCTATCTGGCGGCCGGCCGCTTCGCGTCGGCGGAAACGAGCTTTCACGACGCGCTGACGCTCAATCCCGAGCTGAACCGGACCGCGTTCAACCTCGCGCTCGCGCAGATCGCACAGGGCAACCGATCGGACGCGCTGGCCGAACTCAACAATCTCGAAGGCCGCCTGGGCGCTTCCGATCTCGGCCTCGCCATGGCGCTTGCCGGCAATCACGAGCGCGCGATCGAAATCCTCCAGCAGGCGGCGCGCGCCAATGGCGGCGATCCGCGTGCGCGGCAGAATCTCGCTTTGACCTATGCAATGGCCGGACGCTGGGCCGAGGCCCGGATCACGGCGGCGCAGGATGTGAGCCTTGCCGAACTCGACGGCCGCATGCGCGACTGGACGCAGTTCGCTGCGCCGGAAAATGAATGGGATCAGGTTTCGAGCCTGCTCGGCGTTACCGCGGATCGCAACGATCCGGGCCAGCCGATGCAGCTCGCGCTGGCGCCGCAGGACACCATGGTCATGACGGCCGAAGCGGATATCGAAGACGGTTCCGCCGATCAGGATCCGGTCGTCGCCTTTACCGCGCCTGCCGAAACCGGCGCGGTTGCCGATGTCGAGACGGCGCCGGTGATCGAAGCCGATGAGGCGCCGATGCGCGTCGCGGCGGTGGACATCGAGGACTATTCGGCGCCGGCCGCTGACGCCTTCATCGTCGAGGAAGAGGACAATTACGAAGTGGCCGATGCCAGCGATGCGATCGCGGCCGCGGCGGCTCCGGCGGCCCAGCCCGTCGTGGCGCTGACGGCGCCGGTCATCGCCGCCTCCGCTCCTGCCGAGGAAAGCTGGCTTGCGGTTCTGCGGGCCGCCCGCGCGCCCGAACGGCCGGTTACCGCCGTCGCGCCGGTCGATCAGCCCGCCGCTCCCGCGGCATCGCGCAGTTCCGATGGACGTTATGTGGTCCAGCTCGGCGCCTTTTCCAGCGAGGCCAGTGTGCGCGTCGCCTGGGACCGCGCAGTCCGGCGCTATGGTGGCCTCGCCGAATATACGCCGTCGCGCGCGACGTTCGAAGGCGGCCGGACGCTGTATCGCCTGTCGTTCGGCGGTTTCGAAACCCGCCGGGACGCCAACCGTCTGTGCCGCACCCTGCGGTCGCGCGGTCAGGAATGTTTCGTGCGCGCCCGCGCTGGCGATGCGCCGCTGCAGGTGGCGGCGCGCGGTGGCGCAGGAGCGGCCGCGCTCCGCTAGCCGGCCGATCCGACGATATCAGGAGGGCTGTCGATCCACGGGTCGGCCGCCCTTTATCGTGTGGACGACCTTGCCCTGCACCGGCAGCTCGTCGAACGGCGTGTTGCCGGCGCTTGAGGCCATGCTCGTCGTATCGACGCGCCAGGGCACATCGGGATCGAAGACGACCAGATCGGCCGCCGCGCCGGTTGCCAGCGAACCGCCAGCGACGCCCAGCAGCCTTGCCGGGTTGGACGACAACAGCGCGAACAGGCGCGCCATGTCGACATGGCCGTCTCTCACCAGGTTGAGCGAGAGGGTGAGCAGCGTTTCCGCGCCGGACATGCCGGGCTCGGCATCGGCATAGGGGAGGCGCTTCGCCTCGGGCCCGTGCGGATCGTGACCGGAACAGATGACGTCGATCGTGCCGTCGGCAAGCGCCCCGAGCGCGGCATCGCGGTCTTCCGCGCTGCGCAGCGGCGGGGACAGTTTGGCGAAGGTGCGATAGGCGCCGATATCGACATCGCAGAGCAGCAGGTGCGCGGGCGTGATCCCGCAGCTGACCCCGATCCCGCGCGCCTTGGCGTCGCGGATCAGGTCGAAGCCGCGGGCCGTGGTCACGGTGCGGAAATGGATATGCGCGCCGGCCTGTTCGGCGAGCATCAGGTCCCGCGCGATCGCCATGGCTTCGGAGATGGCGGGGGCGCTCGGCAGGCCGAGCCGGGTGGCGGTCTCGCCGTCGGTCGCGACCGCATGGCCCGACAGTCCTTCGTCCTCGGCATGGGCGATGACGACGAGATCGAGGGCCGCTGCGTAGCGCAGAACGCGGTGCATGACGCCGGCATCGGCGATCCGCCGCCGCCCGGTCGAAACGGCCGCCGCGCCGGCGCGCTGCATCAGGCCGAATTCGCTAAGTTCCTCGCCCCGCAGTCCCTGCGTCGCGGCAGCCATCGGGTGGATCCAGACGGCGGGCTTTCCGGCCGCGGCCGCGTGCTGGACCATCGCCGGTTCGTCGATCGCCGGCGACCGGTCGGGCATCAGCGCAACCCGCGTGATGCCGCCGGCGACGAACGCCGGGATGTCGACGGCGAACACGCCCAAATCGACGATGCCCGGCGCGACGTGGAGACCGCCGGCGTCGAGCGTCTCGGCGCCGTCCGGCGCGCCGCCAACGATCACGCCGTCGGCGCAGGCGATATCGCCCGGCGCAACGCGGCCCGCCTCGGGGTCGACCAATGTCCCGCCGGTGATCGCCAGCGCGCTCATGCCCAGCCCTCCACGCCGCGCTGCTTGCGGGTCAGCACGTCGA
>NZ_JBQLZM010000147.1:0-7221 GCF_052168275.1 Parasphingopyxis sp. | reverse complement strand
AGATCCGCATCACCGATCCGGACGGCGCGGAGACGATCTTCGGGATCGACCAGCAGAGCCATTATATCCGCACGATGGAATTCGCGACCCCGCGCGGCTGGCACATGCGCGTCTATGACGATTTCTACCGGCTCGAGGACCCGGACTGGGTGCAGGCCGGAACGGTGACGCTCGCCTATAACGGCGTCGTCTCCAACACCGTCTATTGGACCGAGACGATCGTCAACGCGCCGATCGCGGACGATGTCTTCACTTATCCGGGCGGTGCGGACGAGTGATGGCGCAAGATCCGTCATTGCGAGGAGCCGCGCGGCGACGCGGCCATCCAGAGCCTCCAGCGCGCCGTCTGCCGCTCTGGATTGCTTCGCTACGCTCGCAATGACGGAAATCGAGAGGAGTCTGCAATGCCCGCCTATATGATCGTCACCGCCAAGATCGCCGACCGCGACGCCTTCATCCAGGGCTATGGCGCGGCCGCCGGGAAGCTCGTCGAACAGTTCGGCGGCCGATATGTGCTGCGCGGGCCGGGCGCGGAGCTGCTCGAGGGCGATTTCGGCGACGGGGCCTCGATGGTCATCTCCGAATGGCCCGACAAGGCCGCCGCCCGGGCCTTCTGGGACTCTCCCGAATATCGCGAGGTCAAGAAGCTGCGCGAGGGATGCGCGGACTGCCAGGTCCTGCTGATCGAGGCGGATTCGATCTCCGGCTGAGCTAGTCGGCTTCGGTCATTTCGGGCGGCTCGGCGAAGGGCCGGATGCCGAAATGCGGATAGATGTCGGCCGGGAAATAGACGGTCCCGTTGGCGACGACCATCGCGATCGCCTTGATCGCCGAAAGGTCGGTGGTCGGATCGCCGGGCACGAGGAAGAAATCGGCATATTTGCCGCCCTCGATCGACCCCAGATCCTCGTCCTGCCCCAGATATTCGGCCATGCCGAGCGTCGCCAGCCGCAGCACCTCCGGGGCGGTGTAACCGGCGCGCTCGAACAGTTCGAGCTCGCGGTGATAGGCGAAGGAGCCGCCCATATCGGTGCCCGGGACGATGAGGATGCCGCGTTCGCGCATCATCGATATCGTCCGCATCACCTGGTCGAAAGCGCCGCGATAGCGTTCGTCCGCGCCCTCCGCCGAGACGTCGGCCCAGGCCTCGCGCAGCTCGCGCTGCCGGCCGACCGGCATGTGATCGTAGATGTCCGCGAAGCTCGGCGAGATTTCGCCGTTGCGGCCGAGCAGCAGGCTCTCATGGATGGCGATCGTCGGATCGATGGCGATATTGTTCTGCGCCATCAGGCCGATCGTGTGCTGGACGGGCGCGCTGTCGAGATCGAGCGCGGGCAGCCGGTCGAGCGCGGTCAGGCGCAGCAGCGTGCGCGTATCCTCATGCGGTTCGAGCACCCAGCCCAGCATCACCTGGTTGATATGGGTGAGTTCGTCGAACCCGGCCGCGATCATCGCATCGGCGTTGGAAAAGGCGGGGACATGGCCGGCGACCCGGAGGCCCAGCCGGTGCGCCTCCTCGACGAGCCGCGGCGCCCAGTCCGGCGTCATCGAATTGTAGAGCTTCACCTGGTGGAATCCGCGCGCCGCATACCAGCGGACCTGTGCGAGCGCCTCCTCCTCGGTCTCGACGAGTTCGCCGGTCTGCGAGCTGAATTCGCTCAGCCCCTCGATAAAGCCGCTGCGCGTGATGCGCGGCCCGGCGATCGTGCCGTCGGCGATCCGCTCGATCAGCCCGTCGAGCACGGCATTCTCGTTGCCCATGTCGCGGACCGAGGTGACGCCCGCCGCGATGTTGAGCAGCGCGACATTCTGCGAGATATGGCCGTGCATCTCGTACATGCCCGGAACCAGCGTGCCACCCGCGCCGTCGATGATCGTCTCGCCCTCGGTCGCCGGCGCGTCGTTGGGCTGGACCGAGCTGATCCGGTCATTGTGCCAGACCACGGCGCGCGGGCCCGTGCGCGTCATCGTTTCCGGATCGAAGATATGGACGTTGCGGACCCGGACCGGGCCGTCGAAATTGCGCGCCGCCTCGGCCTGGATGCGGACGAAGCGGTCGGTCGATAGCTGCTGGGCGCGATCGCGCAGCGCTTCGTCGGCCGCCTCGTAACCGGCGCGGACGATCGCGAAGCGCGGGTTCGCGAAGGCGAACAGGCGGTTGTCGGCGTCGAGCGTCACATAGACGGGATTGAGATCGAGCCCTGAAATCTCGTAGGTGGTCGTCGCGATCGCGCCGTCGGGCCCGTCATAGCTGGCCGTGCCGCGTTCGGTCAGCGTCGCGGTGCCGCCGGGGAGCACGGCCATGCTGTTGTCGGCATCCGCGAGCAGCGCGCGGGCGAGCAGCGCCAGGCTCCACGGGCTGCCATTCTGGTCGATATAGAAGCGCGCATCGGCGATCGCCGCTTCACCCTCGCCGGTCGCGTCGCGCCAGCGGGCCCGGCCGTTCTCGCGTATGAACGTCTCGTCGACCAGATTGCCGAAGGTCGTCGCGCCCCCGATCTCCCAGCGCAGCGGATAGCCCTCGGCATCGAGCGTGATCGTCTCGGCGATGGTCGGGCCGCGCCCGTTATTCTTATAGTCATAGTCGATCGCGACCCGGTCCCCCTCCGCATCGACGCGCAGATGGCCGACATCGTTGCCGCCGGACAGGACGCGATATTCGCGCATCTCGGCGGCCGCCGGCGAAGCGAGAATGAGCGAGGCGAGCAGCAGTTTCTTGAGCATGGCCGGAAAGTCCCTGGTTCGAAATCGGAATCAACGCGATCGCGATAGCCTCCCGCTTCGCCCTCTGCAAACCGTCTTCGCCCATCGCAATTGGCAGTTGCGCTCCGCCGCCGCCTCGTGTTTGCACGCGCACGAACGGCAAAGGACGAACGATGAGCGAGATCGCGGACACCACCCCCGTCATTATCGGCGTCGGCCAGCATAGCGAGCGGCCCGACGACCCCGGCTACCGCGCGCTGTCGCCGATGGACCTGGGCGGCGCGGCGCTGTCCGCGGCGCTCGAAGACAGCGGCGCGACCGGCGATCTGGCCGCCGCGATCGACACGATCGCCGCGATCCGCCAGTTCGAGATTTCGGTGCCCGGCGCGGTCGCGCCGTTCGGCCGCTCGAACAATGCGCCGCGCTCCTACGGCCAGCGCGTCGGCGCGGATCCCGAACGCGCGATCCTCGAGATCGTCGGCGGGCAGGGGCCGCAGAAACTGGTCGGCGAATTCGCGGCGGATATCGCCGCGGGCCGGTCGGACGTCGCGGCGATTATCGGCTCGGAAGCGATCTCGACGGTGCTCACGCTGGGCAAGCGGGGCGAGAAACCCGACTGGTCGGAAGAGGTGGAGGGCAGCCTCGAGGATCGCGGCTTCGGGATGCGCGGGCTGCTCGATTCGACGCTGATCGCGCACGGGCTTGCCGCGCCGATCCCGCTCTACGCGCTGTTCGACAATGCCCGCCGGGCGGAGCGCGGGACCGGGCTCGACGCCTATCGCCGCGAGATCGGCGAACTGTTCGCGCCGTTCAGCGCGGTCGCGGCGCGGAACCCCCATGCCGCCGCGCCCGTCGCGCGGACGGCGGAGGAGCTGGCGACGGTGACGGAACGCAACCGGATCGTCGCCGAACCCTATACCCGGATGACGGTCGCGCGCGACCAGGTGAACCAGGCGGCGGCGATCCTGATCGCCTCGGCCGGCAGGGCCCGGGCGCTGGGCGTGCCCGAGGAACGGTGGGTGCATATCCATGCCGTCACCGACGCCAAGGAGCTGTCGGTGCTCGAACGGCCCGACATGGCGACCAGCCCGGCCTCGATCGCCTCGGTGCGCGCGGCGCTCGACATGGCCGGCGTCGAGATGGACGCGATGGACTATCTCGATCTCTACAGCTGTTTCGCGATCGCGGTCACCAATATCGCCGACGCGTTCGGCATCGCGGCCGACGATCCGCGCGGGCTGACCCTGACCGGCGGGCTGCCCTTTTTCGGCGGGGCGGGCAACAACTACTCGGCCCATGCGATCGCCGAGGCCGTCCGGAAACTGCGTGCGGACGGGGACGCCTATGCGCTGGTCGGCGCCAATGGCGGCTTCATGAGCAAATATGCGACCGGCATCTACTCGATGCGCCCCGCCGACTGGAGCGGCGATGCGCGCTTCCGGACGCTGCCCGACCAGACGGAGAAGCGCGACGTCCGCGACAGCCATACGGGCGAGGCGGTGGTCGACACCTATACGATCGTTCCGGGCAAGCAGGGGGCGGTCGCCGCGGTCGTCGCGCGCACCGGGGACGGCGCGCGGATCGTCGCCAATGTCGCGCCCGGCGATGCGGAGACGCTGGCGGTGCTGGAGGAAGGAGAGCCGTTCGGCCGGACGATCGCGGTGCGCTCCGAAGAGGGCGGCCGCAACATCTTCACCTTTGCTTAGATCGTCATTGCGAGCGCAGCGGGCCGAAGGCGACCGAAGGTCAACCAATCCAGAGCCGCATACGCATCACTTGCAGCTCTGGATTGCCGCGTCGCCTGACGGCTCCTCGCAATGACGGTAGGTAGATGTTGAGCTTGCGCCCTAGTCGAAATGCAGCTCGCGATAGCGGCCGCGATAATAGAGCAGCGGATCGAGATCGGCGTCGAAGCGCACGCGGATCACGCGGCCCAACAGGATCAGGTGATCGCCGCCGTCATATTCGGCGAATTTCGCGCATTCGAAATTGGCGAGCGAATCGGTGAGCATCGGGACGCCGGTCGACCAGGCTTCCCAGTCGGTCCCGTCGAACCGGTCGACGTCCGGCGTCGCGAAGCGCTGCGCGACCTCGAGCTGGCCGATATGGAGGACGTTGACGGCGAACGCCTCGGCGCGTGCGAACCAGGGCAGCTGGGTCGATTTGCGGTTGAGGCAGACGAGCAGCAGCTCGGGATCGAGCGAAACCGAGGTGAAGCTGTTGGCGGTCAGCCCGACCGGCGCATCGTCGCGGTCGAGCGTCGTCACCACCGTCACGCCCGTGCCGAAACAGCCCAGCGCGTCGCGCAGGGTGCGGCTGTCGGACCCGGAACGGAGATCGTGCGGAACGGCGGGCGGAACGTCGGACATGCGCCGGGCTATAGGCGGCCTGTTCGCGGACGCCAAGCGAGCGCCAACAACGAATTGGCCCGACCTTCGGCCTCGCCGCGTCCGATTTCCGTCCCCTGTTCTTCTTGCTAGGACGGCGGCCATGCACTTTCCGGTACAGCAATTCGCACAGGAGCATCCCGATGGCAGGCAAATGGTTCGACGAACTCGAAATGGGACAGACCTTCGACCATCCGATCCGGCGGACGATCACCGAGACCGACAATGTCCTCTTCACGACGATGACCCACAACCCGGCCCAGCTCCATCTCGACGAGGAATATTGCCGGACCGAAACCGAGTTCGGCACGCGGATCGTCAACAGCTGCTACACGCTGTCGCTGATGGTCGGCATTTCGGTCGGCGACACGACGCTGGGCACCGCGGTCGCCAATCTCGGCTGGGACGATGTGCGTTTCCCCAAGCCGCTCTTCCATGGCGACACGGTCCGGGTCGAGACCGAGGTCGTCGGGCTGCGCGAGAGCAAGTCCCGCCCCGACCAGGGCATCGTGACCTTCGAGCATCGCGCCTATAACCAGCATGGCGATCTCGTCGCGAGCTGCAAGCGCTCGGGTCTCCAGCGCAAGAAGCCGGCGGCCTAGCGCGTGGCGGCGGCGGCGGGCGCGGACGGCGCGGTCCCCGACCGTCGCTACCGGCACTATGCGCTCGGCGTCCTGACGGTCGTCTATTTCTTCAATTTCGCCGACCGGCAGGTGCTCGCCGTCCTGCTCGAGGACATCAAGCTCGAATTCGCGCTGAGCGATACCGAACTCGGCCTGCTTTCGGGCCTCGCCTTCGCGCTCTTCTATTCGACGCTCGGCATCCCGATCGCCCGGCTCGCCGACCGCGCGAACCGGGTGAAGATCGTCGCCGGGGCCTGCGCGGTCTGGAGCCTCGCCACCGCGGCCTGCGGGCTTGCCGCGAATTTCGTCCAGCTGCTGCTCGCGCGCATCGCGGTCGGCGTCGGCGAAGCGGGCTGCGCGCCGCCGACCCATGCGGTGCTCGCCGATTACTACCGCAAGAGCGAGCTCTCCCGCGCGCTCGGCATATTGACCGCCGCCGCACCGGCCGGGGCGATCGCCGGGGTGATACTGGGCGGGATCATCGCCGAGAGCTGGGGCTGGCGCTACGCCTTCATCGTCGTTGGCCTGCCGGGGCTGCTCGTCGCCGCGGTCGCCTTTTTCACCCTGCGCGAGCCCGAGCGCGGGCGGCTCAGCGAAACGCCGCCGAGCGGCGAGCGCCCGGCCTTTCTCGACACCGCCAAACGGCTGTTCGCCAACCGGGTTTTCCTGTTCGTCACGCTGGGCAACGCGTTCGCGGTGATGATGGCCTATGTCGTCGCCAACTGGGCGCCGCCGCTCTATCGCCGCGTGTTCGAGCTCGGCGCGGCCGAGGTCGGGCTCTATGCGGCGCTCGGCATCGTCATCGGCGGGCTGCCCGGCACCATCGCCGGCGGCATAATGAGCGACATGCTCGTCAGGCGCGATCCGCGCTGGCAGGGCTGGATGCCCGCGATCGGACTCGTGATCGCCTTTCCGCTGCTGCTGACCGCGCCGTTTTCGCCGACGGTGCTCGGCGCGGCGCTGGTCTTCGCGGCCGGCACCTTCTTCGCCAATCTGTGCCTCGGCCCGGCCGCCGCGCTGATCCAGACGGTCGCGCGGCCTGATGAGCGCGCGCTGGCCGCGTCGCTCTACATCTTCGTCGGCTCCGGGCTGGGGATCGGCGTCGGGCCGCTCGTCGTCGGCCTGCTCAGCGACGGCTTCGCGCCCGCCTATGGCACGGATTCGCTGCGCTACGCGATGGCCGCAACGAGCGTGCTGACGCTGATGGGCGCGGCGATGTTCCTGGCCGCGGCGCCGGCGCTGCGGCGCGGAGACGCGAGCGACTGACGCCGCGCCGGATTGTCTTCGCGGCGGTGCTGTTGCAGTTTGCGGCCCCGCCCCATCGAGGAGACGCCCATGCCGATCGACGCCACCCAGCCCTACGATCCCGACAATATCTTCGCCCGGATCCTGCGCGGCGAGATTCCCAACGATACGGTGTATGAGGACGAGCATGTCCTCGCCTTCCGGGACATCAACCCCCAGGCGCCGGTTCACGTCCTCGTCATCCCCAAGGGCGACTATGTGAG
>NZ_JBQLZM010000146.1:0-57236 GCF_052168275.1 Parasphingopyxis sp. | reverse complement strand
GGATGAGCGCGGAGCGGCGTGCGCTGCTCGCCAGCCATGGCGCCGAGCTGCGCCTCGTCTCGCGCGAGGAAGGCGGCTTTCTCGGCGCGATCGCGCAGGCGAAGGCGATGGCCGAGCGCGACGGCGCGTTCCTTTCCCGCCAGTTCGAGAATGACGATAACTGGCGCGCCCATACCGAGGGCACGATGCCCGAACTGTTCGCCCAGATGGAAAGCGTCGGCCAGACGCCGGGCGCGTTCGTCGCCGGCGTCGGCACGGGCGGCACGGTGATGGGCGCGGCGCGCTATTGCGCCGCCCATGGTCACGATATCGCCGTCCATCCGGTCGAGCCGGCCGAATCGCCGACCCTGTCGACCGGTCACAAGGTGGGCCACCACCGCATCCAGGGCGTCTCGGACGAATTCATCCCCGACATCGTCAAGCTGGGCGAACTCGCCCCGGTGATCGCGGTCGCCGATGGCGATGCGATCCTGATGGCGCAGCAGCTCGCGCACCGGCTCGGCCTCGGCGTCGGCATATCGAGCGGCGCGAACATCGTCGCCGCGCTCAAGGCGATTGCCGAATGCGGCGCGCGCGGCCCGGTCGCGACGATCCTGTGCGACAACAGCGCCCGCTACCTGTCGACCGATCTCGCGCGCACGGAACCCGTGCGGAACGATTATCTGACGCCCGACACCGAGCTGCTCGGCGTTGACGTCATCCGCTGCCCGGCCGGCATGCCGGGCGACAACCAACCGTAGAATAGCCACAACACAGGCGTTGCAGTTGCGCCACACTATGAGACTTCACTGCGTCGAAAATAAAATTTGTCTGGACAAATTTACCGGAGACACTGACTGTCAAATCAAAGAGTTTTGGGAGGGACACATGACATCACGGAACAAGATATTATTGCTCGCGACGACCGCGGGTATCGCGGCTTTCGCTCTGCCGGGACCGGCGAGCGCGCAGGTGGCGGGCGAAGGCGCGCAAACGGGCGGCAACGAGCCGATCATCGTCATGGCGCGCCGCCGCGAGGAAGCGCTGCAGAATGCGCCGGTCTCGGTGGCCGTCGCGACCGCGGAGACGATCGAGCAGCTCAACCTGCAGGATCTGACCGATATCGCGAACACCACGGCGGGCCTGACCTTCGACAATGAATTCGGGCGCGATTCGAACCGCCCGGTGATTCGCGGCCAGGCGAACATCCTCGGCGATTCGGGCGTCGCGACCTTTATCGACGGCATCTACATCACCGGCTCGATCTCCGACTATAATATCGACGATATCGAGCGGCTTGAAGTCGTCAAAGGTCCGCAATCCGCGCTCTACGGACGCAACACCTATTCGGGCGCGATCAACATCATCACGCGCACGCCGAGCGACGAGCTGGGAGGCCGGCTGACCGTCGATATCTCCGAAGACGATCGCTACGAGATCACCGGCAATATCGAAGGCGGGATCGCCGAAGGCCTGACCGCCGGCGCGCAGGTCCGCTATTACGATTTCGGCGGCGAACATGTGAACCCGATCACGGGCGTGACCTTCGGCCAGGAGGAATCGCTCTCCTTCTCCGGCGTGGTCGCCTATGAGCCGGCGGGCAGCCCCGTCCGCGTGCGGCTGCGCGGCTATTATTCGGAAGCGGATGACGGCCAGGCAGCGCTGTTCTCGATTCCGGCGACGGCCAACAACTGCATCTTCGACAACGGCACACTTTACGGTGGCGGCGGACGCTATTTCTGCGGGACGCTGCGGCCCCAGCCGGTGACCGCCGATCCGAGCATCCAGTTCGCGGCGGGAAGCCCGGTGGGCACCTATGTCGACACGCTCAACCTGTCGTCGCGGATCGAAGTCGACCTGACCGAAAACCTGACGCTCGTCTCGCTGACCGGCTATAATGATCGCGACACGCTGTTCGCGGTCGATGCCGACTATTCGCCGACCGCGTTCCAGACCGCGGTATTCACCCCCGGCGGTTTCCCCGCCGGCCCGCCGAGCTTCGGCCCGGGCGGTATCTCCTTCCCCTTCGGCTATGTCGGCAGCACCGTCGACTTCACGTTCGAGGGACTGACCGACGCCCACGATTTCAGCCAGGAAATCAAGTTCCTGTATGAAGGCGACCGGTTCCGCTTCCTGCTCGGCGGCTATTATTTCGAACAGGATGTCGACACGCAGGACGTTCGCGAAGTGCCGGCCAATGCGGCCGCACAGGCGGGAGCAAGCTTCGGCGCGGCTTTCGCCCAGCAGGCGGCGTTGTGCGCGGCCAACCCGATTTGCGGCAGCATCGCGCCGTTCTTTGGCCCTTCGACGCCGAATTCGCGTGACAGCACGGAAACCGACATCCGCAACCTCGCCATCTTCGGATCGGTCGGGTTCGACATCACCGACAATCTCGAACTGACCGTCGAGGGCCGTTATGCTTCCGAGCGGATCTCCTTTTCCGCGATCGAGCAGGACGAGGGCGGCCCGATCCTCAACCAGGCGGCCGGGCGCGAAACGTTCAACAGCTTCGATCCCCGGATCACGCTGAGCTGGCAGGCGACGCCGGACAATCTGTTCTACGCGGTGTTCGCGACCGGCACCAAGCCGGGCGGCTTCAACGGCGTCACGGCGATCGCCGCGGGCGTGCCGACCTATGACCAGGAAGATGCGACGGCCTATGAAATCGGCACGAAGAACACGTTCGGCGATTTCACCTTCAACTTCGCCGCCTTCCTGAACGAGATCGACGGCTATCAGCTGACCCAGAATGTGCAGAACGCCAACAATACGGTTTCGGCCATCACCAATGCCGGCGATGCGCGGATCATGGGCTTCGAGATCGAAGCGCAGGTCCGGCCGAACCCGAACTGGACGTTCACCGCCAACTATACATTGCTCGATCCCGAATTCACCGAAGGGTTCGACGAGAATGAGGGCGTGCTCAACGACGTCCGGGACAATGGTCTGGTCGATTGTTCGATCGGCGACCAGTTCCCGAACACGGCCGGGTGCCAGTCGCTCTTCGGATCGATCGCCGGCCGCCAGATCCCGCGCACCTCGCGACACACGATCTTCGCCGATGTCGACTATCAGACCGATCTCGGCTCGAGCGGCTGGGAGTTCTTCGCCGGCGCCAATATCAGCTATCGCAGCCGGGTCTTCGCCCAGGTGCACAATCTGATCGACAATGGCGATACGACGCTGGTCAATGCGCGGCTCGGTTTCCGGAACGACAATTACCGGGTGCACTTCTACGTCAACAATCTGACGAACGAGGACAGCTCGCCGCTGGTGCTGCGTTATGCGGATGCGAACAACAGCTTCCGCCGCAATTTCGTCGGTGCGCTGCGCCGCAGCCGCCACTTCGGCGTGGCGGTCAGTGCCGGTTTCTAGGGCGATCCGTCATAGAGCCTAAGGAAGGGGCGCCGCGTCGGGAGACGCGGCGCCCTTTTTCGTCGGACGATCGCTCGCGCGCGATCGACGCACCAGCCCTCTCCTCCTAAAGCGCCGCCAACACCGCCTGCGCCGCCCGGTCGGCGGATTCGAGCGCGCCTTCGATGCCGCGCGCGCGGACGGCAGTATGTTCGCCCGCGAAGATCAGCCGGCCGTGCGGCTGCGACAGCGCATCGGCGAAGCCGGCGATCTGGCCGGGCGCCCAACAGGCATAGGCGCCGCCGGCATAGGGATCGCGTCCCCAGCTGACATAGGCGGCGGGCCGGAGCGCGCCGCGCGCGGCGGGGCGGATGCGTTCGATCTCTGCTTGCACGAGCGCCATCGCCTCGGCTTGCGGCATCCGGTCGAGCCGTTCGGCCGCCGGGCCCGTGATGAAGCTCTGCATCATCGTGATCTCGGTCCCGCCCCCGCCGCGCAGCGCGAAGACGCGGCCCGCATAGCTGTCGCTCCAGACCGAGGGCGGCAGGCCGTCCTCTTCCCAGAAGCGCCGCACGGGCGCGAAATAGGCGCGCACGACCCGGTTATAGGGCAGGCTCCGGATGCCGCGCTGCTGGGCGCGCGGCGGAGCCGGATCGATATCGACGGTCCGGAGTGCGCTGGTCGGCAGCGTGACCACCGCATGGCGCGCGCGATAGCGGCCGCCGTCCATCGTGCGGATCTCGACGCCGTCGGTTTCGCTCGCGATGCCACGGGCCCCCGCGCCGTAGCGCACGCCATCGCCGAGCGCCGCCGCCATCGCGTCGGGCACGCGCTGATTGCCGTTTTCCACGGTCAGCAGCCGCCCGCCCGGCTCGGCGATCGCCTTGAGGATCTGGAACCACATCAGCGCCGACTGGCTGTAGGCCGACGCGCCATAGCCCGGGTTGGTCCCGAAACCGAGGCGCAGCTGTTCGCTCGTCCAGCCGAGATGGTCGGCGACCGACCGGTCCCATCCGGCAAAGGCCGGATCGCGCCAGCTCGCCACGTCGGGCAGCGGATTGTCGCGGCCCATCGCCGCGAAGGGCAGCGCCCAGGGCGGCAGGCCGGCGAGCGGACCATCGAACGGGTTCAGCGCATGGCCCGCCCATCGATCGGGAAGGATCGTTTCGCCCCGGAGCGCGATATACAGCTCGGGCGCGCCGCCCCGCTGCATCGGCGAATCCTCGATCAGCGGAATGGCGAACCGCTCGGCCAGGCCGACGAACCGGCGATAGTGGGAACTCAGTTGCGTACCGCCCGCCTCGGGCCGCCCGGGCAGATCGAACAGCGTCCGGACGCGACCTCCCGGACGGTCGCGCGCTTCGAGGACGAGCACCGACGCGCCGGCCTCGGTGAGCTGGAGGGCCGTGTAGAGACCGGCCAGACCGGCGCCGAGAATCACGACATCGGCGGTTTCGTCGGCCCGCCGGGCGGTACCGAGCAGCGCGGGCGCGATCGCCGCGGCGGCGGATGCGCGGAGAAAATTCCGGCGCGTCACCCCGGTCATCGCTCGCCATCCCCGCCGTCGAGCGCGCGGATCAGCGCGTTGGGAATCGCGGCTTCGTCCCATTCGGTCGGCCAGCTGCGGCCCGCCCGCACGATGACCAGATCGCGGGACGGAATGATCCAGACGCGCTGCGCGCCATGGCCGTGCAGGAAGATCAGATCATCTGCCGCGAACGGCTCGCTCTGCCAGGGGATGAGGCCGGGCCGCGGATCGGGTTCGCCGCCGACCCGCTGGTCGCCGAGCCAGATCTGATAGCCGTAACCCGGCCGCGTCGGCGCGGGCGCGATCATCTCCGCAATCCATTGGGCGGGCACGAGCTGCGCGCCTGCGAAGGCGCCGCGGCCGGCGATCAGCTCGCCGATCCGGAGCCAGTCGATCGGCCGGGACAGGATGCAGCAGCTGACCATCGGCGTCCCGCCCTCGCGATCGAGATACATCGCCGCATCGGCGAGGCCGAGCGGCCGCCACAATTTCTCCGACAGATAATCGGCATAGCGGCGGCCCGTCGCCCGTTCGAGCAGCACGCCGAGCAGGTTGCTTTCGTTGTTGTTATAGTCCCAGCGCGCACCCGGCGGATCGGCCTGGGCGAGCCCGAGGATCGGCCCGACGAAATCGCTGCCGAAATGCTGGGCGACGGCGGGATTTTCCGGCACCACGGCATAGCCGTAATCGCCGCCGAGCTGTTCGAGCCCGCCCGACATATGCAGGAGGTTGCGGACCGTGATCGCACCGCGCGGATCGTCCGCCCATTCGGCGACATAGCGGCCGACCGGATCGCCGACGCCGCCGATATGGCCCTCGTCGATGGCGATTCCGACAAGCAGCGCGAGCACGGTCTTCGACATGGATTGCGGGTTGAAATGGGTATCGCGCCCGCTGTCCCGCCAATAGCTTTCATGGACGAGCGCGCCGCCGTGCGAAACCAAGAGCGCCGAGCTCCCGATCCGCTCGGCATGCCCGGCCACCGCCGCCAACGCCTCTGGATCGAACGCATCGGCTTCGGCGACCTGGCGGACCTCCGGATAGCGGGCCCCGTCGACCCGCGCCGTCGGGCTGTACCAGCCGACCGGCGTGGTCAGCGGATCATAGCCGCCGGCGAGGAAGCTGCCGAGCCGCTGTTCGAGCAGCCGGTCGCGCCCGGCATCGTCCTGCGCATGGAGGGGCCCGGAAAGCAGAAGGGACAGCAGCCCGATGCCTCCGCACAGCCGCCATCCCTTCATGCCGCGTCCCCTTCCCGGCCGCCGCGCCTAGAAGTCGTACCGGGCGCTGACCAGCCAGGTGCCGGGTGCGTTGTAATAGGTGTAGTTGGCCAGCGTCGACGAGTTGTAATCCTCGCTGAAACAGTTGGAGCAGGTCAGCGAAACGCGCAGCCCTTCCTCCACTTCAGCGAAGGTGATTCCCGCGTTGACGATGAAATAGCCGTCGTTGAACGAGCCGGTCACAAATTCGCCATTGCCAGTCGTGTTGAACTGGCCCGGCGCCGATTGGTAAATGGTCAGCGCGCTCGTTCCGGTTTCGAAGGACGAGCGATAGGCGGCATTGACGGACGGTGTGAACGTCCAGTTGCTGCCGATCGGGAATTCGTAGCTGATGCCGCCGGCGATCGACCAGTCGGGCGTTCGGACCGGATCGGCAATGCTGCCATCCGGCGCGACGATCCCGGCGCCGCAGGCCGGCGACGGCGTGTTCGCCGCGAGCGCCGCCTGGCATTGCGCCTGCTGCGCGGCGACCGAGGTCACGCCGAACTGATCGACAGCGGGCGCGTTGCGATCGATGATATATTGGTCATCCTGCCAGCCCAGGCTCGCGAAGATGTTGAGCCCGTCGATCGGCGCCAGTGTAAGCTCCGCCTCGATCCCGTAATTCTCGTAATCTGCGAAGTTGCGCGTGATGAAGCCGATCGTGCCGTTGCCCCGGATAAAGGCCGAGGGCGTCTGCAGTCCGGTCGTGTCGGCATAATAGGCCGTCACGTTGAGGCGCGCCCGATTGTCCCAGAATTCGCTGCGGACACCGGCCTCGTAGCTCCATGTCGTTTCCGGGCCGAACGGCAGCAATTCTGCGCCGGCCGTACCGCGTGCGTTCCAGCCGCCGGACTTGAAGCCGCGCGTCGCTGAAACGAAAAACAGCAGATCGTCGTTCGGTTCGTAATTCAGCGCGAAACGCGGCGTGAGGATACTGACCGATTGCTCGTCGGGAATCGGCGTGCCGTTTGCGGCGATCAGGTTGAAATTGCTCAGGCAGCCGGGCGCGCCCTGGTCGCCGTTGCAAATCGGGCGGTTATCGCGGATCTGGAACGTCTTTTCCTCGTCCGTCCAACGCAGGCCGGCGGTGAAGGTGAACTGATCGGTGAAGTGCACGTCGGCTTGCGCATAGAGGGCGAAGGCTTCGGCATCATTGTCGATGACCCGATCCGCCACCAGGAATGGTGCGCCGATCGCGCCGAACGTGTCGGCGAAATCGGTGCTCGTATCCTCGTAGAAATAATAGCCGCCGGCGACGAAATCGATCAGCCCGTCCGCGATCGATCCGTTGAAGCGGACCTCCTGCGTGATCTGCGTATTGGTCTGGTCGTTATAGATGTTGAACCCGCCGAAGGGCGACGCGATGACCGCGGGAAACGGATTGGCCAGGCTCGGACCGAAGCGGCCGTCGAAAAAGTCGAGATTGAACTGCTGGACGAGATGCGTGAAGCCGGTGATGAAGCTCACCGAAACCTCGTCGCTGAGGTCGAGCTCGATATTCGAGGTGATCAGATCCATGTCGGACCGGCTGCCGAGACCGTAATTTGCCTTGCGGCCTGACATGCCGGGGAACGGAGCGGCCGGATTTTCGACCGATCCGGTCGTCACGAAGCGCACATCGCAATTGGCGGGCGTCGCTGGGTCGATCGACCGGCAGGGGAAGTTCAGGATATTCTCGCCGTCATTATTGATCCGCGCATAGGCGATGTTCCATTCGGCGATATCGGCCTCGAGCCGGAAGGCGATGCGCGCGCCATAGCCGTCGCTGTCGTTCAGCGTTTCGCCGGTGGTGATATTGTCCACATAGCCGTCATCATCATTATAATAGCCGCTGACCTTGAACGCCGCGCTGTCGCTGACGGGAATGTCCATCGAACCGCGCACGAGAATCCGGTCGAACCGGCCATAGCCTAATTCCATGAAGCCGCCGAACTCGTCGCCGGGCTCGCGCAGGACGATGCTGATCGCGCCGCCGGTCGTGTTGCGGCCGAACAGGGTGCCCTGCGGGCCGCGCAGCACCTCGACGCGCTCGACGTCGAACAGGCTCAGATTGTTGCCGTTCTGTCGCGCGAGATAGACCTGGTCGACATAGGTGCCGATCGGCGGATCGAAGGTCGCGATCGATTCGGTATTGCCGATGCCGCGCAGGAAGTAGGCGTTCGACGCGCCGAGGCCCGTATTGTTCTGGGCGATCAGGTTCGGCACGAACTCGCCGAGTTCCAGCGTGTTGCCGATGCCGCGCGACTGGAGTTCGTCCGGCGAGAAGGAGGAGATGGCGATCGGGATGTCCTGGACATTTTCCTCGCGCCGCTGCGCGGTCACGACGATGACGCCGAGGCCGGCCGGATCGGCCTGCGCCGTATCCCCGTCGGCCTGCGCGATGGCCGGCGCCGAAAGCAGCGCCGCGCTCATCGCGGCGCCCGATAATGATAGTTTAAAGACCGTCTTGATGGCGACCATTTCGTTTCTCCCAAAACCCGTTCGACTGCCTGACTATGTCAATTTCAGTCCGGGCTCAAGATTTGTCCGGACAAATTTTTCTTTAGGCAAACAGTGTGTCGAGGAAACCACGCATCGGCGCGCGATGGCCAACAACCGTGAAGTCCTGTCCGACAACCAGATGGAAAATCGCTAGAGTTCGGGCGTTCCCGGCCGCAACGCGCTCGTCACCTCGAGCAGATCGTGGATCAGCGCCTGGGCGGCGGGCTGCAGGGCCGAGCTGCGCCGCGTCACCAGCATGGCGGTGCGCGCCGAGGGAAACTCGGTGCGGCGCAGCGTATGAAACTGGCCGGCCATGGTTTCGTTGATCACCAGCTCGGTGGACAGCAGCGCGACGCAGTCGCTCTGCGCGATCATCGCCTTGGCGATCCCGACCGAATCCATGTCGATCGTGTTGGCCGGCGGTTCGACGCCGGCGGCGAGGAAAGTCGCGCATATCTTGCGCCAGCGTTCGCCGAGGGTTCCCGAAGTCGCCCAGGTCTGCTCGGAGAGGTCGGCCAGCGTGACGTCCGGCTTGTGCGCGAGCGGATGATCGTGGCGCATGACGATGACGTCGACATCGCCGAACAGCGTCTCGGCCTCCAGCAGCGGATCGACGGCAAAGTCCGGAAGCGGGCAGCTGGCAACGAATTCCACCTCTCCGTTCAGCAGCCGGTCGAACAATTTGTCCGAGGATCCGGTCGACAGGCTGACCTTGATGTTCGGGCGGCGGCGGCGATACCGGAGGACAGTCTGCGGCGCGATCCGGGACACGAAAGACCAGCCGAAACCCGCGCGGACATAGCCCTCCTCGGCACCGCGCAGCGCGCTCAGTTCGGCCGCGGCGAGCCGCGCTTCGGACAGGATCACCTTGGCCCGGCGGGCCAGCGAATGGGCGAAGATCGTCGGCGCGGGACCGTATGGGCCCCGCTCGAACAACTCGACGCCGAGCTGTTCCTCCAGCTTCTTGACGCTCTTGGATATCGCCTGTTGCGTCACGCCATTGTCGGTCGCGGCGCGGCCGAAATGGCGCAGATCGTAGACCGCCAGGAAATGCTGGAGCTTTTTCGGATCCATCGACGGTTTGATGAACCGCGTGCGCAGACGGCTGTCGCCCATATCTCTCTCCCGGCTGGCGCGCCTATACCACCGGTTGTTGGAGACATTCAATTCGGCTGTGGTAATCGGTTGCGATCGATAGCGGCAGAGGACGGCGGAATGACGGAAACCGGGGACCGGATACTGGACGGCCTGATGCCGGCGATGCTCAGACATGAAGGCGTGTGGGAGGGCATCTACCGCCATGTCGATGCCGACGGCGCGGAACTCGATCGCCACGCCGCCCGGATCGTGTGCGAATTCCCGCGCACCGGCGATGCCGCCTATGTCCAGCACAATCTCTTCACCTGGAACGACGGCCGCGAACATCGCGCGCGGCTGCCCGGCGTCTATCGCGACGGGAAGCTCTGGTGGGACATGCCGGACTTTCACGGCTATGGATGGGAGACCGACGACGCTATCCTGCTCCTCAACCTCGCCCGGCGGGACGAGCCGGGCGCCCATTTCGTCGAGATCATCGTCATGGGCGAGACTGGCGACCGCCGCTCGCGGACCTGGCACTGGTTCCGGAACGGCGCCCTCTTCAAGCGCACGCTGTGCGAGGAATGGCGCGTCTCGCCGGAGGTCAGCACCGGGGATCCGGCCTTCACTTCCGGCGAAACCCTGCGCTGAACCGGCCCCGGGCCGGCATTTATTGGTGAAGCCGGCCGCTTCGTCTAAGGAGGCGGCATGGCCGGAAAGCGACACACACGGGCGGAGCTGATCGCGCTGGCGCGCAACGCGGCGCTCAGCGCCCATGCGCGCTATTCGGGCTTTTCGGTCGGCTGCGCGATCGAAACCGAGGACGGCGCGGTCGCGACCGGCAGCAACATGGAAAACGCCTGTTACCGGCTCGGCGTCTGCGCGGAAATTTCGGCGCTCACCGCGGCGCAACAGGCGTTCGGGCTCGCCAAAGTCCGCCGCATCGCCGTTGCCGGCGGGCGGATCGGCGAAGACGGCACGCTCGCCGGCACGCAGACGGTGACGCCATGCGGCGGCTGCCGCCAGTCGATCGCCGAGGCGCGCGACCTTTCGGGCTTCGATATCGAGGTGATCTCCGCCTCGGGCGATGGCGGGACGTCGTCGAGCGCCACCATCTCGGCCCTGCTGCCCGCCAGTTTCGGCCGGGACGCCCTGAGGGATGCCGAGGACCAGGCCCGCGGCTAGACGAGATTGATCTCGCGCAGCCGCTCCAGCAGATAGTCGTGCGCCGTAATCGGCTCGGGATAGCGGCTCGGGCGATCCTCCGAGACGCAGCCCGGCAGCGTCCCGATCAGATAGTCGGGGCGGAAGTGGAGGAAGAAGGGCATAGAATAGCGCGAATGGTCGCGCCGTTCGGGCGGCGGATTGACGACGCGGTGCGTGGTCGAGGGCAGGACATGATTGGTCAGCCGCTGGAGCATGTCGCCGATATTGACGGCGAGTTCCCCTTCGCCGGGCTTTACCGGCAGCCAGTTGCCGTTCGCGTCGAGCAGTTCGAGCCCCGCCTCCTCCGCGCCGAGAAGCAGGGTGATCGTGTTGATATCCTCATGCGCCGCGGCGCGCACGCCGGGCGCGTCTTCGGGCACCGGCGGATAATGGATCAGGCGCAGGACCGAGTTGCCGTCCTCGACCGTGTCATCGAAAAAATCGGGCGACAGGCCGAGATAGGTCGCGATCGCGGTCAGGATGCGCAGCCCCGAGCTTTCCAGCGCGCTGTAAAGAGCCGTGAAGGTTTCGCGGAACCCCTCGACCTCCTCCGGCCAGATATTGGGGGCCATCAGACCGGCGAAGCGATGCCCCTCCGGCAGCGAGCGGCCGACATGCCAAAACTCTTTCAGGTCGTGCTCGGTCGCATCCTTGGCGACTTCGACGCCGAACGGCGTGTAGCCGCGCGCGCCGCCGCCGCCCTCGATATGATATCTGCGCTTCACCGCCTCGGGCAGCGCGAAGAATTCGGCCGTCTTGGCCCAGGCCTGTTCGATCAGATCGGCGGTAACGCCGTGATCGGAGACGATCGCAAACCCGCAGGTCCTGAACGATGCGCCGATCTCCTCGGCGAATCCGGCCGGGTCGCCGTCCGCATGGATAAGGGATACGGAAGCGATGTTGTCGGGCACGGCGCGATCCTGGAAAAGGGGCCCGGACACGGGCCATGAAGCGGGGATGACACAGCCTGTGTCAGCTAAGCAAGAGCCCTGCAAGCGCCGCGCTCGTCAGGTTGGCGGAACCGCCCATTTCACCAGGTCATCCCCTGTTTCGCGCCATTGGCCGCCTCGGCGAGCTGGTCGATCGCATCGCCGATATCGGTCGCGACGAGCAGTTGCGCGCGCCGTGCGGGCGAGATGAAGCCGTTGGCCATGGCATGGTCGACGAACCCGATCAGCGAGTCCCAGAAGCCGGCGACATTGAGCAGGAGGAACGGCTTGGCGTGATAGCCGAGCGCATTCCACGACCAGGCCTCGAACAGCTCGTCGAGCGTCCCGATCCCGCCGGGCAGCGCGACGAAGCCGTCGCACAGATCGGTCATCTTCGCTTTGCGCTCATGCATGGACGCGACGATATGAAGTTCGGTCAGGCCCCGATGCGCGACCTCGAGATCGACGAGCGCCTCGGGGATCACGCCATGCGCCTCGCCTTCGGCCTCGA
This sequence comes from Parasphingopyxis sp., assembly GCF_052168275.1. Classification (GTDB taxonomy): domain Bacteria; phylum Pseudomonadota; class Alphaproteobacteria; order Sphingomonadales; family Sphingomonadaceae; genus Parasphingopyxis. The sequence goes on along the minus strand of NZ_JBQLZM010000146.1, from coordinate 44,912 downwards.
GCACCGCATCGGCGATCGCGCCCATTAGGCCGAGGCGGCCGCCGCCATAGACGAGGCCGATATCGCGGGCGGCCATTTCCCTGCCGAGCGCCTCCGCCGCCTCCGCGAACCGCGGTTCCACGCCCGCGTTCGAACCGCAATACACGGCCAGTCTTCGCATTCCCTCGCCCCCGGACGATCGTCTGGCGCTCCGCATGGAGGCCGATGCGCGACTTGTAAACGCTCAATCGGCGGCGAGATGCCGGAGCTCGCCGAGCGGGCGGGCGCCGTAATCGGCGATGACTTCGGCCGCCGGCGCCGCGAGCGGCCGGCCCCGGGCATGGCCGGCGAGAAAGCTCGCGGCAAACAGGTCGCCGGCGCCGGTCCCGGCGTCCGGATCGCGCTCGCCATTCCTTTTTTCAACCCTTCATCGCGGGAGGGTTCGCATCGCCCGATCGGCGCCGAATCCTATTCGATCGGCCGACTGTCGTCCAAAAGATCCTTGCCGCCGGTTTCGGCTCTTTCTTCCGCCACCAGTCGTTCGATATGCGTATCGGGCGCCGTGTCCTGATCGTCGGCGGCATCGGGCGGCGGCGGTTTGGCCGGCTGCGGCGGCCGGCCGCTTGCGCCGGACAGCGCCCGTTTGATCGGCAGCGGCGCCATATCGTCGAACCGCAGCCGATAGATCGGTTCGGGCAGCGCGAAGCCCTGCTCCTCGAGCGCCGCCTTGGCCGCTTGGATCGCCTTGCTGCGACCCTTGTGGAAATCGGTTTGTGTCTGATCGAGCCAGCCGTGAAAGGTCAGCACGATATTCGAATCGCCGACATCGTGGATGACGCCGGTCGCCTCGGGCGTGGCAAGGACGAACGGCAGCGCGTTCAGCGCGGCAAGCCCGACGGCGATCCCGTCCGCCGCGTCGTCTTCGGCGTCGATGCCGAGTTCGAACGTGAAGCGCCGTTCCGGGTTGCGCGTATAGTTGAGGATGACCGATTTGAAGACGACCGAGTTGGGGACCCTCAACTGGTTGCCGTCGAGCGTCATCAGGATGGTGGCCCGCGAGGTCAGCCGCACGACGCGGCCCTCATGGGTATCGACGACGATATGGTCGTTCGCGCGAAAGGGCTGCCTCAGGCTCAGCATCAGGCTCGATACATAATTGTCGACCGTGTCGCGCACCGCGAAACCGATCGCCAGCCCGATCACGCCGGCACCGCCGAGCACCGCGCCCAGGAGCGCCGTGGCACCGAGGATCTGCATCAGGACAAGCATGGCGATGACGATCGCCAGGAACCGGATCGAGGTCGCGATGAGCTCGGCCATGAAGACATTGGGTGCGATCCACTGCCAGAGCCGTTCTCGCGCGGCGATCCAGTAGCCGAGCAGGCCGATCAGGATGGCGATGCCGAAGGCAACGGCGACGAGCGGCAGCGCGTTGGCGAGGCCGCGCAGATTGTCCTGGAACGCGACCAGCGTCGGCGCCACATTGGTTTCGACATCGAGATTGCGCTCGAGTTCGTTTTCGACCGTGACGACGCCGGTGACGCGCGAAGCGATCGCTTCGGCCCGCGCTATGTCCTCGGCGGTCGGGACCGTTCCGGCCAGCGTAACGACCCCCGCGCGGGATTCGACCGAAACGTCGGACAGTGCGTCGATCTGGCCGAAAATGTCCGCGATCCGGTCGGCGATCTCGCGGTCGGGCGGACCCTCGCTGGACAGCTCGATGGCCTGCTCGGGCGGTTCGGCGCTCGGCTCCGCCTCGCTTGTCAGCAGGTCTTGGCCGGCGGCGGGTGCCGCGGCCAGGCACAGCATCAGGCACAGCGGCAGCGAAAGAAAGAGCAATCTCATCCGCTTAGCGTGGCACGATTCGGGCGCCGTGATAAGCCGTTTCGAAGCCGGGCATCGATCTGCCGCGGAACACGCCGCGCGCATAGTAGCGCTCATCGGCCGGACCGGTGGTCGATGGCGTGCCGCTGATCCCCATCGCCCTGGTCACGCTCCCGCAGCGGTTCGCCGAAACGCCATCGGTCGCGGCGAATGCGTTTGCCGACGACCGATTTCCGTTTTCCGATTCCGACGCTATAGAAACGACTCTTCCGTGGGACGACAAGCAGCGACTGTGGCGGGGCCAAAGATGAGGTCTTCCGCCCCGGCTGCGTGGGAAGAGGAGCGGGGGCATCGAACGGAAGGCTGTCATAATATTGGGTATGCATCGGTCGGGCACGTCGGCACTGGCGCGCACCGTCGACCTTGCCGGCTGGACCATGGCCAGGACCCTGATGCGGCCGTCAGAGGCCAATCCGCCCGGCCATTGGGAATCGACGCCGATCGTCAGTCTCAACAATCGGGTGCTGGCGACGCTCGACCGGACCTGGGCCGATCCCAAACCGCTGCCCGAGGATTGGCAGAAGCGGGCCGAGATGGCGGCTATTGCCGATCGCGCAGCGGAGCTGATCGGAGACCAGTTCGGCGACGCCGATCGCATCGTCGTCAAGGATCCCCGGTTTTCGCGGCTGCTGCCGCTGTGGCGCACGGTGTTCGACAAGCTCGGCTATCGTCCGCATTTCATCATCGCCTGCCGAAATCCGCTGGAGGTGGCCGCTTCACTGCGAAAACGCGACGCCATGCGGCGGAACCATGCGATCCTGCTCTGGCAAAGCTATATGACGGAGGCCGAATATCATACGCGCGGGCTGCCCCGGACGCTCGTCCATTACGGGAAGTTTCTTGCCGATTGGAGGTCTGTCCTGCTCGGCCGGGGCATGGCGGACATTGTCGGACCGGACGGTATTGCGGACGACGCGGCCACGGCGATCGACGACTTTCTGGACCCGCGGCATCGGCATGGAAAGATACCGGACCGGGATGTCTTCCGATCAAAGCGCGTCTGGGCACCGGTCAGAAAGCTCTACGCGCTGTTCACGGATACCGAACAGGGTCTCGATGCCGCATCGGACGAGTTCGACGAACTCCGCGCTGTCTGGTCGAAGACGTGGCTCGCCCGAAGCCCGGGCGCAAGCGCTTCGATCTATCGGGACAAGATCCCGCTGAGCTGGATCCAGAAGAGCCGCGAGGATGCGAGGGGCGGCGCTTTGGCAGACGCGATCGCGGCGGCACGCAAGGCGGTCGAGATCGATCCGCGGATCGCGCGGCACCAATATCATCTGGGTTCGCTGCTCGAAGAGAATGCCGAGCTTGAGGAAGCCGAGCGGGCCTATTCCCGCGCCGCCGCCCTGTATGGCGAGGAACCGCGCTATCTGCGATCCTGGGCCAAGATCCTGCGCCGTCTCGGTCACCTGGAAGAAGCGGCGAACGTCATGACCCAGGCGCTCGCAATCGAACCGGACAATGCCGACAATCACCTGTTGCTGGGCAAGTTGCTTGCCGAAGACGATCGTCCCGACGCCGCTGCCGACGCCTTCGGCCACGCAATCGAGCTGGCGCCGGCCAAGGCGGAATATATGAAAGCCTATAGCGAGACACTGCTCAGGGTCGATCGTCCCGACGCCGCGGTCGAGATTGCCGAACGCGCGGTCGAATCCTCCCCGGACAACCCCGAATTGCTCCGACAGCTTGCGAAAAGCCTTGCTGCCGCGCAAAAGTTCGATCGCGCCGAGAAGATGTTCGAAAAGGCGATCGCCCGGGGCGGCACGGGTGCAGACTATCTCATTCCCTACCAGACGCTGCTCGCGCGGCGCGGCAAATACCAGGATGCTATCGAGTTGACGCGTCGGTGCATCGCGGCGGAACCGACCGTTGCCAAGCATCACTGCGATCTGGCCGATCTGCTGCTCGGCATGGGCAATCTCCATGCGGCCGCCTATTCGCAATCCCGCGCCGTGGAACTCAGCCGGCGCGCCATCGGATTGGCGGAAGGCGGCAACGATGCCGCCAGCATCGACGAGCTCGAAGCGTATCTGATCCAAGGGGAGGCTGTCCTGCGGAACCGGGCGCAGGTCGAAGAGCTGGCGATCCTCCTGTCCTGGAACCGGGCGCAGGAACTGGCCGGCGAATTCAGCAACGCCGGTCTTGCGGGCGCGCTACGGCTCGACGCGGGATCGCCCGCGGGCGAGACGATCGGCCGGCCGCCGCCCATTCGCATGCCGCCCTCTCACGACGCCTGGCGGTCGAAACTGTCCGGGCTCATCGGGGCCAATCGTCGGCGACCGCTGGTGTCCGTCATGATCCCCGCCCACAATGTCGCCAATCCGGACTGGCTCAAACAGTCGCTCGAGAGCCTTGTGACCCAGAAGCTGGACACCGGCGAAATCGAGATCATGATCGTCGACGACGCATCGGACAGCGATCGGACGAAGGAGATCGCCGGCGAATTTTCGCCGCAGGTCCGTTTCATTGCGAACAGGAGCAATCTGGGGCTCGTCGACAACCATAATCGCTGCCTCGACCTGGCCCGGGGAGAATTCGTCCACATCCTGCATCAGGACGATTTCGTCGACGAGGGATTCTACCGGAAACTGCTGCCGCCGCTCATGGTCGAGGATCGGCTCGTCGCCGCATTCTGCCGGGCGCGGTCCGTCGACGCGGAGGGCCGGCATCGCGGAGAGCAGCCGATACTCCAGCAAAATCCCGGGGTGATCGACAATTTTACGAGGAAGCTCGCCGCGCGCCAGCAGATATTGTTTCCCGCGATCATCGTGCGACGAAGCGCCTATGAAAAGATCGGCGGTTTCCTGCCGGCTTCGACCTTCGCGTTCGACTGGGAGATGTGGGCGCGACTGTCCGCCTTTGGCGAGATTTGGTACGATCCCGAGATACTGTGCAGCCATCGCGAACACGCGTCCTCGACCACCAACAGCCTGGGCCATCTCGCGCGCCTGATCGACGGCGTCCGGATCGCCGCGTTCAACGCCGGCCACCTCCCCCCTTCGCAACGCCGCCCGACCTTGGCCACGTCGATCTATCGGTTGCTGCTGCGGGACTGGCACCGGATCCTGCGCAGGGAATTCGACGCCGGTGCGGACATCGAGGAATGGGTTGCCTTCCTGATCGGCAGATCGCTGGGCAACCGATCGAAACATCTGCTCGCGGGCGCGCTGATCGGGTGAAACTGCCCCGCGTCCGTCCCGCGGCAGTCCTTCACAGATGCGACGGAGTTTCTTACGGCATGGCGTGATGCAGAAACCCGCGCTTTCGATCGTCGTGATTTTCCATGAGATGCGCCGCGAAGCGGAACGGACATTGTTCACGCTTTCGCCGGGCTATCAGCGCGATGTCGGACCCGACGATTACGAAGTGATCGCGATCGACAACGGATCGCGCGAACCGCTCGACGGGGCGTTCGTCGCCGGGTTCGGCCGCAACTTCCGCCACATCCTATTCGAAACCTCTTCGCGCTCGCCGGCCGCTGCGGTGAACCACGGCATCGACGCGGCCCGGGGGGAACTGGTCGCCGCGGTCGTCGACGGTGCGCGCATGGTTTCGCCCGGTCTCGTCGCCGCGACGATCGGGGCCGCGGCAACCCGGCCCGACCCCTTCATACTCGCGCTGGCCTGGCATCTGGGTCCGGACGTCCAGAACGTCTCGATGCTCGGCGGCTACGACCAGGACGCCGAAGACGCCCTGCTCGCCTCTATCAACTGGCGCGGGGATGGCTATGCGCTGTTCGACATCGCGACATTGGCCCCCTCCTCGCGATGCGGGTTTCGCGGCGGCATGCCGAACGAATGCAGCTGGTTCGCGATGCCGCGCGACACGTACCGGCGCCTCGGCGGCTTCGACGAACGATTCCAGTCGCCGGGCGGCGGCCTCGTCAATCAGGATTTCCTGCACCGGGCCCTCGCCGTACCCGAAATCCAGCCGATCGTGCTTCTCGGCGAAGGCTCTTTTCATCAATTCCATGGCGGCGTGGCGACGAACGTGCCGATGGCCGAGCATCCGATGCCGGAATTCCGCGCCGAATATGCGCGGATCCGCGGCCGGGCCTTCGCTCCGCCCCCACCGCCCGATCCCCGCTATTTCGGCCGGATGCCGCGCCGGGCGCGCCGATTCCTGGCGGACGGTCCCGAGCGCGAATAGACGCGGCCGTGCGAGGGATTCGCCACCGTTCCGGTCGAATTGGTCGATGGCGAAAATCAACGCTTGCCTTATAAAATTAAAGTTATACTTTAATTTTATCGTTTAAGAGGCATGATTCGCTATGGCAGAGACTGCGTACCACCGCCGCTTCGCCCGGTTTCTGGCCTTGGCCACTCTTGCCGGCGCCATCGCCCTGCCGCTGATCGCGCTGGCGATCTGGATCTTCTGGGACTCGCTGGCGCCCGCGGCATCCGCCAATCTGGGCCATGGCTTCGACCTGTCGGAGCTCGGTCCGGGCGCGCGTCTCGCAGGACTGGCGGTATCCCTCGCCGGCGCGCTGCTCTGGTCCTATGGCCTACTGGCACTCCGGCACACCTTTCTGGAAGCCGCGAGGGGCCGCCCCCTGTCGCGGGAGGCGGTGCGCGGTTTCCGGCGGTTCGCGTGGATCGCGCTGGCCATGGTGTTCGTCGGCGCGCTGCAGCGGACACTCTACATCCTGATCTATTCGATCAGCAACCCGGGCATGGACGGGCAGCTCTCGATCCAGTTCGGAACGCCCGAGCTGGGCGCGCTCTTCATCGGCCTGCTCTTCGTTTTCGTCGCGCATGTGTTCGCCGCCGGACAGCGGGCGGCCGATGAAAACGAGCGATTCCTGTAGCGGCCCGGCCGGATGCGGATCGTCATCAACCTCGATGTGATGCTGGCCCGGCGCAAGATGCGCCTCAAGGAGCTGGCCGCCGCGATCGGGCTGACCGAACAGGCGCTGTCGATGATCAAGACCAACAAGGTGCGCGGCGTGCGCTTCGATACGCTGGTCAAGATCTGCAACGCGCTCGACTGCCAGCCCGGCGACATATTGGAGTTCGTGCGCGATGAAGAGAATTAGGGTTCTGGCGATCGCCGGCATGGCCATGGGCTGCACCGCCTGCGCGACGATGGACTGGCAAAGCGACGGCGAAGCCTGGCGCGAAAGCCAGTGCCGCGCGAAATACGGCGCGCCGTGCGCGGAGCTCGACCGGCAGCGGATCGAGCATGACCTGCGCGACGTGGTCCCCGAGTTTGGACCGGACGGTCACTGACCGGTCGCCCCGCGGCCTGGTTCCGCGATGGTGAACACCGAAATCGCCTCGACCTTGCCGCGCACCGCGATGCGATCGATTTCGTCGAGCGCCACCGCGTCGCCGACGAGATTCGCGGTCGCCTCGCCGATCACGAGACCGACCCCGTAATCCTTGCACTTGGCTTCGAGCCGCGACGCCGTGTTGACCGCATCGCCGAGCGCCGAATAGTCGAACCGCTGGTCAGAGCCCATATTGCCCACCACGCACCGCCCGGTGTTGAGGCCGATACCGATCCGGATCGGCATCGGCTGCCCGTCCCGTCGCGGCATGCGTCCGGCCAACGCGGCGTTGATACCGGGCATCGCGTCGCGCATCGCCATGCTCGCCTCGAGCGCGTGCATCGCATGGTCGGGATCGTCGAGCGGCGCGTTCCAGAAGGCCATGATGCAATCGCCCATATATTTGTCGATCGTGCCGCCATGGGTGATGACGATGTCGGAAAGCGGGGTCAGCACGTCGTTGATCAGGCGGACCAGCGCTTCGGGATCGTCCTTCATCGCTTCCGATATCGCGGTGAACCCGCGGATATCGGCAAAGAGGATCGTCAGTTCGCGCTGCTCGCCGCCGAGCTTGAGGAGTTCCGGCTTGGCGATCAGCTGTTCGACCACAGCCGGCGCGACATATTGGGAAAAGGCGCCCTGAATCTCGCGCCGCCGCCGCTGCTCGGCGGCGAAATCGCGCCCGCCGATCGCCATGACGGTCAGGACGGCGGCGAATACGGGCTCGGCCGGCGACACCCAGAGCCGGCCGAAGCGCAGCGCGAGCCAGCTCGTACCCACGGCAACGAGCAGCACCCCGAGCGCGAGGGCCAGCTTGCGGACCATGCTGTGCGGGTGCGACGCGGCGAGCCCGCCCGCGACACCCAGCAGCAGCGCGATCCAGGCCAGCCATTCGGGCTGCGGCCGGATCGAGAGGCCGTGCTTGAGATTGTCGAACAGGGTCGCATGCAGTTCGGGACCCGGCATCAGCCGCCGCGTGGTCAGCGTGTAGGGGGATTCGAACACGTCGACGCCGGTCTCGCCCACTTCGGGCGAGGCCTGGAGATTGTAGCCGACGATCACGACGGCGTCGCGCAGCATGCCGGGCGGCAGGAAACGGTCCGGATCGAGCGCCTGATAGTAGGAGATGCGGGGATAGCTGCCGGCCGGGCCGAAATACTGGATCAGATCGCCGCCGGCGTCCCGCGCCGCTTCCCCTCCGCCGGCCTCGAGCAGCCGCCGGGCGAACCCGTCTTCGTAGCGCGGCACGGTGCGCGCGACGCCGTCGCTTCCGAGCGGGATGCTGACGATGCCGCTCGTCGCCCCCGCCTCGATCAGCGCGGGAAAGGGTTCGGTGCGGACGAGCATCGTCCCGAAATCGCTTTCGGCAAGCGACTCGTCGGCGGCGAAGACGATATCGGGCCCGGCCGCGGCGGCGAGCGCCGCATCGGCGGCGGGATCGGATCCTTCGGCGAAGACGACATCGAAACCGATCGTGCGCACGCCCGCCTCGCGCAGCGCGGCGATCAGTTCGGCATGGATTTCGCGCGGCCAGGGCCATTGCAGGCCGATCTGCGAGAAGCTCGGCTCGTCGATCGCGACGAGCACGACGCCCGGCACTTCGGGTGCGGGCTGGCCGATCGTCGACAGCATGTCGAAACCGCGATGGGAGATGTCGTTCCACAGCGGCAGCATGCGCAGCAGCGCGACGAGCAGGAATACGACCAGGGCGATGGCCGCGTTGGAAGAGAGCCGATGCAGCATCGCCGCTAGAACCGGACCGCGGCGGAGAGGAGCAGGGTGATGCCGGGCGCCGGGACATCCGTTGCCGACATATAATCATTGTCGAACAGGTTGAGCGCCGCCAGCGAAAGGAGGAAGCGCCGGTCCATCGGCTCCCACTCGACCCGGAGATCGACCGTTGCATAGTCCTCAAGCGAACGGCGAATGTCGTCGCGCTGCCCGCCGACATAGTTCGCCGCAAGGATCGTCCGCAGCCGTACCGGGGCGGGAAGCGCCCATATCAGGCTGGCGCGACCGACATGGCCGGGCACGAAGGGCAGCCGGTCGCCATCTTCGAACTGGCATTCGAACCTGTCGATATCAGCCGTATCGCAACCGAAGCCGCCGCCCAAAGCCTGCGGGGCGTTGTCGCCCGTGACGAAGGAACCGCGGATCGCGCTGTCAGTGTAGGCATAGGCGGCGCGCAGGCCGATATTGGCGCCCGGCCACCAGTTCAGTTCCGCGCCCAGCCGCCGGACCGTAACCGGCCCGCCCTCGGCGTCGATCCTCAGATCGGGAATCTTGTAATCGACCGCGGCGAAACGCTGATCCTGATATTCGATAGTGGTGAAGAGCCGCTCGCTCCACTGCGCGTCCCAGCGCGCGATATGGCTGCGCGAGCGCGACAGCGCAGCGGCCGGCGCGATATTCGCCTTGAGCCCGATAACGTTGACCGGGCGGAAGCTGAGCGGGAACAGGCTCTCGGTTTCGCGCAGCGTGGCGAAGCGGAGCCATTGACCCACTACCGGCTCGATGGCGCCGCCCAGCCGCCAGTTGAACCGCGTCCGTTCATTGGTGAACAGGGTGCCGCCGCCCTCGATGCGGTCGGTCAGCCGGACATTGACGAGTTCCGCCTGCCCCTGGAGGATCAGCCAGTCGGCCGCACGGTAGCGCAGATCGACATGGCCGCGCAGTTCACGCACCTCGAGATTGATGTTGGGCACTTCGGTCGTGTCGCGCGTGGCGGGAATATCTGCGTTGAACGGAAAGCTGCGGTCGCGCACCGTAATATCGGCAAATTCGACGCCGGTGCGGACATCGAGAAAACCGAAGCTGTGGGCATAGTTGGCGCTTAGATAGGAAAAGTCGATCTCGTCGATCGTTATCCTGTCGGGCAGCGGACCCAGGGAACTCAAATCATATCGCTCGATCGTTTCGCCGATCGTGCCATAGCCCGCCGCAATCGTGCTGCGGCTGCGATAGCCGAATTCGTGGCTCCACAGGCCGAAAGCGAAGCGGGCGTCGGTTCGTTCCAGTTCGCGCGGATCGGGCGAGGCCGGATCGGACAGGAAGGCGAACTGTTCGCTCACGGCGCGTTCGCGCTCCCGCTCATAGGTAAGGTTGATCGCGAACTGGTCATGCGGACCGGGTTCGAAGCCCACAAATGCCTCTATGGCGAGATCTTCCCCGCCATCGCCGAGCGAGAAAAAGTCGAGTTCGGGCCGCTGCCGCGCGTCGCGGAAGTCGGTATAACCGGCATTGACGTTGAAGCCGATCGGGAAAGGCGCGGAAACGATCCCGTTCAGGCTGCCGCGCGCAATGATCCGCTCGCGCAGATCTTCGGTCAGATAGGATGCGCCGAGTTCGGCCTCGAAGAAATTGCCATTGCCGAACAGCAGTTGCCGCTCCGAATTGGCGACGCTCAGCGGATCGAGTGCGATGCCCTGGAGGAAGCTCGAGAGCTGGTCGAGATCTTCGGCCGCCTCGGCGTTGAAACTGCCATCGGCGTCGCGCACCACGAATGGCCCCGGCGTCTGGTTCAGCGCCTGATCGAAATAGCTGGACGGCGTGAAACTGTCGAAGACCCGGTCGGCATAGTAGCGGCCCCAGCCCTCAAGCTGAAGAAAGCGGAATGCCTGCGAAACGAGGCTCCCGGTTTCGCGATTCTCCGACAGGTTCGAATAGACGCCGCCGCGCGCCCGGAAACGGTCGAGCGCGTCGCCCGCGCTGACGATCGCCTCATCGGCGCTGTAGCGGTGCAGAGCGATCGCGGTCCGGGCGAGCGGAATCAGCGGGCTGTTCGCGTCGAGCCGGTCCGCGGCGTCCAGTTGCTGCGCCGCGGACGCGCTATCGCCGAGCCGGTAATAGGTCTCGGCCAGCTGGATCAGCGGCCGGGCATAGGCGGGATTGTCGGCCGAGGCGGCGAGCCCCTCGTCGAGCGCGCGCTCCAGCCGGCCCGTGCGCAGATGATATTCGGCGAGCGAACTGCGTACGACCGAAAGCGACGGATCGAGTTCGAGCGCCCTTTCGCTCGCGCCGCGCGCATCCTCCATGCGCCCCTGATCGAGCAGGATCAGCGCGCGCCGCGCATGGAGCGCGGCATTGGCGGGATCGAGCAAAAGAGCTGCGTCGATCGCCCGCATCGCCTCGCGCCCCGCGCCGCGTTCGAGCCGGATGTCGCTCAGCGTCTGGTAGCTGCGCGGCCGGTCCGGATCGAGCGCGACCGCACGCTCGGCATCGGCCAGCGCGCGATAGGGTTCGCCCAGATAATCGGCGGCGATCTCGGCGCGCAACGCCAGCGCCGCCGCATCGCCGGGATTGCGCGCCAGCGCCGCAGCGATCGCTGCGCTCGCCATGTCGGCATCGCCGAGCAGCAGCGCCGTGCGCGCCTTTATCTCATAGAGGCGCGCGGCGTCGGGAAAACGGACCAGCCCCGCATCGGCAGTCGCCAATGCCCGATCGAGTTCGCCGATATAGCTCTCGATATAGGCGCGCACCGCATGGGAATCCGCATCATCCTCGTCGAGCGGCGGGATTTCCCGCTCCTCGCCCGCGCGGATCGCGACGACGAAATCGACGAAACCGGCGGCCGCTCCGCCCTGCGAACCGCCCGCAGCGTCGATCGCGGCGCGCGCGCCCGCCCAGTCGCCGCGCCGCGCTTCCGCCAGCCCGGGCACGGCGTCGCCGGCGAACAGGTCGAGCCCGTCCTCAAGCGCGAGGAAATAGAGCATTTGTTCGCGCCCGACGGGATCGACGAGCGCGACGCGGGTCGGCGCCCGGCCGAGCAGCGCACTGGCCGCCTCGCCCGCGCCGACCGACACGCTGCCCCGATCGTTGAACAGTTCGACCTCGCCCGAAAAGACCTGCAGCGATGTCTGGTCTTCATCGGCCGATATCGACCATTCGGTGCCCCGGATGCCGGCGGTCGCGGCGGGCGTTTCGACCGACAGGTTCGAGCCGCCGCCGCGCGGGGTGCGTCCCCAGGCCCGGCCGCGGCGCAAGGTCACCGAGGACGGCGAACCGCGGCGAACGGCATTGACCCGCAGCACCGAATTGCGCGCCAGCCGAATCTGCGTCCGGTCGGCGAAGACGATGGCGAGCGCGCCGCGCGCATTGGTGCGGATCACGTCCCCGGCTTTCAGATTCTGCCGTACTTCGAGCCGGCGGACGGTCGGCGACGGCACCAGGGTCGCGGTCTCGCCGCCGCGCGCCGAGATGACTCGGCCCGACAGCGGCGCATCGCGCGGCACCGGATCGGCCTGGGCGGGCATGGCGGTGGCTAGGGCCAGCATGGCTGCCGGCATCAGGCGCAATCTGGGCATCAAGCTGTTTGTCCTCACACGCTGATGCGGCCCGGCGCGGACGGCGACTGCCGACCACGCACGCGTCCTACAGAAAAATCGCCGCGCCACCAACCGCCTTTGCGGTAGCCGCTGAAATCGCGGAAGAACCCCGGCGATGTTTGCCGTGCCGTACCCTTCGCGCGCCCGCCCGCCGTCTCATGCGAATGTGCGTTCGATGAACCAGTAGCTGGCCGTAATGCCGATCGCATAGGCGGCGAGCCGCCTCGCCGGCCGGGAAACGGAGTGCGCGACACGATCGGCCAGCGCGATCATGCCAAGCGCCACGAAGACGATGGCGAGTTGGCCGAACTCGACGCCGAGATTGAACGCCAGCAGCGCCATCGGCGTTTCGCTTTCCGGCAACCCGATTTCGGCAAGCGCGCCGGCAAAGCCGAAGCCGTGGAGCAGGCCGAACAGAAAGGCGACGAGCCAGGGGATGCGTTCGGACAGGCGCGGCGGTTCGCCGTCACGCCGTTTGACGATCTCGACCGCCAGGAACAGGATCGACAGGGCGATAACGGCTTCGACCGGACGCTGCGGAAGCCCGAAAAAGCCGAGCGTCACCCCGACCAGCGTGATCGAATGCGCGATCGTGAAGGCCGTGACCGTCTTGGCGATCGTCCAGCCGCCCCGGAGCAGCAGGACGAGCGCCAGGACGAACAGCAGGTGATCGAAGCCGAACAGGATATGCTCGACGCCGAGCAGGAGATAGGCGCCGCCCACCTGCCAGCGGCCGGGCCGTTCGGCGATGACCACCAGCGGTTCGGCCGCCGTCAGCCGAAGCGCCTGCACCGGCCGGTCCAGCGGCGCGACACGGACCAGCACGTCGACCAGGCCGGCCTCGAAATCGGCAAGACCGATCCGCCGTCCGGCAACCGGAGCGCTGCATTCGACCGGCCATTGGGTGACGATCGCGCGCGCCGACGGTATCCTCACGGGTTCGCCCATCGTGCAGCCCGCCGGGACGACCGGGTTCGCCGCGAGCGTCCCGCCATTGCCGAAGGGTGCCTTCCAGTTCAGCCGCCACCGGATCTCGCTTTCCTGGGTGAAATCGAGATAGCCGGGGCGCATCTCGTCGGCCGAAGCCGCGGTCGGCAGCATGGCGACCATCAGAACGAGGATCGCGACCAGATATTTCAATCGACGTCCGCCACGTCGACCGAATAGCGGGCCCGCAAGAGCGCATAGGCCTCTTCCTCGCGTTCGGCGAGGGTCGCGGCGCGCCAGTCATTCTCGACCCGCTGCCGGACATCGGCGAGCGCCGGCGCAACGCCGGGCTCGTACGCCGTCACCCGGACCAGATGGTTGCCGAAGCCGGACCGGACCGGCCCCTGCCATTCGCCGATCCGTTCCGGATCGATCGCCCGTGCGAACGCCTCGCCGAACCGGCGTTCGATCGCAGACCGGCCGGCGTCCGTCATCGACGGCGGCAGCGAGATGGGTGCGCCGAGGCCGGCCGGATCGGCGCCCGCTCGCAATTGCCGCAGGAGATCGTCCGCTTCGCCGCGCTCGCCCAGATAGACCTGATCGAAGCTCATCGTCGCGCCCGGCGCGTAGAGAGCGGCGTGGTCCTCCAGCCATTGGCGAAGCACCGCCTCGTCCGGACTCTCGGATTCCGCCGTCGCCCGGGCGAGAAACTCCATCTTGGACTGCAGGCGGCGGCGGATCACGATGTCGTCCTGATCGAGGCCGAGACGCAACGCCTCGCGGTAATAGATTTCCTCGCGGACATGGGCCTCGATCGCCCGATCCAGCTCGTCCGCCGTCGGCGGACGCTGCCAGATGCGCTCCCAGTTCGCCGACAGCCGCGCTATCTGGTCTTCGTCGACCGTAATCGTCCGGCTGCCGGGATCGACCGCGTCCGACCGGCCGAGAACGAGGAATAACAGCAGCCCCGCGAGGAGGAAATGGACGAGCGGCTCGCGCGCAAGGGACCGCCAGCGGCTTTTCATCGACTAGGCTTCCGGCGAATACCAGACCGGCGAGCTGTAGGCGCGCTCCTGCGCGACCAGTTCGGTTTCCGGATCGATGTCCGCGCCGAAGCGCAGGCGGTCGTAGACGGGCCAGCGCGGCGTCGGAATTTCGAGTACGCGGACATAATAGAAGGCGCGCTCCGAAGGGTCGAAATCCGGATCGGCCCAGACCGTCCGGAGTTCCGGATCGCCGATGCTGTTTTCGTAGCTCGCCGTTTCGAGGCTCACCGTGCTGCCGACCGGCGCGAGGTTGCCCTCGGCATCGATGCTCCGCTCATCGGCATCGCCCCACGCCACGTCATAGACCCTTTCCTGCAGCTCGCCATCGGCATCGAGCCAGCCCTTGACGATCTGGATGCGGTCGAGATGGGCGCCTTCGGGATCCATGAGCGCGGTCACGAGAAACCGCGGCGCATCGCCGGTGCCCGAGAGATTGCCGCCCATCGGCACCGCGCGATCGTAGAGGCTGCACGGGTCGGCGGCGAGATCGGCGTCCGAAAGATCCCAGCCGGCGAACAGCCGGACGGTCATCCGCGGCCCGGTGGTCGCATAGACCTCCCGGCGCGCCATCGCGTCGAACAGCGCCGCGCGCGAGTTGGCGCCGGCCCATACCCCGGCATAGCCGCCCGCGAGATACTGCCAGCCGACCCGCCCGCGGATGGCCGCGCCGATCGAACTGGCCGCGCGATTGGCGTTGGGTTCGTCGGCGACGAACTTGCCGAAATAATTGTCCTCGTCTCCGGTCGCGAGCGCCGTGTGACTGTCGGTGGCTCCGATCATCCCGAACTGGAAGGGATTGATGCCCAGCATCGATTCGAGAAGCAGGCCGCGCTTCAGCGCCTCGCGCGCATACTCGCCGGCGAACATGCCGGGCTCCTTGGGTGCCGACGCGTCGAGATTGGCCGTATCCCATCCCGTGTTGCCGAAATCGGCGAATTCGTCGTCGGGAGAAAGCGCCGGATGCGATTCGCCGTCGCCCTTGAACTGCGTGACTTCGACGATCGGCTCCCAGCGCCGGCGCCGCTCCGC
This sequence comes from Parasphingopyxis sp., assembly GCF_052168275.1. Taxonomy (GTDB): domain Bacteria; phylum Pseudomonadota; class Alphaproteobacteria; order Sphingomonadales; family Sphingomonadaceae; genus Parasphingopyxis. Next base: position 29,454 of record NZ_JBQLZM010000146.1, on the reverse strand, counting down.
ATAGTCGCGGGTCAGCGGGCCACCCTCGAAATCGGTCATCGCGAACATCAGGCCGTTGGAGAGATTGGCATTGTGCGGAATGGCCATCGCCCGGCCGCCGGTCCGTTCCTCATAGGCGGCGAGATAGGCCCAGAGATCCTCCGGATCCTGGCTCTGATTGGCCGGGAAGGGCAGCGTATCGCCGAACACGTCCGTGCCGTCGCGAAACATCACCACGCGATGCAGATTGTTGCCCGTCGGCATCGACGTATATTCATAGCCGATGAAGCTCGTGAAGGTGCCGGGGTCGTTATAGCGCTCGACGGCTTCGAGATGCTCCTGCCAGGTCGAAGCGATCGTCTCGCGCGCCAGTTCGGGATCGGCCAGCCGCTCGGGCAGGCTGTTCTGCGCATAGCCGACGATCAGTTCGCGCGCGGCCCGGGTCGACTGTTCGTAGCTCTCGTTCATCATCTCGTGCCAGCGCCGGATCGTCGGATCGGAAATCAGCTCGGGATCGCCTTCGGCAATGCGCCTGCCGATGCCGATGACTTCGGCATGATCGGAGACGACGAGGAAATCGAGCGGCCGGGAGAGCTGCGCGTCGAGGCCGGTAGTCGAGCGCACCTGATCGCCCCGCGCGAAACGCAGCGCATCCTCGGTCGTCAGCCGAACGCCGTTGAACACCGCGTCGGCGCTGTTGGCCGTGTGGAGATGGGTGTCGCCCCAAAAAACCTGGCTGGGACAGGCGGTCGTACCGCCGTCCGCCGAATTCGCGAGCTGCTGCGGAGTCTGCTGTTGCTCGCCGGACTGGCAGGCCGGCAGCATCATGGCCGACAGCGCGAGCGCTGCGCCCGTCCCTCGCAGTTTGCGTTTCATCATCGCGGTGCCCTCCCCTGTCACTGGAGGTGATTATGCGCCCGTAACGACAACCGGCGCAAGGGGCCGACCGGCCGGGCGGCCCGAGCCGAGCCGATCAGGGCGTTGCCGGTTCCCGCATCCGCGCCGACAATGCAGACGAAGGTCGCGATACCCTTTACCGGTCACCATGCTACTGAGAGGATGGGAGCTTCGACGATGGAAATTGCAGAAATCGCGTCCTTTCTCGCGCGGCACGATCCGTTCGCCGCGCTGTCGGACCGACTCCGCGACGCGCTGAGCCAGGCGATCGAGATCCGCTATTTCCCAAGAGGTTCTGCCATCATCGAAGCCGGGGCGACCAACGCGCATCTCGGCATCGTGCGTTCGGGCGCGGTCGAACTGAGGCTCGGCGGCACCGAACTGAACGCGCGGCTCGGCGAGGGGCAATGCTTCGGCTACCCCTCCCTGCTGCGCGACGGGATCGCGCGCAACGAGGTCGTCGCGCTCGAAGACACTTTGCTGTACCGGCTTCCGGCCGAGAATTTCCACGCGCTGAACCGGCAAAGCGAGGCGTTCCGCAGCTTCTTCGTCGCCGACGAGAACGCCCGGCTCAGGCAGGCGGTGAAACGGCTCGAGGCGATGCGCGAAACCGACGGTTCCGGCCCGGTACACGCGCAGATCGGCCAGCTTCTGCGTCGCCGCGACGTCATTTCGGCCGACCCCGAGACCCCGATCCGCGATGCGGCGCGGCTGATGACCGAGGCCGATGTGTCGACCCTGCCGCTGATCGCCGACGGGCGGCTGGTCGGCATCGTGACCGACAAGGACCTGCGGCGTCGGGTGCTGGGCGCGGGCCGCTCTCCCGATGCGCCGGTCGCGACGATCATGACCGCCGACCCGGTCACCGTCGGCGCCGACGACGACATGCTGTCCGCCATGCTGACGATGAGCGAGCGGAACATCCACCATCTGCCCGTGACGGACGCCGACGAGCGGCTGATCGGCGTGCTCGGCGCGAGCGATCTGCTCAACCGCTTCGGGACCAGCGCCGTCCATGTCGTTTCCCGCATTCGCGGCGCGGCGGATGCGCATGCGGTGGCCGAGGCGACCGCGCGGCTGCCCCAGGCGCTGATCCATCTCGTCGAGTCTGGCGTCGATGCCGAGCATGTCTCGCGCTTCGTCTCCTCGATCGGCGAGGCGGCGCACCAGCAGCTGCTGACCCTGGCGATGGACGCGCTGGGGCCCGCCCCGGCGCCGTTCGCGCTCGCCATATTCGGGTCGCTCGCGCGGCAGGAACAGGCGCTCGGCTCCGACCAGGACAATGGTTTCGTTTTCGGCGACGGGTACGATCCGGCCGCGCATGACGGCTATTTCTCCGAACTCGCCGCCCGCCTAAGCGACGCGCTCAGCGCGGCGGGCTATATCTACTGTCCGGGCGATATCATGGCGACCAATCCGCGCTACCGGAAGGGCGCGGCCGACTGGATGGCCGATTACGAGAACTGGATCACCAAGCCCGATCCCGACGCGATCCTCAACTCGACGATCTTCTTCGATCTGCGCGGCATCGCCGGAGACGCCGGTCTCGTCGACGCATTGCGCGGCGATATCCATGCAAAAGCGCGCGACAACAGGATATTCCTGTCCTTCATCGCGCGCGCCGCCGCCAAGAACCGCGTGCCGCTCGGCTTCTTCCGCACGTTTCTGCTCGACCATGACGAACGAGAAGGCGATGTGCTCGATCTCAAGCACCAGGCGATCGCGCCGATCGTCGATATCGCGCGCGTTTACGCGCTGGCGGGCGGCATCGCGGAGGCGAACAGCAAGGCGAGACTTGCCGCGGCGGCAAGCGAGGGCGTCATCGGAGAGGCCGCGGCGGCCGATCTCGCCGATTGCTTCGATTTCGTTCGCGGCGTGCGCTTCCGGCATCAGGCCGCGCAGATCCGCAATGGCGATCACCCGACCAACAAGCTCTCCCCGGCAGGCCTGTCGCGGTTCGAGCGCGAACATCTGAAGGACGCGTTCAAGGTGATCCGCGAGCAACTCGATGCGGTCAGCCGGACCTTTGCCGGCGGCATCACATGATCTTCGGCCGGCGGGGGCGGTTCGAGCGCCAGCGCGCCCGCGCCGCGGCGAGCGCCAGGGGCACCCCGCTCGACGATTTCTACGCGGTCGATCCGCCCGATTTCACGGCCGATGCCGATGCCATGGCGATGATCGCGATCGATCTCGAAACCGACGGACTGGATGCGCGGCACGACGCGATCCTCGAGGCCGGCTGGATCGGGCTGACCCCGCGCGCGATCAGCGCCGCAAGCGCCGGACGTCTGCGCGTCCGGCCCGAACGGAAGCTGAGCGAGCAAAGCGTCGTCATCCACCATATCATGGATGACGAGGCGGCCGACGGGCTCGCCGAAGCCGAGGCGCTTGCGGCACTGCTGCCCGCGCTGGCGGGGGCGCCGCTGGTCGCGCATTTCGCCGAAATCGAGCGCGGTTTTCTCGACACCGCCTGCCGCCGCTGTTTCGGCGCGCCCTTCGTCGCGCCGTTCATCTGTACGATGCAGCTCGAGCAGCGCTGGTACCCGGCGACACGCGCAGCCGACGGCCTGCGGCTCGGCAAGCTGCGCGCGCGCCACGGCCTGCCCGCCTATCGCGCGCATGACGGCCTGACCGACGCGCTGGCCTGCGCCGAACTGTTCCTCGCCCAGCGCGCCAAACGCGGCGACGGCCCGGTGCGGCTCGGCGATCTCCTCGCCCGCTAGCGCCGGAAAATTCCCATTAGACCAAAGTCGCGCTGTCAAATCGCGCGCTATCGACTAGCCTCCTGGCCGGAGAATGGAATCCCGGGGCGCGTCTCCCGGGCGAGAAAACAACGGGAGGGGTAGACGATGTCCGACGATAGCAGCCGAAAATCCGGCGAAGACGACCATGTCACGAGCGATACCGAGCAGGCCTATTGGAAAGCCAATATCCGGTTGCTCGTGACCCTGATGAGCATCTGGTTCATCGTCTCGTTCGGGGCGGGCATCCTGTTCCGATCGTTCCTCGATCAGTTTTCGCTCGCCGGCTATCCGCTCGGCTTCTGGTTCGCCCAGCAGGGCTCGATCTACGTCTTCATCGTCCTGATCTTCTTCTACACGATCCGCATGAGGCAGATCGAACGCACCTTCGACCTCGACGACTAGGAGACGGGACAATGGCTACGCAAACCTTGATCTACCTGTTCGTCGGACTGTCTTTCGCGATGTATATCGGCATCGCGATCTGGTCGCGCGCGGGATCCACCAAAGAATTCTACGTCGCGGGCGGCGGGGTGAACCCGGTCGTCAACGGCATGGCGACGGCGGCCGACTGGATGAGCGCCGCGAGCTTCATCTCGATGGCCGGGCTCATCGCCTTTCTCGGCTATGACGGTTCGGTCTATCTGATGGGCTGGACGGGCGGCTATGTGATGCTCGCGCTGCTGCTCGCGCCTTACTTGCGCAAGTTCGGCCAGTTCACGGTGCCCGATTTCATCGGCACGCGCTATTATTCCAAGGCGGCGCGCGTCGTCGCCGTGATCTGCCTGATCTTCATCAGCTTCACCTATATCGCCGGGCAGATGCGCGGCGTCGGGATCGTCTTTTCGCGCTTCCTCGACGTGCCGATCAACCTCGGCGTGATCATCGGCATGGGCATCGTGTTCGTCTATGCCGTGCTCGGCGGGATGAAGGGCATCACCTACACCCAGGTCGCGCAATATTGCGTGCTGATCTTCGCCTATATGGTACCGGCCTTCTTCATCAGCTTCCTCGTCACCGGCAATCCGATCCCGCAACTGGGCCTGGGGTCCACCGTCAACGACGGGTCGGGGATGTACGTGCTCGAACGATTGGACATGGTGCTGCAGGATCTGGGCTTCGGACCCTATACCGAGGGCTCCAAATCGATGATCGACGTGTTCTGCATCACCGCCGCGCTGATGATCGGCACGGCCGGGCTGCCGCACGTCATCGTGCGCTTCTTCACCGTGCCCAAGGCGTCCGACGCCCGCAAATCGGCGGGCTGGGCGCTGATCTTCATCGCCCTGCTCTACACCACGGCCCCGGCGGTCGGCGCGTTCGCCCGGATCAACTTCATCGATACGGTCAACGAGCAAAGCTATGCCGACGCCCCCGAATGGTTGACCAATTGGGAGTCGAACGACCTCATCGCCTTTACGGACAAGAATGGCGATGGCGTGATGCAGTATCGCAGCGGCGAGGCCTTTGCCGGATCGCCGAACTTCACCGGCGAAACCGGGCCGTCGGGCGAGCGGCTCGTCGACAATGCGCCCAATGCCGAGAGCGCCAACGAGGTCTATGTCGACCGCGACATCATGGTGCTCGCCAATCCGGAGATCGCCAACCTGCCGGGCTGGGTGATCGCCTTGGTCGCGGCCGGCGGGCTCGCCGCCGCGCTTTCGACGGCGGCCGGGCTGCTGCTCGTCATCTCCTCGTCGATCAGCCACGACCTGCTCAAGCGGACGTTCAAGCCGAACATCAGCGAGCGCGGCGAGCTGATGGCGGCGCGCATCGCGGCGACGGCGGCGATCTTCGTGGCGGGCTATCTGGGCATCTATCCGCCCGGCTGGGTCGCGCAGGTGGTCGCCTTCGCCTTCGGGCTGGCCGCAGCCTCGCTGTTCCCGGCGATCTTCATGGGCATCTTTTCCAAGCGCATGAACAAGGAGGGGGCGATCGCGGGCATGGTCACGGGCCTCGCCTTCACCTTCCTCTACATCGCCTATTTCAAGCTCTGGAATCCGGACGCCAATGTCGCGGCCAACTGGTTCCTGGGCATCTCGCCCGAGGGCATCGGCGTGATCGGCATGCTGCTGAATTTCGCGGTGGCGATCATCGTCTCGCGGATGACGGCGAGCCCGCCGATCGAGGTGCGGCAGCTGATCGATTCGATCCGCGTGCCGCGCGGCGCGGGAACGGCCTCGGCACATTGACCCTCCCCCCGTGCCGAAGCAGGAAGGGGCGGCCGGCAACGGCCGCCCCTTCTGTTTGGGATTTCGGGACTTTGGCGATAAGGTCGCAACCGATCCGCCGGCCAGCGAAGCCGGCGGACGGAGAGGATGAACTATGGCGATCTGGATCGCGCTGGCGACGGCGATCCTCTATTGCGCCGGGCTGTTCCTGCTTGCCCATGCCGGCGATCTCGGCCGGATGCGGTGGAGCGACCGGCGGATGGGCTGGATCTACGGCCTGTCGCTCGCCGTCTACTGCACGAGCTGGACCTTTTACGGCGCGGTCGGATCGGCGATCGCAACCGGTTGGCAGTTCCTGCCCATCTATCTCGGGCCGATCCTGCTGTTCACCGTCGGCTACCCGATCGTCCGCCGGGTGTTGCGCATCGGCAAGGCGCAGCACAGCACCTCGATCGCCGACTTCCTGTCCGCCCGCTACGGCAAGAGCGCGTCGATCGCCGCCCTGGTCACGGTCATCGCGACGATCGGCGCGCTGCCCTATATCGCGCTGCAGCTCAAATCGGTCGGCGAGACACTGCTCGCGCTGTCGCCCGATATCGCCGCCACCTTCCGGACCGACGATGTCGTGCTCGCGGTCACCGCCGCGATGGCGGTGTTCGCGGTCCTGTTCGGCACGAGCCGGATCGACCTGACCCAGCATAATCGCGGCATGGTCCTCGTCATCGCGCTCGAAGCGGCGATCAAGCTGCTGGCGCTGTGCGCGGTGGCGATATTCGCGGCGATCCTGCTCTATGCCGAACCTTCCGCCGTCGCCCGCGCCGCCCCGGCTCCGATCTTCAGCCTGTCGCAGATCGACATGCGGTTCGCCGTCCTCGTCCTGATCGCGGCCTGCGCCGCGCTCTGCCTGCCGCGCCAGTTCCACATGACGGTCGTCGAGGCGCAGACCGACCGGCCGGACCGCGCGATGCGCTGGGTCTTCCCGGCCTATCTGCTGCTGACCTCGCTGGCGGTGTTCCCGATCGCGATGGCCGGCGTCGCGCTGTTTCCGCAAGGCAGCGTCAGCCCGGACATGACGGTGCTGGCGCTGCCGCTCCGGTTCGATGCCGACTGGCTCGCGATCTTCGCCTTTATCGGCGGGTTCTCGGCGGCGACGGGCATGATCATCGTCGCGACGATCGCGCTGTCGAGCATGATCACCAACGACATCATCGTGCCGCTCGCCTATCGCGGGCGGATGCGGCGCGGCCGGCGCGACATACCGCTCGGTCCGGCGCTGCTGCGGATCCGGCGCGCGACCATCGCCGCCTTGCTGGCGCTCGCCTATTTCTACTACCGCTCGATCGACGAGGCGACACTGCTCGCCGGGCTCGGTGTGCTGTCCTTCGCCGCCGCCGCGCAGTTCGCGCCGGGGCTCGTCGCCGGGCTCTACTGGCGCGGCGCGAACCGCATCGGGATGATCGCCGGGCTGGTCGCCGGTTTCGCCGCCTGGCTAACTCTGCTGTTCGTTCCCGCCTATCTCGACGCGCCGCCACCTGCGATCATCGGCGAAGACATATTGGTCTCCGGCGTGCTGATCAGCCTCGGCGCCAATATCGCGCTGCTCCTGCTCTTCTCGATGTTCGGCGAGGCGAACCTTGTCGACCGCACCCAGGCCGCCGCCTTCGTCTCCTCGCGTCCGTCGCCCGCCGGCGCCGCCCGCCTGTCGACCAAGGCCCGGGTCGCGGACCTCCGCCTGCTGCTCGCCGAGATCGCCGGCCCCGAGCGCAGCCGCACGGCGATCGACGCGCTGCGGGTGAGCAGCGCCCGGCCCTATGCGGATTCCGATCCGGCGGACGCGGATATCGCCGCGCTGGTCGAACGTCAGATTTCCGGTATCCTGGGTGCCTCCTCGGCCCGCGCGCTGGTCGTTTCCACGCTCGAGGGCGACCCGCTGGCGCTCGAGGACGTCGTCGCGATGTTCGGAGAGACCTCGCAGCGCCTGCAGTTCAGCGCCGATACGCTGGAAATCGCGATCGAGAATATCGACCAGGGCGTTTCGCTGGTCGACCGCGATCTCCGGCTGACGGCGTGGAACAGCCGTTATGTCGAGATGTTCGGCTATCCCGACGAACTCGTCACCGCCGGTCGGCCGATCGCCGATCTGATCCGCTTCAACCTCCGAAAGGCGGGGCTGGACGGCGCGGAATGCGAGCGCCAGATCGAGCGGCGGATCGCCCATCTGCGCGCGGGCCGCCGTCACAGCGCCGAAAGCGAACAGCCCGACGGCCGCTATCTGCGCATCCAGGGCCGGCCCGCGCCCAATGGCGGCTATGTGACGAGCTATACCGACATCACCGCCGACCGCCTGGCTGAACTGGCGCTCGAAGCGAAGATCGCCGAGCGCACCGAGCAGCTGGTCGCGGCCAACCGGGCGCTCGAGCGCGCGACGCGATCCAAGACCCGCTTCCTCGCCGCGGCGAGCCACGATCTCGTCCAGCCGATGAACGCGGCCCGGCTGTTCAGTTCCGCGCTGGCCGAGGAGATTGGCGGCGAGAACGGCTTCGAAAAGGCCAAGGCGCGCGAACTGCTCGAGCGGATCGATCGCTCGATCGGATCCGCCGACCAGCTGCTCCGCGCGCTGCTCGACATTTCGAAGCTGGACGGCGGCGGCCTCGAGCCGCGCCCGACGCGCTTTCCGATCAACGACCTGATCGAGGAGATCGAATCGGAATTCGCCGCGCGGGCCGAGGCCAAGGGATTGCGCTTCCGGGCCGTGCGGTCGAGCGCCTGGATCGAAACCGATCGCGGCCTGCTGCTGAGCATATTCCAGAATCTCACGGCCAACGCCGTGCGCTATACCGATAGCGGCGGCGTGCTGGTCGGTTGCCGCCGGCGCGCCGGAGGCATCGCGATCACCGTGGCCGACACCGGTATCGGCATCCCGGAGGACAACCAGCCACAGATTTTCGACGAGTTTTCGCGCTTTGCCGGAGAGCGGGGCGCGAACGGGCTGGGGCTCGGGCTCGCCATCGTCCGGCGGATCGCCGATCTTCTGGACGTCGAGGTGGCCGTGCAGTCCGTCGAGGGCCGCGGCAGCTGTTTCAGTCTGGTCTTGCCGGCGCGGTTCGAAGCGGCGGAACCGCCGCCGGCCGCGATGACGGCTTCGCCCGCGCCCGCCGCGTTGGCCGATATGCGCGTCCTGTGCATCGACAACGATCCGGCGGCGCGGGAGGCGATCCTCGCGCTGTTCGAACGCTGGGGCGTCGATTGCGAGATCGCCGCGGGCAAAGCCGATGCCGTGGGCAAGGCGCAACCCGACCTGGTCGTGATCGACTACCGGCTCGATGACGGACTGACCGGCGACAGCCTCTACGAAACATTGTGCGCGGCATGGCGTGCCCGCCCTCCGGCCATCCTGCTGACCGCCGAAGACGGCGCGCTCACCGAGGCGGCGGCCGAGGCGATCGGCGCCGAGCGGCTGCTGAAGCCCGTGCCGGCCGCGGTCCTGCGCGCGCTGCTGAGCCGGCTCGTCGCGGAACGGGCGATCGCCTAGCGCGTCAGGTCGGTCGCGGCTTCGTCGACATCGAGCTTGCCGGCGATCAGCACGGCCTGGGTACGGTTCACCGCGCCGAGCTTGCGGAACAGCGCGGTCAGATGCGCCTTCACCGTCGCCTCGGTGATGTCCATCTCGAACGCGATCTGCTTGTTGAGCAGGCCCTGGTTCAGATAGCCGAGAATGCGCCGCTGGGCCGGCGTCAGGCTGGCGAGCTTGTCGTAGATTGCGAGATCCGAATCCGCCCCTCCGTCATCCTCGGGGAACCAGAGATCGCCGGCACCGATCGCCGCGAGCGCCTCCTTCATCGCCGCAAGATCGGCCGATTTGGGAATGAAGCCCGAAGCGCCGAGCCGCCGGGCCGCCTGCCATACCGCCGGGCTTTCGCTCGCCGAGACGATCGCGACCGGTATGGCCGGGAAATCCTGGCGAAATTCGAGCAGCGCCGACAGGCCCCGGCTATCGGCCATGTGGATGTCGAGCAGCAGCAATTGGGCGGCGGTCCCTTCCGCCGCCTCGCGCGCCGCCCCGGCGGTCGCCACCTCGATCACCTCGGCATCGGGCCAGGTCCCTTCGACCGCCTGTCGCAGAGCGCCCCGGAAGAGCGGATGATCGTCGGCGATGATGACGGGTGCGGTCATGCCTACCGGTTCTGCCGTCCTTGGATCAATCCGTCCACCAGGTCCGGCTCGGCGAGCGTCGACGTATCGCCGAGCGCGCCGAATTCGTTCTCGGCGATCTTGCGCAAAATCCGCCGCATGATCTTGCCCGACCGCGTCTTCGGCAGCGCGGGCGTGAACTGGATGCAATCGGGCGTCGCGATCGGCCCGATCTCGCTGCGCACATGCTGCCGGAGTTCCGCCATCAGCGCATCGCCCGGCTCCTCGCCGCTGTTGAGCGTGACATAGCAATAGATGCCCTGGCCCTTGATATCGTGCGGATAGCCGACGACCGCGGCCTCGGCGACCTTGGCGTGCAGAACGAGCGCGCTTTCGACCTCGGCCGTGCCCATCCGGTGGCCCGACACGTTGATGACGTCATCGACCCGGCCGGTGATCCAGTAATAGCCGTCCGCGTCCCGCCGGCAGCCGTCGCCGGTGAAATATTTGCCGGGATAGGTCGAGAAATAGGTCTGCTCGAACCGCTCGTGATCGCCATAAACGCTGCGCGCCTGGCCCGGCCAGCTGGCGGTGATGCACAGATTGCCCTCGCTCGCGCCGTCGAGCACCACGCCCTCATTGTCGACGAGCTGCGGCTGGATGCCGAAAAACGGCCGGCCCGCACTGCCCGGTTTCATCGCGTGCGCGCCGGGAAGCGTGGTGATCATGATGCCGCCCGTCTCGGTCTGCCACCAGGTATCGACGATCGGCCGCTCGCCGTCGCCGACCGTTGCGTGATACCAGCGCCAGGCTTCCGGATTGATCGGCTCGCCGACCGATCCCAGCAACCGCAGCGAGGAGCGGTCATGTGCCTGCACCGGGCTCTCGCCCTCGCGCATCAGCGCCCGGATCGCGGTCGGCGCGGTGTAGAAGATGTTGACCTTGTGCCTAGCGACGATCGCCCAGAAACGGCCATGATCGGGATAGCTGGGTACGCCCTCGAACATCAGGCTCGTCGCGCCGTTGGCGAGCGGCCCGTAGACGATATAGCTGTGTCCGGTAACCCAGCCGATATCGGCCGTGCACCAGTAGATCTCTCCGGGCCGGTAATCGAAAACGTAATGGAATGTCGTCGCCGTCCAGACGGCATAGCCGCCGATGGTGTGGACCACGCCCTTGGGCTTGCCGGTCGAGCCCGAGGTGTAGAGGATGAACAGCGGGTCCTCGGCGGCCATCGGCTCGCATGGGCAGCTGTCCTCCATTTCGTCCGCCATCTCGTGATACCAGCGGTCGCGCCCCTCCCGCATCGCGACCTCTTCGCCGACATGCCGCACGACCAGCACCGCATCGACTTCCACACCCGCATGATCGAGCGCGGCGTCGACATTGGCCTTGAGCGGCACCGTCCGGCCGCCGCGCCGGCCGGCATCGGCGGTGATCACGAACCGGCTCTCGCAATCCTCGATCCGTCCGGCGAGCGCTTCGGGCGAGAAGCCGCCGAAGACGACCGAATGGACGGCGCCGATCCGGGCGCAGGCGAGCATTGCGATCGCGCCTTCGAGGATCATCGGCAAATAGAGCGTGACCCGGTCGCCCTTCTCCACGCCGAGCGCCTTGAGCGCGTTCGCCATGCGGACGACCTCGGTCTGCAGCTCGGCATAGGTCAGCGAGCGCCCGTCGTCGGACGGCTCGTCCGGCTCCCAGATCAGCGCGACATCGCCGCCGCGGCCCGCTTCGACATGGCGGTCGACCGCATTGTGGCAGATGTTGAGGACGCCGTCCTCGAACCATCTGATCGACACCGGGTCGAAGGACCAGCCGGCGATCCGGGTCGGGCGGACGAACCAGTCGAGCCGCTCGGCCTGGTCGGCCCAGAAGCTGTCGGGATCCTCTATGCTGCGCGCGTAGAGCGCTTCGTAATCGGCCAGCGCGCAATGCGTGTGCGGGTCCGCCGGCGCGGCGATCGCGCCGTCTCCTGGCTCGACGTCTTTTCTCTCGGTCATCTGCACGTTCATGTCCGCCTCTCCCCGTTATCTGTCGCCGGCCCGTCGCGGGCATCGCGGCGCAACAGGAGTGGATCGTAGCGGATAAGGGCGCGGGATCGGATACCGACATTGGTCTTAAGACCTATTGCCAATTTCGCCGCCCCCATGATGCCCGCCATCCTTTCCCGACAGCGACGTCTTGGAGAGGACAGACAGATGCAGACAGCGATGAGAGCCCTGTTCCGGGCCGGCCTGCTCGCCGCCACCGCGATGACGGCGATGCCGGCGACGGCGCAGGAGAGCAGCGTCGACGAACGGCTCGACCGGCTCGAAGCGCTGGTCGAGGGATTGATCGAACGGATCGCCCGGCAGGAAGGGCGGATCACCGAGCAGGACGCGCTGATCGCCACCGAAACCCGCCGCGCCATAGCCGAAACAAGGGACGTCGCCGCGCGAACGGATGCGATGGAAGCGCAGATGGCCGAGGCCGAGGAGGAAAGCGGGCTCGGCTTCAGCGTCGGCGGCACGCGCGTGTCGTTCGGCGGTTATGTGAAGGTCGACGCGGTGACGCAGCGCACGAGCGGCGGCCAGATCCCGGGCGGCAGCATCCTGCGCGATTTTCTGATTCCGGCGGCGATCCCGGTCGGCGGTCCGGCTTCCGGGTTCGATACCGATTTCAACGCCCGCCAGACCCGCTTCTTCTTCGACACCGTCACCGAAGTCGGCGACGATCATACGCTGTCCTCGCATATCGAGCTCGATTTCCAGGTCACGGACGGCGGCGACGAGCGCATCTCCAACAGCTATGCGCCGCGCGTCCGCCAAGCCTATATCAGCTATGACAACTGGCTGCTGGGCCAGGCCTGGTCGACCTTCCAGAATGTCGGCGCCCTGCCCGACACGCTCGACTTCATCGGGACGACGCCGGGCACGGTCTTCGTCCGCCAGCCCATGGTCCGCTATACCAATGGCGGGCTGCAGATCGCGGTCGAACAGCCGGAGACGACGGTGACCGCGCCGGACGGCAGCCGGGTGCTACCCGGCGACGATACGCTGCCCGATATCGTCGCCCGCTACAATTTCAACGGGCTGGCGATCGCCGGCATCCTGCGCACGCTGCGCGTGTCCGACGATGATTTCGGCACGGGGACCGACAGCGCGATCGGCTACGGCGTCAGTGTCTCGGGGCGCGTGCCGCTCGGCCCGCGCGACGATTTCCGCTTCATGGCGACGGTCGGCGACGGGCTGGGCCGCTATATCGGCCTCAACATCGTCAACGATGCGGCGATCACGCCCGACGGCGATCTCGATCCGATCTTCACCTATTCCGGCTTTGCGGCGTTCCGCCATGTCTGGAGCGACGAACTGCGCTCGACCGTCGCGGGCAGTTATTTCCGCGCCGACAATCCCGTCGCGCTGACTGGGCTCGGCGTGACCGCCGAGGTGTGGAACGCGATGGGTAACATCATCTACAGCCCCGTGCCCCCGCTCGATCTCGGAGTCGAATATATGTACGCGCGCCGCGAACTCGAATCAGGACTGTCGGGCAACCTCCAGCGGGTCCAGCTGTCGGCGAAATACCGCTTCTGAGATCGGCTATCCGATCGTCCCGATCAGCGCGCCGGCGTCTTTCGGACCCGGCATCCCTTACGCCACCGCCATCAGGCTGGCGTTGCCCCCCGCTGCCGTCGTGTCGATCGAAACGGCGATTTCCTCGAGCAGCCAGTCGGTCCGGTATCCGCCCTTGCCGATGCCGAGCTGGACGATCGGGATCGGTCCGTCCTGGTCCGCCACCGCTTTGAGCCAAGGGCGGATGTCCTCGCCGGTGTCCTCGATCAGGATCTGGGCGAAGGGCCGCTCCGCCTGCCAGTCCGGCGTCCATTGCAGGCGCTGCGCCACCGTTGCGGGAAGGCCAGTGGCAAGCGCGCGGGTTGCGGTATCGCCTGGCAGGAACGGCAGATTGCCCGTCGCGAAGATGGCGAGCAGCTGGTCGCGCAGCCCTTCGGCCGTCGCCGGCAGCAGCAGAACGCGGCCGCGCGGATGGACGCCGTAGAGATTCTTCTCGCCGACGGGACCCGGGAGTTCGACGAAGGAATCCAGCCGCGGCGCCTTGTGACCGTAGGGCGGCGGCGCATCTTCGGTGAGCCTTACGAACCGAGCGAGTTCCTCGTAATCGGGATCGAGCACCGGTCCGCGTTCGATCGTCGTGCTGCGCGCCGCATTCCTGACGAGGCGTCCGATATAGAGCGGTCCCCCGGCCTTGGGCCCGGTACCCGACAGGTCGCGTCCGCCAAAGGGCTGTACGCCGACGATGGCGCCGATGACATTGCGGTTGATGTAGATATTGCCCGCCTGGGCGTGTGCGGTGACCTCGGCGATGGTTTCGTCGATGCGGCTGTGAAGGCCGAAAGTGAGGCCGTACCCGGTCGCATTGACCTGTTCCATGACGGCGCCGAGATCCTGGCGGGCATAGCGCAGCACGTGAAGGACCGGGCCGAAAACTTCGCGGCCCAGCTGCCCGATATCCTCGATCTCCATGATCGTCGGGGAAACGAATGTGCCCGATGCGCAATCTTCGGTCAGCGTCAGCCGCTCGACTGCATGACCCGCCCGGCGCATGCGGTCGACATGGGCTTCGATCGTCTCGCGCGCCGACCGGGTTATGACGGGGCCGACATCGGCCCGCAGTTCGTCGGTCGGACCGACCCGGAGTTCGGCCATCGCCCCCTTGAGCATGGTCAGCAGCTCGTCGGCGATATCCTCCTGCACGCACAGGATGCGCAACGCCGAACAGCGCTGACCGGCGCTGTCGAAGGCGGAGGCGATAACGTCGCGCACGACCTGCTCGGGCAGCGCGGACGAATCGACCAGCATCGCGTTCTGCCCCCCGGTCTCCGCGATCAACCGCAGCGGCGACCCGTCCGGCAAAACGCGCTCCGCCAGCTGCCGCTGGATCAGCTTGGCGACCTCGGTCGATCCGGTGAAGATCACGCCGCAGGTCTCTGGCGCACCGACCAGCGCCGCGCCGATCGCGCCGTCGCCCGGCACCAGTTGCAGCACCTCTTCGGGAATGCCCGCTTCATGCAGGATGCCGACCGCCTGCGCGGCGATCAGGGGCGTCTCCTCGGCAGGCTTGGCGAGCACCGTGTTGCCGGCAACCAGCGCCGCCGCGACCTCGCCCGTGAAGATTGCGAGCGGGAAGTTCCAGGGGCTGATGCAGACCATCGGGCCGAGCGGTTCGACATTCTCATCGAAGGTCGCGCGGGCCTGCTGCGCATAATAGCGCAGGAAATCGACCGCCTCGCGTATCTCGGCAACGGCGTTGGGCAGGGACTTGCCCGCCTCGCGCATTATCAGGCCGAGCAGCGGCTCCATGCGCTGCTCGATCAGATCGGCGGCCGTCTCCAGGGCGCCCGCGCGCTGCTCGACGGGAGATTGCGCCCACGCGCCGAACGCTTCGGCCGCCATACGCGCGGCATGCGCCGCGTCCTCCGGCGTCGCCCAGACCACCTGGCCAACGACGTCCTGCGCGTCGCCAGGGTTCGTCACTTCCTGCGCCTCGCGAGCGAGCGCGAGCCCGGCAATCATCGGCTCAGCCCGCCAATCGACGGAGACGCTGTCACGCAGCGCGCGCGAAAGTCCGGCAAGGACCGCCTCGTCGCTGAGGTCGAGCCCGCGCGAATTGCGGCGGTCGGGGTAGAGGTCCGCCGGAAGCGCGATCAGCGGATGCGGCGATCCGACAGGCGCGACCCGTTCCGCCTCTTCGACCGGATCGACCGCGAGATCGTCGACCGGCACGCCCTCGTCCCAGATCCGGTTGACGAAGGAGGAATTCGCGCCGTTTTCGAGCAGGCGGCGAACGAGATAGGCGAGAAGCGTCTCGTGAGTCCCGACCGGTGCATAGACGCGGCAGGGGCGGTCCAGCCGGTCCGGGCCGACAACCTCCTCGTAAAGCTCTTCGCCCATGCCGTGCAGGCATTGGAACTCATAGTCGCCGACCGCGAATTCGCCACCGGTCCAGTGATGGATCGTCGCCAGCGTCTGTGCATTGTGCGTGGCGAATTGCGGGAAGACGATATCACGCGCGGCCAGCAGCTTTCTCGCACAGGCGAGATAGGACACATCGGTGTGGACCTTGCGCGTGAAAACCGGGAAATCGGCAAGCCCGTCGACCTGCGCACGCTTGATCTCGCTATCCCAATAGGCGCCCTTGACCAGCCGGACCATGATCCGGCGGCCCGACCGCCTTGCGAGGTCGACGATCCAGTCGACGACGAAGGGGCAGCGCTTGCCATAAGCCTGGACCACGAAGCCCAGCCCGTCCCATCCGGCGAGCGCATCGTCGAGGGCGAGCGCCTCCAGGATGTCGAGCGACAGCTCGAGCCGATCGGCCTCTTCGGCATCGATGTTGAAGCCGATATCGTACCGCCTGGCGAGCAGCGCCAGTTCGCGCACGCGCGGCATCAACTCGTCGATTACCCGGCCCGCCTGCGCGCGAGCATAGCGCGGATGGAGCGCCGACAGCTTGATCGAAATGCCCGGCCCGGCATAAACGCCGCGCCCGTCCGATGCCCTGCCGATAGCGTGAAGCGCGCGCTCATACTCGCGATAGTAACGATCGGCGTCCGCCATCGTCATCGCCGCCTCCCCCAGCATGTCATAGCTGTAGGTGAAGCCTGCGGCTTCCTTCCGGCGGGCGCGTCTGAGCGCTTCTTCAATCGTCTCGCCGGTAACGAACTGTTCGCCCATCATCTGCATGGCCATCTTGACGCCGCTCCGGATCACCGGCTCGCCCGAGCGTTTGATGAGGCCCGACAGCGACGCGCCGAGCCCGCGTTCGTTGACGGGCGCGACGAGCCTGCCGGAGACGACCAGTCCCCATGTCGCGGCGTTGACGAAGATCGAGCGTCCGTCGCCGAGATGCGAGCGCCAGTCACCGCTCGCAATCTTGTCGCGGATCAGGGCATCGCGCGTCGCATTGTCGGGTATGCGCAGCAGCGCCTCGGCCAGGCACATCAGCGCGACGCCTTCCTGGCTCGAAAGCGAGTATTCCTTGACGAGGCCGTCCACGCCGCCGCGCCGCCCCTTTTGCCGGAGGCGGCCGACCAACGATCGCGCCGTCGCCGCGATCGCGGCGCGATCACGATCCGAAACGCGCGCCGCCTCGATCAGCGGACGGACGGCCTCGGCCTCGGGCAACCGGTAGGCGGCGGTAATGGCGCTGCGCAACGGCGTCGGAAGCGAACCCGGCGGCGCGAAATCCGCGAAAGGGCGTGGTTCGGTTGCGTTGTGCACGGCAGATCCGATCGGAAACTGTGGACGGTTGGCGAAGCTTGGCAGGACATCGGCAACAGAAGAGCGCGGCCCGTCCATCGCGCTACCTGTCGCCCGCGTCCGGGAGACGCCGCCGGCTCAACCGCCCGCCTGCACGACGATCTTGCCGATCTGTTCGCCCCCGAGCATGTAGCGATAGGCTTCAACGGCGTTGTCCATCGAGAAAATCTGGTCGTTGATCCGCGGCTTGAAGCGTCCGTCCTCCAACCGCTCGAGAATATAGGCCATTCCGCGCTCCAGCCGTGCGGGATGCCGGACCTCGTTGAACATCGAATAGGGGTGCATGATCGAGTTCTTCCGCACCATCTTGACGACATCGATCTTGGTCGGTTCGTCGTCGAGCAGGCCATAGAGAATGATGCGCGCATCCTCGGCGAGGGCGTCGAGATAGCGGTCGTACAGGGAACCGCCCACGGCGTCGTAGACCACCCGCACGCCCTTGCCGCCGCTGATCTCCATGACGCGGTCGGCCACATCTTCCTTCTCGGTCGCGATGACGTGATGCGCGCCGGCCGACAGGATCGCATCGGATTTGGTGCCGGACCGGGTGGTGGCAATGACGCTCGCGCCGGTATCCCGCGCGATCTCGATCGCGCCGAGTCCCGCGCTCGAGCTGGCGGCGGTGACGAGGACGAAATCTCCCTCACGCGCTTCGCCGATTTCCACGATGGGGTAATAGGCCGTGAGATACTGCATCCAGATCGACGTTGCCTCCACCGCCGAGAGATTTTCTGGCCAACGTGCCAGAAAATCCTGGTGCATGACCGCCTGTTCGCCGTGCACGCCATAACGGGCATTGGCGAAGGGAATCGTCGAAACCTTGTCGCCGACGGAGAACCGGTCGACGCCCTCGCCCACGGAAAGGATGGTTCCGGACGCTTCGGAACCGAGGCGCGAAGGCATGCTCGGGAGCGTGTAGTGCAGGCCCTGGAAGAACAGGATATCAGCCCGATTGAGCGCGAAGGCGGCAATGTCGAGCAAGACCTCGCC
Source organism: Parasphingopyxis sp. (assembly GCF_052168275.1). GTDB lineage: Bacteria > Pseudomonadota > Alphaproteobacteria > Sphingomonadales > Sphingomonadaceae > Parasphingopyxis. Next base: position 11,226 of record NZ_JBQLZM010000146.1, on the reverse strand, counting down.
TTCCTGCAGGGCAGGTGCCTCCCATTCTTCGATCTTCAGGACTTCCGGTCCACCAAGCTCATGAAATTGAACAACCTTAGGCATATCCACCCTTCCCATTTTCGAGTAATTTTCGTCCAGCGGCCAAGTCCGGACCCGGACGTTGGTTGCTACGATGCAAAGCAGCGCTGGCCGGTATCGATCGGCCTTGCTGCAGATTCGAACGGACGCACCTCACCGCGTTCCGCTTGTTAACTGACGAAACGATCGGCGCGGTCGCTTTCGAGGCGATCCGCGCTTCGCCGGGCGGGATCGCCGAAACCGCCGCCGCCGCCAGTCGCGACACGCACCACGCTGCCGGCCTTGAGGGCCATGGCATTGGCCTTGAGCAGATCGTCGCGGATGCCACCGTCGGGCGTGACGATCTCCACCATGGGGCCGAGCCCTTCCTTGCCGCCGGACAAGCCCCAGGGCCGCGTTACGGAGCGCTCGAACCACAAGGACAGGCTGGTGTCGCCATCCAGATGATATTCGCGATAACTGCCATTGCCGCCGCGGAATTCCCCTTCTCCGCCGCTGTCCTTGCGGATCCCGTATTTGGCGATCCGTATCGGATAGCGATGCTCGAACACCTCGATCGGATAATCGCGGAAGCTGCCATTGACGTTGTTGATGAGGCAATCCTGCCCGTCTTGGCCGTTCCACGCGCCCCAGCCGCCGCAATTGGCCTCGACCGCCACGAAAAAGGCATCGTCGTTGCGGGCATCCTTGCCGCTGAAGATCGTCACCATGGAATCGCCGTAATGCGCGGCTGCCGCGCGTTCTGGCATCGCCGGCGCGAGCGCGCGCACGACCATGTCGATAAGCAGGCCGAGCGAAGAGAAATACCATGAACAGGCGGCCGGCTCCTGGGCATGGAATATGCTCCCCTCGGGAGCGATCACCTCGAGCGCCTTGAAAGTGCCGCCATCGACGGGACGTTCGGGATTGACCAGCAGCTTGAATGCGACCCGAAGGGCGGAAACCGTCTGGGTGAAGCCGCAATTGACCGCGCCGACCGTCTGCGGGGCCGATCCGGTCAGGTCCATCTCCATCGACTCGCCCGCAACGCGCACGGTCAGCCTGACCGGCACCGGTTCGTCGGAAATCCCGTCGCTGTCGAGCGAGCCCTCCGCGCTGTATTCGCCGTCGGGGATCGCAGCGATCGCCTCGCGCTCGAGGGCCGAGGACTGCGTAAAGATATCGTCGCGCGCAGCCTTGACGGTGTCGTAGCCGAAGCGGTCGATCAGCCCCCGCATCCGTTTTTCGCCGGTCCGCCCCGCCGCGATCTGCGCATGAAGGTCACCGATCAGCGCGTCGCCGAAGCGGCTGTTCGCCCGCATGAAATTGAGAATGTCATCCTGCGGTTCGCCGCGCCGGTAAACCTTGGTCGGCGGCCAGCGCATGCCTTCCTGGTAGATCTCGAAGGCGTCGGTCGGCGATCCTGCATCCTTCGCCCCGACATCGAGCCAATGCGCCCGCGACGTCGCGAAGCCGATTCGTTGCCCCTCCCGGAAGATCGGCATGATCACGGTGATGTCGTTGAGATGGGTACCGGCGATGTAGGAATCGTTCAGGAGGATGACGTCGCCCTCCTCGTAATAGTCCCAGCCCTTCATCTCGGCAATGATCTGCACGCAGAGCGAGAGGTTTCCGAGAAACAGCGGCAGGCCCAGAGACTGACCGAGCACATCGCCATTCTCGTCGAGCAGGCCGACCGCGCAGTCCTTGCCCTCGTAGATGATCGGGGTGAACGCGCTGCGGATCAGCGAGGCGTTCATGTCCTCCGCGATCGCGTTGAAGGCGTTGCGGATGATCTCGGTCGTGACCGGGTTGGTATGCGGGCTGGTGGTGGTCATGCGCTCTCTCCTGCGGCGATGAGCATGTTTCCGAACGTGTCGATGGCGATCGTGTAGCCGGGCGGCACGACGGTAGTTGCGCTTTCCTCCTCGACGATAGCCGGGCTGGCCATCTCGCTGCCCGGCGCGAGGCGCTCGCGCTTCACGATCGGTGTTGCGTGATTGGTGCCGTCGAAGATCACATCGCGCGTGCCGACCTGCGGCTCGCCGGGTGTCGGCTCGAATGCCGCCCCGTCGTCACCATGCTCGAAACTGCCGGTGGCGGCGAGCCGGATACTGATGATCTCGGTCTCGGATTCGGGCTGCGAATGGCCATATCGCCGTTCGTAGAGCCAGTGGAAACGATCGAGCACGGCCGCGATGGAATCGCCGCGCTCGATCGGAACATTGATCGAATACTCCTGTCCCTGATAGCGCAGGTCGACCGAGCGGGCGAAGGCCATCGCTTCTCCCGGTACGTTCTCCTCGCGCAGCTTCTCGCGCCCCTGCTCTTCGAGCACGGCGAATTCCGCTTCGAGAACCGCTTCCTCCAAAGCGCTCATCAACCCGATATGGCTGGCCATGAGATCGTGACGGATATCGCTTTGCAGCATGCCCCAAGCCGAGAATGTACCGGGGAAACGCGGGATCAGCACCCGTTTCATGTCGAGTTCGCGCGCCAGCTCCACCGCATGCATCGGGCCCGCGCCGCCGAACGCGACAAGCGTGAAATCGCGGGGGTCGATGCCCTGACCGACCGTAATCGTGCGCATCGCGTCGGCCATCTTGGCGTTGCTGATGGCCAGAATTCCCTCGGCAAGTTCGCGGTCGGACAGTCCGATCTGCGCGCCGAGCTGCGTCAAGGCTTCGCCTGTGGCCTCGCTGTCGAGTTTCATTTTGCCGTCGAGCAGCGAATCGTCGCCCAACCGGCCCAGAAACAGGTTCGCGTCGGTGACGGTCGGCTGGGTTCCGCCGCGCGAGTAGCATACCGGCCCAGGATAGGAGCCCGCGCTCTTCGGTCCCACGCGCAAGCCTCCGGCTTCGACCCATGCGATCGAACCGCCACCCGCGCCGACTGTGTCGATGCTGACGATCGACATCAGCAGCGGCAGGCCCTCGAGCACAGTTTCGGAGGTCATTTCGGGTTGGCCATCGACCACCAGGCTGAGATCGAACGACGTTCCGCCCATATCGACGCACAGCAGATTGTCGATACCGGTGCGCCGCGCGAGCTCGCAGCCGCCGATACTGCCGCCGACCGGTCCGGACATCAGAGTGGCGATGGGCCGCTCCGTCGCCAGGCGATCGGTCATCACGCCGCCGCTCGAACCCATCACATGGACCGTCTTGGTCATGCCGGACTCGGCCAGTTCGGCCTTGAGCGTCCGCAGATACAGTTCGACCACCGGCGCGACATAGGCATCCATCACGGTCGAGGAGGCCCGCTCCACTTCGCGCCATTCGGGCGCAACCTGGTGCGAAAGCGAGACCGATATCTCGGGCAGCGCCGCCTTGATGATCTCGCGCGCCCGCAGTTCGTGGGCCGGATTGGTATAGGCATGAAGGAAGCAAACCGCGATGGCTTCGAAGCCTTCCGCCTTCGCCTTCTCGATGATCGGCGCGAAATCCTCTTCGGAAAGCGCGGCAATGACCGATCCGTCCCAGGCCAGCCGCTCCCGCACTTCATGGACATTGCGCCGCGGCACGAGCTGCTCGGGCTTGCGGTAATGCAGCTTATAGAGCTCCTCGCGGTGGCCGCGCGCGATCGTATAAGTGTCGCTGATACCGCCGGTCATGACCAGCATGGTCTTGGCGCCGCGGCGTTCCAGAAACGCGTTGAGGCCGACGGTGGTGCCGTGGACGAAGAAGTCGATCTCCGAAGCATCGCCAACCAGCTGGCCGATGCCCTGCAACACGCCGAGAGCCGGGTTTTCCTTCGTGGTGGGAACCTTGCCGATGCGCACCGCCCCGGCATCGTCCTCCACCACGATATCCGTGAAGGTTCCGCCGATATCCGCCGACACTTTGTACTTCGCCATCCTATCCATCCTGTTCTGTCGGTGTCGCAACACCGGATCGTTCCCGTCGTCGTCAGCGCAGCGCGATCGGTATCGGCTCGCGCAGAAAATCCTCGCCTCCGGCTTGCGCGAAAACCCGCTCCAGGGTTTCGAAACCGGACGTCACCCGGCCGAACACGGCGAACCCCGCGCCGTCGTCATGCCGCTTGCCGCCGCGATCGAGCTCCGGTTCGTCGCGCATGCAGATGAAACAGCTCGGATACGCTTCGCCCCTGCCGTAGCGCGCCGCGGACACCGCCCACCGCACATGCCTGAGACCCGTCTTGTCCGTATCCTCATGGGTGACGCGATCGAGCGGCCCCATGCCGTCATGTTCCAGACCGAGCTGGATCACCTCGATCGGTACCGAGGCCTGGAAGGACGAGTTCGCCTGGGTCACGATGCGGAAAATGCTCGCGTCGACGAAATCCGGGCTGGAGAAGGCCCGCGCGAAATAGGCGCAGGTTTCGGGCGCAGCCGCGAAGTCCAGCCGCACGCTGAACGCACCATATCGGCACGCGAAGCTGTAGATATCCCTCGCCATGGCTCGCTCGCCGGTTGGGGCGGCTCCGCCACGAGGATCGCTGGATCGTCGCAGCACAGCCGCCGCATCCATCAGAAATTGAACCGCAGGTCGGCGCGGAAGGCATCCGGCTGACCGGCATGGGCAAAGCCGCCGGTCACGAATTCCGAATTGTAGACTTCGTCGAAGATGTTCGTGCCCGAGATCGTAAAGCTCCAGCGTCCGTCCAGATCCTCGATACCGACCCGGGCGTTGACCAGCTGGATCGCCGACCGGGCCGTGCTGTTCTCCGGATCCCAGAACTGGCGGCCGCGATTCTCGAAATCGCCACGGATGAAGAAGCCGAGCGAGTCCGAAATATCGGTCCGGTACTGGATGCCGGCATTGATCGTATTGCTCGCGATATAGGGCGCCTCGTTGCCGACCAGCGCCGGATTGACGCTATACCGTTCGATATCGCTGTCCGTGAAGCTGACGCCGAGATAGGCGGTCAGGCCGTCGGCCAGCTCGGCCGAACCTTCGAACTCGACGCCGAAGATGTCGATTTCGTCGATCGGCACGAGCACCTGCGCGCTGACCGCCCCGATGAAGACGAAGTAGGGCGCATTGCTGAGGTCGGTCCGGTAGACGGCACCGCTGACCGTCGTGCCTCTGCCCAGTTCGGCCCGGAAACCGGCCTCGATGGTTTCCGTCTCCTCCTGATCGAGCACGTCGGTAACGCCGTTCACGCCGGCGCCGGCGGCGATCGCGCCGACCCCGTTCTGGTTGAACTGGCCGCTGCGGAAGCCCTTGCCCCAGGAAGCGTAGAGCGTCGCCGAATTGCTCGGCTGGTAGCGCAGCGTAACCTTGGGCTGGAACAGGTCGAACGTCGCGCGATTGGTAGCGCCGGGCTGCCCGATCGCCGCGATGATATTGCCCGCCCCGTCGTAGAGCCCCTGACCGGGGTCCACATTCTGCACGCGCCTGTCGCGATCGTAGCGGCCGGCGACCGACAGCTCCAGCGAGTCGGAAAGATCGTAGGCCAGGTTGAAGAACAGCGCCCACGCCTCGTTGTCATTGTCATCGGCGATGAAGCTGGTGAGCGGATTTGACGGGTTGAGCACCGGTTGGCGCCGGATTCGCACAATCCCCTGTTCGAGATCGTTCATGATCGACGATGAAACGAACCGGTTGGTGTCCAGATAATAGCCCCCGACCATCCAGCGGAAAGGCTGGTTCGATCTCGAGGTCAGACGGACCTCCTGGCTGAAGGTTTCGATATCGAAGAATTGCGACTGGGTCCCGTCGAAGAACGGAAATGCCGGCGAGGGCGTGATCGTGCTCGCGGCCGAATAGGGAAACTGGTCGCTTGCCGTGCTCTGCGTGATCCGGTCATAGGCGGAGATGAATTTCAGATCGGCGAAGCCCAGATCGATGTTCACGCGCAGCGAAAGCTGGTCGATGTCGCGATCGTCGAGCCCGAGATTGTTGGCGAAGAAATCGCGCGCCACCAGATCGGCATCGTTGATCGTGAAATCGAACGCCGTCGGCAGGCCCGATGCCGGATCGATGATCGCCGGCTGATAGGAGAAGTTGAGCGAGCCCGCATCCGTCCGCACGATCGAGCCGCGCAGGTCGATCGTCACCGTGTCCGACGGAAGGAAGCGCAGATGGCCGCGCAGCGCGATATCTTCAAGATAATCCGCCTCGTCGTCCAGGAATATATTGTCGAGAAAGCCCTCGCGATCGACATATTTACCGGAGATCCGGAACAACAGCCGGTCTTCGACGATCGGCCCGGACAGCGAGACTTCGGCGCCATATTCACCGCCGGTACCGGCGTGGAGGTTGACATAGCCCTCGAAGTCGTTGGTCGGCATCCGGGTGCTGATGAGGATCGCCCCGCCGGTCGCGTTCCGGCCATAGAGCGCACCCTGCGGCCCGCGCAGAACCTCGACGCTTTCCAGGTCGAACAGCGGCTGGTCGAAGCTGCGCGAATTGACCTGCAGCACGTCGTCGACCACCACCGCGACCGGCGGTTCGCCGTTCCGGGTCTGGGACAGGCCGCGAATCGAAATGAAGTTCGTTCCCGCATCCTGCGAGTTCGAGAAGGTGACGCCCGGCGTCAGGGCGATGAAATCGTCCACCCGCTGGATGTTGGCATCCTCGATCGCCTGCGCGTCGAATACGGTTTCCGAGATCGGCACGTCGAGCAGGGATTCATCGCGGCCGCGGGCGGTCACGATGATGACGTTGCTGTCGGCACCTTCGGCGTTGGCCTCGGCACGCGCATCTTGCGCATGGGCCGGCGCCATCATCAAGGCACCGCTCAGGCCCAGAGCGGTGGTGGCAAGCGTCGCGCGCAGGAACTTTTTCATTGTTGGCACCCCCAAAGGTTCTCGATCTATTTCGTCGACGATAGCACCGGATATGTTGGCCGGGCGGCAACAATCGGGTGGTTCGATCGGCGAGAAGAGGGGCGAAGTCTTTCGGACCTACCCGAACAGGTAGGGGTGCCGGCGTTTCGATCCGGCCGGGATCAATCGATGAGATTGGTCTGGCGCGCGACGGCGACTGCCTCCGTCCGCCGGTTCACCTCGAGCTTCGAGTAGATATTCTTGAGGTGGAACTTCACCGTATTCTCGGTCAGCTCGAACCTTCGGGCGATTTCCTTGTTCGAACGGCCTTGGGCGAGCTGCTCGAGAATCTCCTGCTCGCGCGCGCTCAGCAACTCGTTGCCGGATTGGGGATGCATTTCCCCGCGCCGTTTCTGAATCTGCGACACGAAATTCACGAGCAGGACATTTTCCTGGTTCAGGCTCGTTTCGATCTTCCGGCCGCCGAGGATCGACTTGAGCGGTTCGAGGCCGATGAACGGGCCGAGAATTCCCTGCGGCGCGGCAATAGCCAGCGCTTCGCGCAACGCGTCGATGCTCCGTTCCTTCTTGTCGAGCTGCCAAAGCAGCAACGCTTCCGAAACGAGGAGTCGGATCTCGAAGAAGCTGGCCCCGCGCTCGCGCCCGTCGAGGATGCACTGCCGCACGGCGCTCGCCGCGATCGAGGGCGACATCTTGCGGGCGATCGCCAGGTTCGAAACGGCAATGAAATGATTCTGCCAGTCGCGCGGCGACGTCTTGAGATCATGGGTCCGGACCCAATTGCCGACCTCGTCGGCAAGGCCGGCGACTTCATGCGCATGCCCGCGAAGATACGCCCCGCGCATCTTGAGGATGACCGCCTGCCGCTCGAGCCGTGTGAGGCTGCGGCGCTTTGCAAGCTCGAGCATGCGGTCGCAAAGCTCGGCGGCGGTACCCAGCTCGCCATGCTGTTCGCATGCCGCCACGCCCGCATCGAGACCGACAAGGTAGACCTCCGTCCAGCCGTCGTTTTTCTCGATGTGCCCTAAAACGCTCGAGAATTCGTCGATCTCCGGCTTCTCGACCTCGCCCGCCCAGGTGCGGATCGCGAAATCCACGACCTGCGCCATTCTCTTGAGTCCGCTGTCCGATCCGAAATTATTCTCCGCCAGATCCAGCGCCTGCGCGATGTTGGCCTTGGCAAGGTCGAATTTCCCCGAATAAAGCGCATGGGTGGCGGCGTGGATGTAGCAATAGTTGAGCCCCAGGACCGATCCGCTGCGCCGCATCTCGCGAAAGGCCAGCTCGATATTGTCCTGCGCCCGATCGAGTTCGCCGCACGAGAACAGCGCTATCGCCGCTTCGCACAAGAGCGTGCCGCCCTCCAGCGGCGTCCATTCGTCGAGCTGGCTCGGCATGTCGCGCGCGGCGGTGCGCACCGTCCAGTCCCGCGTGTCCTCATAGGCGCCGATCATCGAGCCCACCAGGCGCCGATCGCGTTCATAGGCGTCGCCCGAGTCCGCCGGACGCAGCGCCTCGGACGCATCGAGAAGCCCTCGCGCCTCCTGATATTTTCCGTCTTTGCAGCACAGATAGGACTTGGCGATCATCAGCCGCGCGCTGCTGGAGATCAGATGTTCGGGCGCCAGCCGCAACAAGGTCCGCATCACGTTGATGCCCTCGGTCAGAATGATCGACCAGCCGCCGGCATCGAGTATCAGGCGCTCGACGAGCTCGTCGTCCTCCGCCAGCCGCGCGTAGCGGACGGCGGCGATGAGCTGATTGTTCGCCTCGAACCAGGCGCTGGCCGCACCGTAAAGCTCCACGACGCGGGCCGGAGCCTCGGCCAGCAGCGTTTCGCGCAGATACTCCGCAACCAGATGATGAAGCCGCACCCATCCGCCATGGACATCGGTCGGAACAAGCAGCGCGCTGAAGCTCTCGAGCGCGCGCAGCATTGCGAGGCTGTTGTTCGACCCGCACACGGCATCGGCGAGAGAGGCGTTGAATTGCTCCAGCACGCTCATGTTGAGCAGGAATTCGCGCACGTCCGGCGCGAGCGTGTCGAGAACCTGCTTGGTGAGGTAGGAAGCGATCAGTCCGGATGAAATGCCCGATTGAAAGGCCGAGTCGGGTTGCGCCTGCTTCTGCACGCGCGCCAGCTGGACCGCGACCGGCCAGCCTTCCGTCAGCTCGAATATCTCCCGGGCAACGGCCTCCTCGATCTGGCCCCCAAGCGCGGCGCTCGATTCCGTCTGCGTCAATCGCAGTTGTTCCGGCCCGATTTGCACGACATCGCCGGCTGCCACCAAGCTCGGCAGATCGATCGGAGGCGCCAGCCTGCTGTTCAGCACCAGCGTGAAGTTGGGCGGAGCCTCGCGGATCATCTGGTCCAGCAGCGCGCTGGTTTCGGGCGACGCCGCCAGATGCATGTCATCGAGGATCAGCACGCAGCGCTCGGGAAAATTCGCGATCCGGCGCATCAGGCTGCTCAGAACCACTTGCGGCCTGGAATCGGGGAAGCCGTTGCGCGCCGCCACTTCGAACTGGCCGAGTTCGGCACCCGCGCCCGCCAGGGAAAGGGTGATATAGGCGAGAAACTGCCCGGCCGCGCAATCCGCTTCGTCCAGGCTGAGCCATCCGATGATGTCGCCTTCGCCTTGCCGCGCGTCATACCATTGGCAAAGCAGCGTCGACTTGCCGAAGCCCGCCGGCGCGACGAGAAATATCGCCTTGGCGGACAGGCCGGCTTCGAGCCGACCGATCAGACGGGCGCGATCGACCAGACTGATATTGGGCCGGCTGGGGGCGAACTTGCTGACAACGATCCAGCCGTCTTCGCCGCCCAGTTCTTCCTCGTCAGCCATATCTGCCCGTCCGCCTCAAAGCCTCGCCAACGGTTAGCCGGGGACGCCGATGCGCGCCAGCATCGTGGCGGAAGGCTCCAGCGAACCCATTGGCGCGCCGGTTTTTCACAGCCGGTTTTTGACGATCGCGCCCTGCTTGACGATGACCGGCATGTGCGCGCCCTGATCCTGCAGGACGGACAGATCGTCGAGCGGATTGCCGTCGAGCAGCAGCAGATCGGCGATCGCACCGGCCGCAATCACGCCCAGTTCGCCTTCCCGTCCCAATATCTCGGCATTGACCCGGGTCGCCGAATGCAAGATCTGCGCCGGGCTTTCCACCTGCGAACGGACGAGGAATTCGCGCGACTGATGATCGAAGCTGTCGCCGAGCAGATCGGTGCCGAGCCCCAATTTGACGCCCGCCTCACGACAGATCCGGATCGATTCCAGTCCGGCTTCGCGCACGCGCGCGAGCTTCGCCAGCATGGCCTCGCTCCACCCGCTGTCTGCCGCGGACTCGGCAAGCACTTCATAGGTGATCAGGGTCGGCACGAGATAGGCCCCCTTCTCGGCGGCCAGCGCCGCGGTTGCCTCGTCTATCATGTTGCCATGCTCGATCGTCCGCACACCGCATTCGAGCGCGACGCGGATGGCGTCGGCGCCATAGGCATGGGCCATCACATAGGTGCCGCGGCGTTCCGCCTCCTCGACAATCACGGCGATCTCGGACGGGCTGTACTGGTTGCACTCGAGCGGGTCGTGCGGCGAAGATGCCCCGCCGGATACCATGATCTTGATCTGGTCCGCGCCCTTGCGCAGTTCGTCGCGCACCGCGCGGCGGACATCGTCGATCCCGTCGGCGATGCGCGAGGTAAAGGCCAGCGCGTGCTGGCAATGACAGACGTCACGGTCATCAGTCCGCGAGCGGAAATCGCCATGGCCACCGGTCTGGCTCAGCGCGCGCCCGGCGATGAACAGGCGCGGTCCCTGGATCAGGCCGTCCTCGACCGCCTGCTTGATGCCCCAATCGGCGCCGGCCGCATCGCGCACCGTGGTAAAGCCGCGTTGGAGCATGCCTTCGAGGATATGGCTTGCCCGCGCGCTCATCAGAGTCGGCGGCACCTCGCTCAGCCGGGCGAGATTGGTGTCGGCGAGGAAGGGATGGACGTGGCAGTCGATCAACCCCGGCATCAGGAAGCGCCCCTCGGCATCGATCCTTTCGATGGAATCGCCGTCGAGCGCCGATCCGATCTCGGCAATCCGCCCGTCCCTTACCTTGAGATCGGCGCGGTCGGAGACGGTCTCGGCTTCAGGATCGATTATCCGCACATTGGTCAGCAGAATTTCGCTCATTGGATCATCGCCTTGTCCGTCCTCATTCTCGTGAAACGCGGATTGCCGGTATCGCTCCGCCCTTCCGGGTCCGCCCGCATTCGTTCCCGACAGGACGGTGCCAAGCCCCTGTCATCTCCGCGATACTCGATCGAAGATTTCGTCATTCCTCCGCGGGACGGCGAATGCGTCGGTCGCCGCATCTTCACGACATCATCCATATATGTCCGGCAAATCGAAAGCTATCCGTTCGGGTAGCTCGGGGCTGAGGCG